>NZ_JAERLZ010000007.1:0-142500 GCF_018256175.1 Gluconobacter sp. Dm-44 | reverse complement strand
GCAAGCGACAGACCCGTAAGGGCGACGCGCGAACGCGCTCCCGGCGGCTCGTTCATCTGGCCATAGACCAGCGCAACCTTGGAACCCTCGGTCGAGCCATCTTCGGCGATCTTGATGACACCTGCGTCCTGCATTTCGAAATACAGGTCGTTACCTTCACGCGTACGCTCGCCGACACCGGCGAAGACGGACACGCCGCCATGGGCTTTCGCGATGTTGTTGATGAGTTCCTGAATGATGACCGTCTTGCCGACGCCGGCGCCACCGAACAGACCGATCTTGCCACCCTTGAGGTACGGGCAGAGCAGATCGACGACCTTGATGCCGGTCACGAGGATCTCGGACGCAGCGGCCTGATCTTCGAAAGCCGGAGCCGGGCGGTGGATCGGGAAGCGCAGTTCGCTGCTGATCGGGCCGCGCTCGTCGATGGGCTCACCAACGACGTTCAGGATACGGCCGAGCGTTGCCGGGCCAACCGGCACCATGATCTGCGTGCCCGTGTCACGGACTTCGGCGCCACGGACCAGGCCGTCGGTCGTGTCCATGGCGATGCAGCGGACCTGACGCTCGCCGATTTCCTGTGCAACTTCCAGAACCAGCGTATGATCGCCGTTCTGGACGTGCAGGGCGTTCAGAATGAAGGGAAGATCGCCTTCGAACTGCACGTCCACGACGGGGCCACGCACCTGAGTGACGCGGCCGACCACGTTGTTGGCAGCTCCGGCAGAAGGGGTAAGGGTTTCGGACATCGGATTCGTCTCCTGCGTGATCTCAAACGGCTTCTGCGCCGGAGATGATTTCGATCAGATCGTTGGTGATGTTGGCCTGACGCGTACGATTGTACTTCTGCGACAGACGGTCGATGGCCTTGCTGGCATTGCGGCTGGCATTGTCCATCGCGGTCATGCGCGCACCCTGCTCGCCAGCAGCACTTTCCAGCAGGGCCGAGAAGATCTGGACCTGAAGGTTGCGCGGCAGAAGCTGCGTCAGAAGCGTCGTCTCGTCCGGCTCGAATTCGTACTGGGCTGTGTCGGCATCCAGAGCAGCATTGTCGTTCTCGGGAACCGCGAGCGGAACCAGAGGTGCCTGGACCGGAACCTGCGTCATGGCATTGAGGAAGCGGTTATAGACCAGCGTGCAGCGGTCGATGTCGCCAGCTTCCAGAAGGGTCACGATCCGGCTTCCGATGTCGGTAGCCTTGTCGAACCCGACATCCTTGCCTTCGGTTCCGGCCAGACGATCAACGATCATGTCCGGATAGTGACGCACGAGGATATCGGCTCCCTTGCGCCCGACCGGCAGGATGCGGACCGTCTTGCCTTCCGATACCAGCGTATCGACCAGCTGACGGGCACTGCGGACGATATTGGCGTTGAAGCCGCCAGCAAGGCCACGGTCAGAGGTCAGCACCACCACGAGATGGGTCTGGTCCTTGCCCGTTCCCGCGAGAAGGCGCGGCAGGCTTGTCGCGTCCTCACCCCGGGTCGCCGTCGCCAGCTCTGCCATCATGCGACGCATGGCGTCGGCATAGGGGCGAGCCGCTTCGGCCTGCATCTGGGCGCGTCGCAGCTTGGAGGCTGCGACCATTTTCATCGCGTTCGTGATCTTGCGCGTCGATTTGACGCCCGTAATCCGTCCACGCAGTTCCTTCAGCGAAGCCATGGGCTATCCTCAGGCCGAAAAGCGCTTGCCGAATGCTTCGAGCAGCTCCTTGAGCTTGCCTTCCGTCTCCGGCTTGATCTGGCGGTCATTGCGAATGGCCGTCAGGATGTCAGAGCCCGCACCGCGCAGCTCGGACAGGAGGGCGGCTTCGTAGGCCACAACCTTGTCCACTGCGATCGGATCAACGTAGCCACGCGTACCGGCGTAAAGAACAACAACCTGCTCTTCGACGGGCAGCGGGGACGTCTCGGGCTGCTTCAGCAGTTCGACGAGGCGCGCACCACGATCGAGCTGCTTGCGGGTTGCGGCATCCAGATCGGAAGCAAACTGCGAGAACGCAGCCATTTCACGATACTGCGCCAGCTCCAACTTGATCTTGCCGGCAACCTGCTTCATCGCCTTGATCTGGGCTGCAGAACCCACGCGGGACACGGAGCCACCAACGTTCACGGCCGGACGGATGCCCTTGTAGAACAGGTCCGTCTCAAGGAAGATCTGACCGTCGGTGATGGAGATCACGTTGGTCGGGATGTAGGCAGCCGTATCACCAGCCTGCGTCTCAATGACCGGCAGGGCCGTCAGGGAGCCGCCGCCATTGGCGTCGGACATCTTGGCCGCACGTTCCAGCAGACGGGAGTGCAGGTAGAACACGTCACCCGGGAAGGCTTCACGTGCCGGCGGACGACGCAGCAGCAGGGACATCTGACGGTAAGCCACAGCCTGCTTGGACAGATCGTCATAGCAGACAAGAGCGTGCATGCCGTTGTCGCGGAAATACTCACCCATGGCGCAGGCCGTGTACGGTGCGAGATACTGCATCGGAGCCGCATCGGAGGCCGTAGCGGCAACAACGATGGAGAATTCCATCGCGCCATGTTCGGTCAGCGTGCGGACCAGATTAGCCACCGTGGAGCGCTTCTGGCCGATGGCGACATAGATGCAGTACAGGGACTTCTTTGGATCGCCTTCGGCATTGACCGGCTTCTGGGCGACAATGGTGTCGATCAGGATCGCGGTCTTGCCCGTCTGGCGGTCGCCGATGATCAGCTCACGCTGGCCACGTCCGATGGGAACGAGAGCGTCGATGGCCTTGATGCCCGTCTGCATCGGCTCGCTGACCGACTGGCGCGGCATGATGCCCGGAGCTTTCACTTCGGCGCGGCGGTATTCAACGTCCGTCAGCGGGCCACGGCCATCGATCGGGTTGCCCAGACCGTCAACCACACGTCCCAGCAGGCCTTTGCCGACCGGCACTTCAACCACGGACTTCGTACGCAGGACGGTATCGCCCTCGCGGATGCCGTCGCCATCGCCGAACAGAACCACACCGACATTGTCGGCTTCGAGGTTCAGGGCCATGCCCTTGAGGCCGGTTCCTTCGAACTCGACCATTTCACCGGCCATGACATTGTTCAGGCCGTAGACGCGGGCGATGCCGTCGCCGATGGACAGGACCGTTCCCGTTTCGGAAACGGTCTCGACCTGGTCGAAAGACGCGATCTGCTGCTTGAGGATGTCCGAAATCTCGGCGGGACGGATATCCATCACGCGGCTCCCTTCATGGCGTTCTGCAGGCGGGTCAGGCGCCCGGCGATCGAAGTATCAAAGAGTGTGGAACCGATCCGTACGGTCATGCCACCAAGGAGGGCAGCGTCCGTATGTTCGGTCATGGACACGCGGCTGTAGCCAGCTTCGGCCAGTCGGGCCTGAAGCTGGCTGCGCTGCGTGTCGTTAAGAGGCTGTGCGGAGCGGACTTCGGCCACGACTTCGCCGCGAAGAGCGGAATCAAGCGCCAGAACACCGTCCAGAATGGATGCAAGATCAGGCAGGCGGCGATTGTCCGCGATAACGCCGACAAACCGGCGCAGGACGTCCCCAAAACCAAGCTTCGACATCAGCACAGTCGAAACCGTCTGGCCCTGGCGGATGTCCAACCGGGCGTCAGCCAGAAATTTCCGCAGGTCGTCGCTTTCGGAAATGGCGGTACGCAGCGCCTTCACTTCACCCAGAACATCGGGAAGAATCCCCTGCTCCGAAGCGAGATCATAAAGCGCACGGGCGTAGCGCTGGGCCAAGCCCCCTGTCTGTCCAACCTGCGGCACCTGTGTCACCGTCACACGCGTGTTCCGTCTCACTAAATCCGCCGCAGAGTGCGGCCGGAACCGGCTTATCCGGTCCCTTGCATCAAAACTGTCCGGACCGGGCATAGACGTCCCTGCGCAGGATTCGTCTGAAACCCGGTCCTCCACTTGGCGCCGCCTCTAGCACGCTGTCCCAGCCCTGCGCAACCAAGAGGATCGCAAATAGCCCCCTCAGACGGAAGGATCGTGACGCGGGTTTGCGCTTTATGATGCCGAACTGGCATGACGGGCGCTTCACAGCGGCTTTCCGGCAGATTTTCTTCTGCCTCGTCATACCCTCCCCAACAAAAAACATATGGAGATTCGATGTCTATCCAGAAGCGCCTTTTTCTCCTGCTCGGCGCCCTGTCCGTCCCCGTCCTGGGTCCAGTGGCTCATGCGACCCCCATCGAGGACAAACCCTCCTTCCCCACCATCTCCTATTGGGACAACTGGACCGATCCGCAGGGAACCACGCATCTGACCAAATGCAAGATGTCGACCTTCCATGAAGATTCTCTCACGCCTGATGGCGACAAGATCATGCTCAGCAGCCCCCATGACGGACCGGCAACCGTGACCCTGCGCGTTCAGCCTCCACACTGGAAGGGAGGATGGAGCGAAAGTCATCGGGTGCAGTGGATCGTGCCGCTTTCGGGAATCTATTTCGTCAAAGCCATGGACGGGACCAGCGTCGAGCTGAATCCGGGAGACATCCTGCTCAGCGAGGACGTGGCGCCAGTTGCTCACGGCTCGGACCCCAAGGGCCATCTGTCCGGAAATGTCGGCGATGCGGCCGTAGCACTTCAGGTTCTCCAGTTCGGAGACGCAACACCGTCGCATACTCCCTGCCAGTGGCAGTGAGGGCAGGAACTGAATTTTCTGGAAATCTGGAGCGGGCGAAGGGAATCGAACCCTCCTAAGAAGCTTGGAAGGCTACTGCATTACCACTATGCTACGCCCGCTCGGATTGGGAGTGTCCTTACTCCATCTCCTGTCGAGCCCGCAAGAGGGGAAAATCCAAAATGGAAATTCCACAACAAAGATCTTCAGGGCACTTGACTTTCAGTCCTGAACATTCTCTTTTGCGACCACTGTCGCTGGCATGACGTTCACAAGACGCCTTGCACGACGATAGGGGTGTAGCTCAATTGGCTAGAGCGCCGGTCTCCAAAACCGGAGGTTGAGAGTTCGAGACCCTCCGCCCCTGCCACTCCTTCTCGCCGGATGTCCCCCCCGACACCGGGAGCGGGACTTTCACTTGATTCGAGGACGATGGTGTCGGTCAGTACCCCGAAAGACGAGTCGCGGAAAACAGCGCCTCAAAAGAACGGATCCGGCTTCAATCTGGTCGCTTACGTCCGTGACGTCCGCGCCGAAGCGAAGCGCGTCACGTGGCCGACCCGTCGCAACACCCTGATCACGTCAGGTGCCGTGCTGGTCATGGTCACCGTGACCTGCATCTTCTTCTTCATCGTGGACCAGCTGATCGGCCTTGGCGTCCGCGGACTTTTTGGCGTCGGAGGCTAGGTTCGCACCATGGCGAAGCGTTGGTATGTTGTTCACGTCTATTCCGGATTCGAGAAAAAGATCGCGAGTCACATTCAGGAACAGGCGGCGCAAAAGGGCCTTTCGGACCACTTCGAACAGATCCTCGTCCCTTCCGAAGACGTGACGGAAATGCGCCGCGGCCGTAAGGTCAATGCGGAGCGCAAGTTCTTTCCGGGCTATGTCCTCGTCAAGATGGAACTGACGGACGAAGCCTGGCATCTCGTCAAGGACACCCCCAAGGTCACGGGCTTCCTCGGAACCCGCAACCGTCCGACCCCCATCACGGCTGCCGAAGCCGACCGGATCATGAAGCAGGCTCAGGAAGGCGTCGAGCGCCCCCGTTCCAGCCTGTCTTTCGAGATTGGCGAGCAGATCCGCGTGGCCGATGGTCCGTTTACGTCCTTCACCGGCATGATCGAGGATGTCGACGACGAGCGTCAGCGCCTCAAGGTCAGCGTGTCCATTTTCGGTCGCTCGACCCCTGTTGACCTCGACTTCACGCAGGTTGAAAAGCTCTAACACTTTTCAGTCTGTCGGTTCTTCCAACAAAAAAGGCTCCCATTCCGGGAGCCTTTTTTGTTTGTACCTTCTGCTGAGCCCCATCAGTTCGTGACCGGGGGCGGAAGGAGACGCAGCTTTTCGGCGGCCTGATCGGCAATCGCAGCTACCCCCTGACTCAGGGCTGCGGTCAGCTTTGTCGTACTGGACGCCACCGCATCCTGCGATTGCCAGACGACAGGCGATGTCAGCACAGGACCAATCATCTTCCCTGCCGGATGAACTGACAGCGTGCCCGTCACGAGCGCATGTCCTGCCGAATCGGCTTCGAAATTACGAACGGTCAGTTCGACATAGGCTGACGGAGTCGTGCTCACCGCATCATTCTCGGCAAAAACAGTCGTGCCCGGCAGACGCTGGGCCAGATCACTTGTCAGCGTCTGACCGACCATGTCCGAAAGCGGCTCGCTCCAGCTTGTACCGCTTGCGAGACGCGTCTGGTAATCCTCATTGGCTCTGACGATCGTGTCACGATCCAGCCGTGTGCTGACAACAGGCGTCCGGACCTCGACCACGACGGGACCACCGGCCTGCGCCACTCCCGGTACGGGTGCGAGCGTATAGAGCGTCGGGTCGCTGCTGCATGCTGCAAGAAGGCCGCTCATCCCCAGAGCACCCATCAGGGACAGGAAACGAAGGCGGGGCGTCGAAGACTGTGTCATGGCTCAGTTCCTGCGGCCGGTAATGAGAGCAGAGGGGTGGTGATCCAGATAATCCGTAAGGAAACGCAGGGACCGTGACATCTGGGTCAGCTGGACGATCATGCCCTGAAGGCTGCGGTGGAAATCCGTGTCGCCGCCATAAGACCCCAGAACCGATTGCGCACTGTTCATTGTGGTCTGAAGGCTCTTCATCAGTTCCGGCAGGTTCTGGTTGGCGGTTTTCGTCAGTTTGTTCAGGTTCTGGAGCGAATCGCGCAAGGCCGCGAGGGACTGCGTGACTTCAGGACTGTTCAGACGACCATCCGCATGCGCCAGAAGATCGTTTACGTGCCCACCGATTTCGGTCAGCGGCATTGCTGCGATCTTGTCGGTAATGGTGGAGACGGATTCCATGATCCCGTCCATACCGCCTGCCTGACTGGGGAGAACGGCGACATCCCCTTCATAGGTCAGGGTAGTGACGGGCGCGCTCTTGACGAATTGCAGGGCGATCATCGATTCGCCAGTCAGGAAGCTGGCGCTCTGGACCGAGGCGCGCATCCCTTCGGCTACGAAAGCCTGAAGATATTTTTCCACAGGCGCATCCCTGCTGTTCTCGAGCCGCTCATCCCAGTTCGAAAGCATGCGCTCAGGCTCAAGCTCCATATCCACGCGGACACGGGGCAGCTTCGTCGGTCCCTGCAGAAGGAGTCGGACATCCGTAACCGTGCCGATCTGGAGACCAAACATCGTTACCTGACTGCCGTTCGTCAGGCCTTTGACGGAAGAGTTGATATACGTCACGACCCGCAGACGTTTGTGATAACGGGCGTTATCGGCATCGGCTTCGCTGGCATAGAGCTTGAAGACGGAATTAGCGGGGGCAGTGGGCAGGTCAATGGCAAGGCGTTGTTCCGGCAGACCAAAGGCAATGCCGCCAGAGAACAGAGCCTGAAGCGATTTGAGCTGGACCTTCAACCCGCCCGCACCAAGGCCCACCTGAACGCCCGAGACGTTCCAGAAACGACTGTCCGTCCGCAGATAGTGGTCGTAGGGCGCCTTGACGAAGGCCTGAATGACGATCGGCCCTCTGCCACCCGGCGGCATCGTATAGCCAAGCACCTCGCCCACCTGGAGATCGCGGAAGAAGACCGGCGACCCCGGACCAAGCGAGCCCAGCGAAGGCGACACCAGCCAGAACGTCTCACCCGGCTGGTCCGATCGGACGCCGGGCGGTGATTCCAGTCCTTTGAAGAACTTCTGGTAGTGGCCATCATCCGTTCCGGGGTCCAGAGCAATATAGGCACCGGAGAACAGCGTATCGAGGCCGGTGATGCTGGCACCGTTGATCCGCGGACGCACGACCCAGAAACGGGTGTGATCGGTGAGGATATGGGCGCTGTTGGCGTTCATCTGCACCGTCACGTCGACATGCTTCATGTCGTCGCTCAAGGTAATGTCCTGCACCGTGCCGAGTGTTACGGCCTTGTTCTTTACCTGCGTCTGGCCGGGTGTCAGGCCATCCGCCGTTTCAAACGTGATGGTGATTTCGGGGCCGCGCGTGGCAAAATGCTCCCACGCCAGCCATCCGGCGATGAGAATGGCCACCACGGGAATCAGCAGAATGAGAGAGAAGCGGGTGCGGCGCACCGGGGCTTCCTTGGGCGAGACCGGCTGCTCCCCCCGGTTGTTTCGGGAATCGCTCACGCGCGTTCAGGCTCCATGTCGTTTGGGTCAGAAGAAGGCAGTTGAGGAACGGACTCGGTCGGAGACTCTGTCTCAGGAGGCGTCCCATCCGCCAGAGGAGGGGCAACCACGCCGTTAAGACCGGCTGCATCCCACATGCTGCGGGGATCGAAAAGCTCTGCTGCGAAAATGGTCAGAATCACGACCAGAGCAAAGCATACCATCCCCGGATCGGCTGTGACATTCGCCAGAAAGCCGAAATGCACAACGGCGACGAGGATGGAAATCATAAAAACATCGATCATCGACCAGCGGCCGATAATGACAACGAGCCGATATAGCTTCGAGAGGTTGCGCAGATGCCAACGGGAGCGGAACCGGGTGCCGATGATCATGATGGTCAGGGCGACGATCTTGAGAACCGGCACAGTGATACTGGCAAAGAGCACCAATAGTGACAACGGGATCATTCCCGCCTGCCACAGCTCGATCACACCGCTGATGATGGTGCTGGGCGCGCCCTGCCCTACCTTTGTGTAAGTCATGACCGGCAGGATATTGGCGGGCAGGTAGAACACGATCCCCGCCACCAGCAGGCATGTGCCAGAGATCAGGCTCTGCGGTTTGCGGCGACGCAGGATCTGTCCGCAACGCGGACAGTCGCCCATGTCCTGCTCCTGCGGCACAGCGTGATCGAACGCCAGAACCAGATCGCAGGCATGGCAGGAGAGCATGTTTTCCACGGGCGGAATAACGCCGTTGCGGGCATCCAGATGCGCGACGTCCAGACGATGCCCGTGATGGCCTTCAACGGTGGGACGGATGTCCCGGCTGCGCCAGATCCGTTCGGCATCGAACGTCGAATCCACGGCGGCCATGCTCAGCATCAGCCCCCCCAGAAGATAGACGCCGGGCTGAAGAATGACGAGCGCGAGGTCAACGAGCTTCGTGTAGGCCACGAGCACGCCCAGCACATAGACTTCCACCATCGACCAGCCGCGCAGGCGGTCGTACCAGGTGAGCAGACGCGGGGTCCAGTCGGGCATCTGCGGGCGGGAGGCTCCATACAGGATGGCCGCCATCAAGGCGATAATGACCCCGGGCATGATCACCGTCACAAGGGCGACGAGCACGCCGATCATACCATAGCCCTGATGTCCGAGTTCGATCGGCCCACTCATGAGGGAAACGGTATTTTCCCGCCCATAAACATTCAGCGTCATGAGAGGGCTGATGAGAAGAGCGGCATAGAGTGCGGCGGAGGTGAGGCAGAAAGCAGCCGGAGCGCCGATCAGGGACGTCTTGCGGCGGCGGGCAAGCTGACAGCCACAGCGCAGGCACTCCGCCAGATGGCCGGGCTTGAGACGCGGGACATGCTGAAAAAGGCCGCAGGTCGGGCATTCGCGCAGACCCTCCACCGCGTGGATGGAGGCGTGAGGCTCCTGACTGCGGGAGAAGCTGACGGCATTGCGCCACAGCCGTTTATGGAAACGGTCAGACATCGGGCTCCTAACCTAGCGCAGGGAGCCGTCTTTTGACAGTCTGCCCTCCTCCGGGCAGTCCTCTGCATCGGGATATCGACACTCACCGTAGTCCCATTACAGGCATATTGCCCAGAGGACGCGGATTTTATCGGCAATGTTTTGAAAAAATGTGAAGATCCGCACCATGAGGCCGCACCGTGTCCGACAGACAGGACACGGAACATCATAGTCGGATTTTCAGAAAGACCTTGATGGTGCCGGTGAAGAGATTCGAACTCCCGACCCCATCATTACGAATGACGTGCTCTACCAGCTGAGCTACACCGGCGCACCCATCAAGGTGGGCGCGTTCTAACCGAGCCCTTGAGGGTTGGCAAGCCGGAAAATGCAAAAACCGGCCCTCATCTTCAGTAACCCCGTCCTGTGTCGATAACGCCGGTCATGGACTCGCCCGCTTCGTAGCGTCGCAAATTGGCCAGAACGACCTCGGCCGCGCTTTCCGACTGCGCGGCGCTGGCGATATGGGGGGTCAGGAAAATTCGCGGATGATCCCAGAACGGATGTTCGGGCGGCAGCGGTTCGGGCGTGGCGACATCGAGAACCGCCTGTGACAGCTGTCCGCTATCGAGCGCCGGGATCAGATCGTCCTGCACCAGATGACCACCGCGTCCGCAGTTGATGACGCACGCGCCTTTCGGCAGTTTTTCAAAAAGGTCGCGGTTGAGGATGCCGCGCGTGGCCTCCGTCAGCGGGACAAGGCAGACCAGAATGTCGGTCTGTGCCAGAAACTCGCCCAGCTCCGCTTCTCCCGCAAAGGATGTCACGCCCGTGACCTCCCGGCGGCTGCGGCTCCAGCCCCGGCATTCGTATCCGAAAGAGACGAGCTTCTCCAGAACCGGGCTCCCCAGTTCTCCCATCCCCATGACGCCAACGCGATAGAGCTTCGCAGGACGGTTGTGCGAACCGTTCCAGACATGCTCGCGCTGCTGGCGCGCTTAGCGGAACATGTCCCGATGGAAGGAAAACACCGCCCACAGAACATATTCGATCATGCCCTCAACCAGACTGTTCTCCACCATGCGGATGATCTGCACGCCGGGGGGAATATTGGCCAGATTGAGCTGATCGATCCCTGCGCCCAGCGAGAACAGGACTTCCAGATTGGGAAAAAGCGCGCCGAGATCGTCCGGCGTCTGCCAGGCCGCAAGATAGCGGACATCTTCTTTCGGGCCGGTTTCAGGCCAGACATGAAACGGGATATCCGGCCGGGCACGAGCGAATTTCTCTCGCCAGACTGCGACACGTTCGGGCGTATGATGAAAGACGAGCGACATTCTGCATGTTCTCCGGGCGGCAATGAAGTCCGGAGATGCTCGCGCCATGAGGGCTTCGGATCAAGCCCGCACTCCTGCCCTTACACCTGTTTGTGTAGGGACAAAGCGCCGGGGAACGCGTGTCGGGTCCGGACGTAGAGGAGGCTGGATCTCATGCAGGAGGGCAGGATCATGCCTCGTGGGGATAAGTCAGCCTATACCGACAAACAGAAGCGCAAAGCGGAGCATATCGAGGAGAGCTACGAAAAGCGCGGCATCTCCGAAAAGGAAGCGGAGCGCCGCGCCTGGGCCACGGTCAATAAGGAAGACGGTGGCGGGAAGAAAAGTGGTTCAGGCCGGAAGAACCATCCGAAATAGAGCTTCCAGATAGAGTTCCCGGCCCGAAAACTGCTCAGGCCGCGTCCCAGGCAGCACGGGCAGCATCCACGCCCGCACCACGATTCAGCGTAACGCCTTCGCCAGCCAGAACGGAATCGAGCGCGGCCAGCGTAAGGAGCACCTTGTCCTTGCGGGCGTTGAGACCCATGGCCCCGATGCGCCAGATCTTCCCGGTCAGCGGTCCAAAGGACGAGACGATCTCGATCCCGAAATCGTCGCGCATCAGTTCACGGATGCGGGCATTGTCCACACCGTCCGGCACCCAGACGCCGGTAACATTGCTCATGCGGGTGGTATCGTCGCCATAGACCTTCAGCCCCATGGCCCGCAGCCCGGCAACCATGGCGCGCCCTGCCCTGACATGACGCGCAACACGGGCCTCCACGCCCTCTTCCACAACCAGACGTGCCGTCTCACGCGCGGCATAAAGCATGGAGGTCGCTTCGGTATGATGGTTCATCCGGGCCGGAGACCAGTAGTTCATCAGCATCGCCAGATCGAAATAATTCGACTGGATGACCGGACCACTCCCCTGTTCCTGACCGGTGGCAATCCCGGCTTCATCGTGACGGCGCTTAAGAATGGCGGCGACGGCACGATCCGACAGCGTGATCGGCGCGGAACCCGGAGGACCGTTCAGGCATTTCTGAAGTCCTGCCGTGGCGACGTCGATATTCCAGGCGTCGGTCTCGAACGTCATGCCGCCGAGGGTGGCAGTGGCATCCACATAGAACAGCACGTCATGCTTGCGACAGATCCGGCCGATCTCTTCGAGCGGCTGGGCGGTCGTGGTGGACGTGTCGCCATGCACACAGGCGACCAGACCGGGCTTGTGCTCAATGATGGCGGCCTCGATGCGGGCTGGGTCAACGACCTCCCCCCATTCCACATCCACCGTACACGGGATACCGCCGCAGCGATGGACGATTTCCGTCAGCAGCAGGCCGAAGCGGCCAAAACGTGGAATGACGACCTTCATACCCGGTGAGACCAGCGACACCAGAGCGGCTTCAATAGCCGACCGGGCCGAGCCGTTCACGAGCAGCGTCCAGTGGTTCTTCGTGCGGAAGACTTCGCGGTACAGGGCCATGACCTCGTCCATATAGGCGGTCATTTCCGGGTCCATCTGGCCGATCACGTCATAGGACATGGCGCGCAGGATGCGCGGATGGACGTTGGTCGGCCCCGCCCCCATCAGCAGGCGGGACGGCGGGTCGAGCTGTGCGTAAGTTGAGGGCTGGCTCATGACTGGAACTCCTTGACGAAGGCAAGCAGGGCGCGGTGGGCGAGCGCGACGTCTCCCACACGAACGGTTTCATCGGGATGATGGCTGAGGCCGCCGGGGCTGCGGATGAACAGCATCCCCATCGGGCACAGATCGACCATGGCCATGGCATCATGCCCAGCACCGCTGAGAACGCGCTGGGCCGGACGGCCGGTCACGGTTGTCACGGCCCGGGACAGGCGCTCCACCAGTTCGGGCGCACAGGCAGCGGCAGGCAGGACTTGCGGCGTGTCGAACGTGATGCCGACGCCCCGGCTGGCGGCGATGGCGTGCAGATCTGCGCGAATGGCGCCCACCATCGCATCCCGAGCCGCGTCGGTTTCAGCCCGCATGTCGAGCGAGAAGCGAACTTCGCCCGGAATAACATTCGAGGTATTGGGCACGACCTCAACCTGCCCGACCGTGGCAACCTGCGTGGCGCCTCCGGAGCGGCCATGACGTTCAACAGCGAGAATCATTTCAGCCACCGCCGTCAGGGCGTCCTGACGCATGCTCATGGGCGTCGTACCCGCATGATCGGACTGGCCGGTGACGGTCACCCGGTGGCGGGTCTGGGCGGCAATGGCGGTGACGACACCGATTTCTCCGTCCACGCTTTCGATCGCCGGGCCCTGTTCGATATGAGGCTCAATATAAGCGATCAGCTCATCCGGCCGACGGGCGGCTTCACTCAGGCGCGCCGGGTCAAGACCATAACGGATCATGGCTTCGGCCATGGTCACGCCGGACGCATCCGTCATGCCTTCGGGAATGGATTCAATCAGCCCGGCCATGGCGCGGGAACAGATCATGGGGGCTGCAAAACGGGACCCCTCTTCGTCTCCGAACCCCATGACCTCGATGGCGAATGGCAGGCGAGTGCCCTCTTCCTTCAGGGCGGAAACAAGCTCGATCCCCAGCATGACGCCCAGATTGCCATCAAAAGCACCGCCATTGCGGACGGTATCAAGATGCGAACCGATCATCAGGGCCGGAGCACCCGGCACAAGCCCCTCGTAGCGCCCGACAAGGCTGCCGGCAGCATCCAGACGGGTACCCAGACCGGCCTCTTCCATCCATTCTGCGACCTGCGCAAGCGTGCGCTGATAGGCAGGACCGAGCCAGAATCGGAACAGACTGCCCGGCGTCTCGCTGAACGGACCATCTGCGAGAAGACGGCACCGCTCGACGGCGCGGGCTCCGTGGGCTGTCATGGGGGCTCCTGTCCGGGGTGATGGGTCAAGCGGGGGAACTTTGCGCTCATAACGGAATCAGATCAAGTTGACCTGCCAATAAATATGGTCCCACATATTGGCATGAAAGATCAGATCCATCTCGATCCGTTCCATCTGCAATCCTTTCTCGCCGTCGCGGAGACGCTGCATTTCACGTCAGCCGCGCAGAGCCAGGGGGTGAGCCAGTCCACCATCAGCCAGCATGTCAGCAGGCTGGAGGAACAGCTTGGCACGCGCCTGCTGGCCCGCAGCACCAAAAGCGTGCGTCTGACCGGAGACGGCATGGCGCTGATCGGTCTGGCCCGACAGCTTCTGCAATGCGAGGACAGCATCCTGTCCCGCTTCCGGCAGGAAGCGCCGCGCGGGACAATCCGGCTGGGTGTGACGGAAGACCTGCTCCTGACGCGCTTTCCCGAAATTCTTGGAACCTTCCGCGCCTCCCACCCCTCCCTTCAGATCACGCTGACCGTGGGGCTGTCGGCGCATCTGGCGCATCTTCTGGAACAGGGAGAACTGGATGTCTGGTGCGGGATGCGACGCACAAGCGAGACACGCGGCCAGAAACTCTGGACCGAGGAGATGCGCTGGTACGCGCCCGCTGGCACCGAATTTCCGGCAGAACAGTCCATTCCGCTCGTCACATTCCCCGATGGCAGCGTAACACGCAGACTGGCGATCGAGACGCTCAACAAGAGCGGAAGAGCGTGGCATCTGGCCTTTACCAGCGGCAGTCTCGGGGCACTTCTGGCCGCTGTCCGCGCAGGATATGGCGTCACCCCGCAACCCGCGTTTCTGCGAAATGTGGAGCATCTGCCGCATTGCGCGCCGGGCCTTCTGCCGGACATGCCGCAGGTGGAATTCATCGCCTCCACCCGCCATCAAACCGCGCAGGGCCCCGAAGACCTGCTGATCCGGACGCTATGCGCGCATGTCCCGCGCCTTCAGCCCGAACTCCTCCCAGTTTAAGGACGAAACCATGCTCACACCCAACGCTCTTGGCGGAATGGTGACGTCGCCGCACCATCTGGCCAGTCAGGCGGGGCTGGATGTCCTGCGCGAAGGCGGCACGGCCATTGAGGCCGTCGTCGCCACGGCATCCACGCTGGCCGTGGTGTATCCGCACATGACGGGGCTGGGCGGCGATGCGTTCTGGCTGATCTGCCATCCGGACGGCCGCACCGTGGCGATTGACGCCTGCGGAGCGCTGGCGATGGGCGCCGAACATACGATCTATACCGAAGCCGGGCACACCGTCATTCCCTGGCGCGGCGGCCTTGCGGCCAATACGGTTGCGGGTACAGTCTCGGGCTGGGAAACCGCGCTGGAACTGAGCGCCGAACTGCGCGATCCCCTGCCGCTGGACCGGCTGCTGCGCGACGCCATCCATTACGCCGAACATGGCCGGGTGGTTTCCGAAAGCGAGGGCGCCCTGCTCGCGCAGAAACAGCACGAACTGATGTCAGACCCGACACTGGCGCGGGTCTGCTTTCCCGAAGGCAAACCCTGGACGGCAGGAAGCATCCGCAAATCGCCGGAACTGGCCCAGACGCTGCGGATGCTCAACCGGGACGGCTTGCGGAGCTTCTATAACGGTCCGCTCGCCCGCAGTCTGGCGGCGGACCTGGCGGCGGCAGGCAGCCCGGTCCGGTCACTGGATCTTCTGGCGCATCGCGCGGAGGTCAAGGAACCGCTTCAGGCCCAGACGAGCGATGGCACCCTCTACAACACCGCGCCTCCCACCCAGGGCGTGGCATCGCTTCTGATCCTTGCGCTCTCGGATCATCTGAGCCGCGAGGACGGGCCGGAGAGCTTTTCGCACATCCACGGGCTGGTCGAGGCGACCAAACAGGCGTTTCTCTATCGCAACAGTCACACGGATGGCAGCGAGCATTCCGAAGCGCTGGCGCGGAGCCTGCTCGCCGATCCGGCACGGCTGGAGGCGATGGCCGCCCGAATGTCCATGACCCGTGCCATGCCCTGGACGGAACAGACGCAGTGGGGCGACACGACCTGGATGGGCGCGATCGACCGCAATGGCGTGGCCGTCAGCATGATCCAGAGCCTGTATTTCGAGTTCGGCTCCGGCGTGATGCTGCCACAGAGCGGACTGTTCTGGCAGAACCGCGGTTCGTCCTTCCGTCTGGCCCATTCGGGCTGGAACATCCTGCGCCCTGGCGCAAAGCCCTTTCATACGCTCAACCCGGCCGCAGCCCGACTCCGCGACGGACGGACCATGGTTTACGGCACCATGGGCGGCGAAGGGCAGCCCCAGACACAGGCCGCGGTCTTCAGCCGTCACGTCCGCCACGGCGTTCCGCTTCAGGAGGCCATCCGCCGCCCCCGCTGGCTGCTCGGACGAACATGGGGGGAAGAGAGCCTGTCGCTCAAGGTGGAGCCGGGTTTCAGCCCGGATGTGATGTCGCAGCTTGAAACGGCCGGCCACGTCGTCGAGGCGCTTGAAGAACAGTCCATTATCATGGGCCATGCTGGTGCATTAGTCCGTCACGAGAACGGACGGCTCGAAGGCGCAACTGACCCCCGGAGCGACGGAGCCGTCGCAGCATGGTGAAGTCTTTTGCGGAAAGCCTGTTCGCGCAGGTCGTTCTGGCGACCGTTCTGGGGCTTGGTGCGGGGCTGTTCTGCCCTTTTCTGGCAGATGACGTGGGCTGGATGACAGCGCTGTTCATGCGCCTCATCATCATGGCGGTCGGGCCGCTACTGTTCTGCATCGTAACACTCGGCATTCTGGGTGCGGGCTCCCTGAAGACAGTGGGGCGTCTTGGCGGATGCGCGATGCTCTATTTCGAACTCATGACCACAGTGGCGCTTGTCGTGGCGGTCATGGTGGCAATGGGGCTGGGAATCGGACAGGGCGTGGGCTTCGTTCCCACAGCGAGCGACGCCCGGATGATCGCGTCCTATGGCGGCCATGCCCAGAATCTGCGTGCGGAAGGCTTTAGCGGATTTCTGCTCTCACTCGTCCCCCACACCCCGGCCGATGCGTTTGCGCAGGGCAATGTCCTTCAGATTCTGGTCTTCGCGATTCTTGTCGGATGCTGCCTGAGCGGCATGGGAGACCGGGGCCTGCCGCTGGTCCGACTGATCGAAAGCGTGTCCGACCTGTTTTCACGCATGATGGGCCTCATCATCCGCGTGGCACCACTCGGCGTCTTCGGAGCGATGGTGACGACGACGGCACGATATGGCCTCGGAACAATTGGCCATCTGGCCGGATTTACAGTCCTGTACTTCCTGCTGGTCGGCGCATTTGTCGTCTGCGCATTAGGCGGGGGCCTTCGGCTCGCAGGCGTAAACCCGCTGCGATTTGCACGGTATTTCCGTGAAGAACTGCTGATCGTCGCCACCACCACGGCCTCCGATGCGGTTCTGCCCAGCCTCATGAGCAAGCTCGAAAAACTGGGCGTCGAGCGGCAGGTCGTCGGAATCGTGGTGCCTGCGGGCTATTCGCTCAATCTGGATGCACTGTCGATCTATCTGGGGCTGACGGTCATTTTTCTGGCCAATGCCACCGGGACGCATCTGACATTCTGGCAGATCGCAACCTTGCTGGTAACCGCCCTGATCACGTCCAAAGGCGCGCACGGCATTCCGGGTTTTGCGATCGTCGTTCTGGCGGCGACGCTGGCCAGCGTTCCCTCCATTCCGCCCGGAAGTCTGGTGATGCTTCTGGCCGTGGACTGGTTCGTGGGAATCGCCCGGGCTGTCGGCAATTTCGCCGGTAACTGCGTGGCCCCGGTCCTGATCGCTGCGTGGGAAAAGCGCCTCGACCACGCAAGAATGGCCGAGGCGCTGAAACAGCCCTAAGTCAGATCAGACGGGCTTCGGCCAGCCCGTCCGCTTCCAGCTTTTCCGCCAGCGCGAAAAGCTGGTCTTCCCGCCCCGGACGCGCGATGAACTGCGCGCCGAGCGGCAGGCCCGGAACCGCCATCGGAACCGTCAGAACCGGGAACCCAGCCAGCGTCAGCGGCTGCGTATACAGTCCCAGATTGGCGCGGGCGGAGACCATCCTGCCGCCGATCTCGATTTCAGGCTGATCGAAGCGCGGCGCTTCTCCGACAAGCGCCGGGGCCAGCAGGATATCTGTCTTTGCAAACGCTTCGTGCATCTGGTCCCGGAACCAGTGCCGCAGACGATGGGCCTGAAAGACGAGCGTGGATGGCAGAAGCGCACCGGCCAGCAGGCGGTCACGCACGGCGGGATCGTATTCCGCAGCCCGTGTCCGCAAGCGGGTAAGATGCTGCCCCGCCCCTTCGGACGCACTGATAACAAAAGCCGCCGCCCGCGCCCGCGCCACCTCCGGCAGTTCGACCACATCCGTCGCCCCCAGCGCCATCGAGAGTTTGTCGATGGCCGTCTGCATCGGGGGAGACATGTTTTCCCCGAACCAGCCGCCAAGCCGGGCAATCCGCAGGCTGCCTGCCTCCACAGCCGGAAGCGCCTTGGCGCTGAGGGCCTCAAAACAGGCCTTCAGCCCGCCTGCACTGTCCGCAAAGGGGCCGACCGTATCGAGACTCGGCACGAACGGGTAACTGCCTTCGGTCGACAGGAGCCCCTGCGTCGCCCGAAGGCCCCAGATACCGCAAAGCGAGGACGGAACGCGGATCGAGCCATTCGTATCGGACCCCAGCCCGATGGAAAACAGCCGCGCCGCCACACCCGCCGCCGAACCACCCGAGGAACCTCCCGCCAGGCGGTCGGGCGCATGGGGATTGCGGGTATTGCCATAATGCGCGTTGACCGTGGCGAACCCGTAGGCGAATTCGTCCATGTTCGTCAGGGCAACGGGGATGGCCCCGGCTGCGATCATATGCGCGACCAGAACCGCATCCTGCGTGGCGGGCGGATCATTGGCGAGAACCTTGGACCCCGCCGTCGTGATCTCTCCGCGGACATCGAACAGATCCTTGATGCCGAAAGGCACACCCGCAAGCGGTCCGGGATCCTGCCCCTGAAGCACCAGACGGTCCACCCGCTCGGCGGCTTCCAGCGCGCGCTGCATCAGAAGGCGCGTCACACAGCCATAGGCCCCGTCCCGGCTTTCGATATCGGCCAGAACCTTCAGCGCGAGTTCTCGGGCGGAAATCTCGCCCTTGCGAACGCTGGCGGCGAGCGCGACGGTGCGCTGCTGAAGGCCGCTCATGGCTCGTACCGGAATGCAGGTTCAAGGCGATCAGGCAGTTCCAGCCCTTCGATCAGCGCACCATAACTGCGCAGAAGATCCAGATTACTGCGCACGCCTGCATGGAACTCGACCGGAATGACCAGTCCGTTCGCAGTGGCGAGCACCGTGATTTCAGTGTCATGAGGGTCTGTCATCATACGAACTCCGGTTTTGCGAAGAAAATGGTCTTTGTCGATTGTATTACGGGCTTTCAGAGTGTGATGCGATAACGCCAGTCATTGAGAACCGTTACCAGCGTCTCGCTCCACGGAATGCGCGCGGACCAGTCCAGTGCCTCACGCGCCGCCGCCGGATTACCCTGCATGACCGCAAGACCAGACGGCGAGGCAAGGGCCGGATCCACCCTGAGCGTGGCCGAAACACCCGCAACGTCCAGAAGATCCTCCGCCATCGAACGGACGGTCCGCGTCACGCCGGAGCAGATGTTCAGAACGCTGCCATTGGGCAGCGGACGAGGCGGAACGAGCGCCGCAATATAGGCATCACACGCATCGCGCACATCGGTGACGTCAAACCCGGCATCCGGTTGGCCAACGGTAATGACCGGAGCCTGCTGGCCAGCCTCGATCCGCGCAACCTGTGCCGCAAGAAATGGCAGAATCGCCTCTTCATCCTGCGCCGTTCCGGCCTGCGTGAAGGAGCGCAGGCGCACGCCGTGCAACCCCTCCTGACTCAGATTTCCGACCGCCAGATCCGCTGCCGCCTTGCTGGACGCATAGGCATTAACCGGCGCAATAACGGCCGTTTCATCGAGCGGCTGCACTGACGAAAAACTCGCGCCATAGATCTCAGCCGTCGAGACGAACACAAAGCTGGCCTGCGGAGCATAAGTCTCAAATGTCTCGGCCAGAATGAGCGTCCCGTCCAGATTGACGGTCCATGCGTCCTCAGCCTCGGCACGTGCAACCGAAGAGACGGCAGCCAGATGCAGACAGGCATCGGGCTTTTCGCTACGGACAAAACGTTCGACGGCAGGCCGGTCCCGGATATCCATCGGATCTTCCAGCAGCACATGCCCAGGCAGACGGTCCAGAAGCCGGGCCTTGAGATGCTGCCCGACAAACCCCTGCCCACCCGTCAGCAGAATCCGCAGCCCCATGTCAGGAGCCATAAGCGAACGAACGGCCCGCAACAGAAAAGACAGAAACAGTCGGCATGGGGCGTTCTCCCGGCAGAATGGCCCAGACTGACCAAATGCCATCCCAGACCGGACTCTTTTCGGTCACATCCGCGAACAGGGCAAGGGAAAGTAAGCGATGCAATGGTTGATCAGTCACGTTCAACGCGCCTTTTAAACGCGCAAGAATGCAGGCGTCTTAACAGGTTTTTTACCGCTAACGTGTTTGCTTGAGACCCTACGGAACTGACGGATCTCAACTTCCCCATGCGGCATCCTTTTCGACATTCTGTGCGTACTCTGGGGCTGCTTGGCCTCTTGCCTGTCCTGTCAGCCTGCAATTCCCTTGCCCAGATGTCCGAAATCGGGCGACCACCCCGCATGACCTCCATCACAAATCCGACGCTGGCGGCCTCCTATCGTCCGGTCAGCATGCCAATGCCCCCCCTTCAGCCGCCTCCTGACGAAGCGGCCAGCCTGTGGCGATCCGGAAGCAAAGCCTTCTTCAAGGATCAGCGTGCCTCTCAGGTCGGGGATCTCGTCACGATTATCGTGGACATCACCGACAACGCCGCTTTCAACAACGGAACGACGGCTGACAGAGCCGCTGACGAAAAGTTCGGCATTCCCAACCTTTTCGGCATCAAGGGCAAGATCATCAGTTCGATTACCGGTGCAAACAGCCTGAATACGGCCAGTAGCAGCGATTCCAGCGCGACCGGGAAAATCACCCGCAACGAAACTGTTACCCTGCGTCTGGCCGGAACCATCACTCAGGTCCTGCCCAACGGCAATTTTGTCGTGATGGGAAAACAGGAAGTCCGGGTCAACAGCGAGCTACGCGAGCTGGGCGTGAGCGGCATTGTCCGCCCTCAGGACATCACGGCGGATAATACAGTCACGCATGACCGGATGGCCGAAGCGCGGATCTCCTACGGTGGACGCGGAACCCTCACGCAGCTTCAGACACCACGTTACGGGCAGCAGTTCATGGACACGGTCCTGCCGTTCTGAACACAAAAAAGCCGGGGAGAGCCCCGGCTTTTTTGTGAATCGAAAGACTGTCTTACTTCGCAGGACGCGAAAGCAGCAGAGACCAGAGCTCCGCCACGTCACGAGCCGCTCCGTTTCCGGAAACAGCCTCAAACGTTTTGATGGCTTCGGCCTTCTGGCCACCATCCATCTGCGCCATACCGTATTCAACCTGAGCCAGATCGGGGTAACGCGGATTCTTCCCCAGACCCGTCTTCATCAGGGCCAGACCGGCATCAACCTGTCCGTTCAGCACCTGATTGTAGCCAGCGGTCAGAGCCGGTCCTGCATTCGGCGCAGAGGCCGCCTGCGTCACAGCAGCAGCAAGCTGGCTCCGGTTCGTGGCAGCCTGCTGGGCAACGAACGCATGGAACTTCGCATCAGCAGCGGCGGTGGGGCCGTTACCAAGCGAGTGATTCGCATAACCCTGATTGAGCAGGTTCAGCGCAAGCTGGGGCAGGCCCATCTGCACTGCACGCTCGGCCATGTCCTGATAATCGGACGGATCCTTCAGCACACCCGTCGCCAGACGCAGGCGCTCGACATAGAAAATGAGCGGCGGCGAGAGGTTCGGATTCGCGACCAGATCATGGATCAGCATCGACCAGTAATCAGGCTTCGAATAATACTTGGCTAGAAGAACATAGGCATGCGTCTTGGCGTCCGCATCCTTCAGGTTCGTATAGGCCGTGGCCAGCATCTGAAGCTGATTTTCGGCCGGAACCTTGCCAGCCTTGATCGTGGCGTCCACCTGCTCCTGCGCGGCCTTGGCCGTGCCTTTCCAGTCCTGCTGCAGATAGTAGCACTGGATCAACATGGTCTGCATGCGCGGGTCGGCGCCATATTCCTTCAGATAGCGCTCGGTCGCCGGAATGGCGCGGGCGTACTGCTTGGCACTGTAGGCCATGGTGGCCTGTGCCATCAGCATCTGGCCCTTCGCGGCCTTCGGCGTACGCGAACTGTTGATCAGAACGTCATAGGCCTTGATCGCGGCGTCCGTGTTGCCGGACTGTGCGGCAATCGCGGCGCGCATCTGAGCCGTGGTGTAGGTTTCGTAATCGGTCTTGCCCTTGACCGCGTCTGCGGCATCGACGGCTTCCATGGCCTTGGCATAATTTTTGGATGCCAGAGCACTCTGGGCCTGCTGCAGATCCTTGCCAACAGCCTGACCGAGAACGTCATCGGCATGGGCGGAGCCAGCAAACGCGGCGATACCAAAGACACCGGCCAGCAGAAGATTACGGGCGCTCAGACGGCGGTAAAGGGACAAAGACACGAATTACTGTCCTTCCATGAACTGATCCAGACCAACAATTCCAAGCTTGGTCATACCAAGACGCTGTGCGTCTGCCATAACATGGGCCACGGTCTTGTAGTCCGCAAGACGATCCGGGTGGATATGCATTTCAGGCTGGTCCGGCATTGCGGCAGCGGCCTGAAAATGAGCCTGAAGAGACGCCTCGGACGTAATCGGCTCGTTGTTCCAGGAAATGCTGTTGTCGTAGCCGATGCTGACGGTCACGAGTTTGGGTTGTTCGGTCGATGGGGGAGGATTGCCCTGAGGCAGATCGATCGCCACCGAGTGTGTCTGAAGCGGAATGGTGATGATCAGCATGATCAGCAGCACCAGCATCACGTCGATCAACGGCGTGGTGTTGATATCGACAATGCCTTCGTCTTCGTGCGTGCTGTCAGATCCGACGCTCATGCCCATGACGGCGGTTCTCCAAAAAGGTGACGTGAAAGCTTTGTCGGGCCGCCCTGTCCGGAACGACCCGACACGACCTCAGTTCGAGTGAGGCTGCTCGGTAATGAAGTCCACGTGGGCGATACCAGCTTCCTGGCAGGTCGCGACCACTTGGCCGACTGCCAGATACTTGGCAGCCTGATCACCGCGGATCTGGATCTGCGGCTGGGGCTTCTGCTTTGCCACCTCAACGAGACGGTTCAGCAGGTCAGTGTGGTTCGCAACCGGCGTCGTGTCCCAGAACACCTGGCCGTTTGAATTCACTGCCAGAACGATGTTGCCCTTCCTGGTCTGGGTAGGCGTATTCGCATCGACCGGCAGCTTGACCTTCACCGAGTGTGTGGCGACCGGGATGGTGATCAGAAAGATGATCAGCAGCACCAGCATGACGTCGACGAGGGGGGTGGTGTTGATTGCCGACACCACCTCGTCGTCACCGCCGCCTCCTCCGACGTTCATTCCCATAGGATCAGATCCGCTCGCTGGTGGTGATGGTGGTCGGAACAGCCATGCTGCCCTGTTCCGGGCTGACGCCGTGACGGAAGCCGCCGATCAGGACGGACTGGATGTCGGCCGCGAAGTTGCGAACGCGATCCATGGCACCCTTGTTACGGCGAACGAGCAGGTTGTAACCCAGCACGGCCGGAACAGCGGTGGCAAGACCGATGGCCGTCATGATGAGGGACTCACCAACCGGGCCTGCAACCTTGTCGATGGATGCCTGACCGGAGATGCCGATGGCCGTCAGGGCGTGATAGATACCCCAGACCGTACCGAACAGACCGACGAACGGCGACGTGGAACCCACCGTACCGAGGAAGGCGAGGCCGCCCTGCATACGGGTGTTGATGGTGTCGACCGAGCGCGAGATGGACATTTCGGTCCAGGACGGCAGGTCGATCGAGTCACGCATGGAGCCTTCATGGTGCTCGGCGGCAACGATGCCCGTTTCTGCAATGTAGCGGAACGGAGAAGACGCCTTCAGGGCAGCAGCACCCTGCTGAACGGACGGCTTGGTCCAGAACTCGCGTGCAGCTTCCTTGGAGGCAGCAAACAGACGGCCCTGCTCCAGGAATTTCATGACCATGATGATCCAGGTACCAGCGGACATGATCACCATGATGATCAGAACGCCACGGGCAATCGCATCGCCATTGGCCCACAGAGCGCCGAGGCCATACGGGTTACCCTGCGGAGCAGGAGCTTCCGGCGTCGCGGTTGCGCTCTCGCCCGGCGTTGCAGCCGCTGCGGGAGACTGGTCGGCCGGAGCCGTTGCCGGAGCGGCACTGTCAGCAGGCGCAGCAGGTGCACCCGCATCATTCGGAGCAGCTGCCCCAGGAGCGCCAGCCGGATCGGCGGACGTTGCCGGGGGTGCCGGGTTGGTAGAGGGGTCAACCGGAGCGGCTGCAGGGGCGCTCTGGTCGGCAGGAGCCGGCTGGGCGAAAGCGACGGCCGGTGCAACTGCACCGGAAGCCAGGGCCAGCGTCAGAGCCAGCGCGCTGGCCCGGACGGCACGCGCCTTCGTCGGAACGGCAAGGGCAGGAAGGCGGAACAGTCTGGTCATGAACTCCATATCCTCGTTATCGATGCCCGTTTCCGGAGCTTTTAATGGGGTGTCGGCCATATGGAGACCGGCCCTTTTCTGAGCCCTGTCAGGGACTGGAAATCCTGACAGGGCAATTCTGTTTGACGGCAGTCGAAAGATCAGTCGTCGCCCATCGTAAAGTCGATGTGCAGGACGTGGTGATGCTCTGTTACCGGAACGCCATTGACAACGGCGGGCTGGTAACGGGCCCGACGAAGGAAGTCGAGCGCACTTTCCACGAACTCATGGCCACCGCTCGAACTGGTAATGGTACAGTTCGCCGTCTTGCCTGTCGGAAGAATGTCACACGATGCGGTCACATGACCTTCGCGGTTTTCTTCCATGGCCTCGTCCGGATAGACAGCCTGTGCACCGTTGATCGGCCGCGCGCCTGCCTGATGATCTGGCACTGCGTCAGCTGGCGGTCCCTGCGGCGGAGACGGAACGGGCTCCGGCGAAGGGGTCGGGCTGGGCGGTACCGGATGCGGCGGCTTGGCGTGAGTGACACGCTGGATCGCCTTGGGCGGCGGCGGCACGGAAATCTTCGGCGGCGGAATATACGGCGGCGGCGGCTGCTCCATCTGCGGCGGCGGCGGCGGTGGCGGTGGCGGCGGTGGCTTGGGCTGTTCCTTGATCACTTCCGTCTTGATAGGCGGCTTTTCCTGGACCAGCTTGCTCACAGCACCACTCATAAGCGCATAGATCACAGCGCCCATAGCCAGCACGGCCACGACGATCGCGACAATGTAGTCTGTCGGCTTGCGCTGCTGTGCGGCGTAGCTCTTCATGTCGAAACCTTCTTACCCCTCACTGACACCGGCGTTGGTCCACATCTGCCGGGTGCGGTGCCCCGATTTCTGTGTTGCCATCAGGCTTTCCCGCTGCAGACGCATAGGAATGCGTCATATGCCGTGAGAACATACCCGATATGCTGATTGGGCAGTCTAACCCCCATGCTGTCAAGCCGGTGATTGCTCTTATCGAAACGATTTTTTCATATTGTGGACATATTCTGCGCTTTGCGCCCTGTCCGGGCAAATAAAAATATTCCCCGAAATCCTGAGAACGTAACGTCACTTCACCGCGTTATGACAGATTCAAGAAAAAAGGCGCCGGAACAGTTTTTCTGTTCCAGCGCCTGAGCGAATCCGTCTGAAAGCCGACAGGGCTTAAACGTAACAGGGTTTACTGGGCCGAGGCGCTAGCCTCCGACCGGGTCGCCCCGACGCTCTGCGCCAGCGAGGCCGACATGAAGTCGTCCAGGGCACCATCGAGCACCGCGCCCGGATTTCCCTTCTCCACACCCGTCCGCAAGTCCTTGACGAGCTGATAGGGCGCCAGAACGTAGGACCGGATCTGGTGTCCCCAGCCGATATCGGTCTTGGAGGCTTCCGTCTGGGCGGCAGCGGCTTCGCGCTTCTGCAACTCGGCTTCGTACATCCGGGCCCGCAGCATTTCCATTGCCTTGGCGCGGTTGCGGTGCTGCGAACGGTCGGTCTGACAGGCCACCACGATCCCGGTCGGGATATGGGTGATCCGGATGGCCGAATCCGTTTTGTTGACGTGCTGTCCACCCGCGCCCGAGGCCCGGAACGTATCAACGCGCAGATCCGAATCGTTGATCTCGATCTCGATCGAATCATCCACGACCGGATAGACCCACACAGACGCGAACGACGTCTGACGTCGGGCCGCCGCATCGAACGGCGAGATCCGAACCAGACGATGCACGCCCGCTTCGGTCTTGAGCCAGCCATAGGCGTTCGCACCGCTCACCTGAATGGTCGCGGACTTGATGCCAGCCTGCTCGCCTTCGCTGCCTTCGATGAACGTGACCTTGTAGCCATGCTGCTCGGCCCAGCGCGTGTACATGCGCAGGAGCATCTCGGCCCAGTCCTGAGCTTCCGTACCACCGGCGCCCGCATTCACCTCAACGTAACAGTCATTGCTGTCCGCCTCGCCCGAGAGCAGGCTTTCGATTTCGCGCTTGCGGACGTCTTCGGCGATGGCACGCAGGGTCTGAACGGCATCCTGAACGAGACTGTCATCCCCTTCCATCTCCGCCAGTTCGACCAGTTCGAGCGTGCCTTCGACCTCGGCTTCGATCTGCTGGACGCCTTCGATCTGGTTGGCAAGCGTCGTGCGCTCGCGCATCAGCTTCTGGGCAGCGTCTGCATCGTTCCACAGGTCAGGGTCTTCAACGCGGTGGTTCAGTTCCGCGAGGCGTGTTGTTGCGACATCCCAGTCAAAGATGCCTCCTCAGCAGTGCCACCGACTGCTTGATCTGGACGGAAAGGGCCTCGGTTTCGGCCGACATAGTGTCCTCCACTCATAAGGGGGGTCTGTTCTGGTGGCCTTAGTATAGGCCGCCCACGCCGATGTCACCATCGGACGGAGCAGGTTTCTGGACCTGTCCCGGCGCTGCGGACGACCCGGTTCCGGCTGTGCCGCCTCCCGGCTGATCCGGCATCTGGGCCATGCCACTTTCGGAATCCGAAATCACGCTGTCCGCGCCTGTATCGGCAGCGGTCAGAGCCTCGGTCCCCGCGCCGAAGCCATGCAGCTCAACGGACGCACCCGGAACCTGATCGGTCTTGAAGCCATCGACGGCCGAAATACGTCCTGTGTCGTAGCTGGCCAGCGTAATACCGTCTGGCACGCGGAAGTCGAGCTTCGGACGGCTGGCCAGAGCGACCTTCATGATCTTGTTCCAGATCGGCCCGGCAATGCGGCCGCCATCCGAATTGCGACCCAGCGTCTGGGGTGTATCGAAACCGACCCAGACCACCGTGACGATATCGGGGGAGAACCCGGCAAACCACGCGTCATGGAAGTCCTGACTGGTCCCGGTCTTGCCCGCGATGGGACGGTCGATACCGACACCCGCCATACGGCCGGTGCCCCGGGCGATCACGTCCTGCATCATTTTCACGATCTGGAACGTGCTCTGCTCGCTGGCCAGCGTCGGGCGCGTGTCGGTCAGGGAGGGAACGGACACGCTGCCGGGTACGGGCATGGCCGGGGCGGGAACGGGCACGGCAGGTGCCGTCGTCCCGTCGGTCGGGGCGCCGTCCGTGGGAGCAGGCTGTTCGCTGGGCGGAGCCTGCATGGCGGTGCCGAGCTTCAGCCCCCCCGCCTGCCACAGCACGCTCCCGGAGCGGTCCTGAATGTCGTCCACAAGAGTCGGCGTGACAATATGGCCACCATTGGCGATCGTGGCGTAGGCCGCAGCCTCGCGCATGACGGTGGTTTCGACGGCGCCTAGTGCTGCGGGCAGAACATGCGGCATCTGCGCCACAAGCCCGGCGCGGATGGCCGTATCGGCGACCGCTTTCATGCCGAGATGGGCGGCGACACGGATCGTGACGAGGTTGCGGCTTTCGCGCAGCGCGTCATGCAGCGTCGTCGGACCCCAGTTGTCATGTTCGTAGTTCTGCGGATGCCAGTCGCCATAGGAAATGGGCGAATCGTCGAAACGCTCGGACGGGGAAATCCCCTGTTCCATCGCGGCCAGATAGACGAAAGGCTTGAACGACGACCCCGGCTGACGCAGCGCCTGCGTGGCCCGGTTGAACTGGCTTTCATGGAACGACCAGCCGCCGACCATCGCCAGAACGCGGCCCGTATGCACATCCAGCGTCACAGCCGCGCCTTCGACCTGCGGAATCTGGCGCAAGGCCGCCGAACCGCCTTCCTGCGGTTCGATCATGATGACGTCCCCGGCACGCAGCGGATGCGCCCGCCGCGCCCAGCCGATGTCGGTCGCAAGAAGCGCGCCTTTGCGGGGGCTGCCTTCCTCGATCCAGCCGACATGCGTGCCACCCGGCAACACGACCGCCAGACGCCACTCGCGCAGCATCCCGCCGGGCGGCGTGACATGATCGAGCGCGCTTTCCCAGCTATCGTCCTGAATGTCCGACAGGGTCCGCAACGGCCCCCGCCAGCCACTATGGGCGCGGTCGTAATTCATCAGCCCTTCATGCAGCAGGCGCGTCTCGGTGGTCTGAAGGTTCTGGTCCAAGCTGGTATGGACCTCCAGACCACCCTGTGCCGCACGGTCCTGACCATACTGGGCGATCAACTGACGACGGACCTCCTCTCCGAACCATTCGGAATCCGGCAAAGGCCCAAAACGCTGCTTCTGCTGCGGGACCAGCGGCTCCTGCTTTTCCTGATCGGCCTGCTCACGCGTCAGAACGCCTGCCTCGACCATCAGGTCCAGCACAAGGTTACGGCGGCCCATCGCGGCCTGCGGATGCAGGAACGGGTTGTAGTTCGTGGGCGATTTGGGAAGGGCTGCCAGCGAGGCGGCTTCGGCATCATCAAGCTGGTCGAGCGGCTTGTTGAAATAGCTCTGCGCGGCCGCGGCGACACCATAAGCGCCGTTCCCGAGATAGATGCCATTCAGGTAGATTTCGAGAATCTTGTCCTTGGACAGCACCTGCTCCATTTTTATGGCAAGCAGGGCTTCCTTGATCTTGCGATCAAGGCTCACGACGTTGCTGTTGAGCAGCATGACCTTCGCCACCTGCTGGGTGATGGTCGAAGCACCCAGCGGACGGCGGCCATGACGCGCGAAAATGTCCGTCAGGCCCGCACGGCCGATCGCCATGAAATCCACGCCGCCATGCGTGTAGAAATTATGGTCTTCCGTGGCGATGAAGGCATTCTTCACGCGCTCGGGGATGGCGTTGATCGGCACGAAGATCCGGCGTTCGTTCGCCAGCTCGGCCATCAGACGGTCATCGGCAGCATAGATGCGGCTGACGGTCGGCGGCTGATAGGCGCGCAGGCTGTCCACGCTGGGCAGATCCGCCACCAGCTTGGCATAGGTCGTCCAGCCCAGAACGCCTGCCCCAGCCACACCCACAAGCCCCACACCGGCGATGATCGCCAGGGACTGCCGGTAGCGGCGGAAACGGGGAGGGCGTGGTGGCGTGGCGCCCGGACCTTGAGGGTTACGGGAGCGGAGAGAGCGTCGCGTCATGCCCCCTGCATAGCATTATTCCGCCCCTTTCGTCGCCCCGTCTAAAAAGGTCATTTCATGAAAGAGGCGTAACCCCGGGACCATCCTCCCGAAACGTTCAGCAGCCTTCAGCCAAGCAAACGGCCAACCATCCGTGCGGTGTAATCCACAACAGGCACGATCCGCCCGTAATTCAGACGGGTCGGGCCGATCACGCCAATCGCCCCCACGATTTTCTGGGCCTCGTTGCGGGCAGGCGCCACGATCATGGACACGCCCGACATCCCGAACATGCCGCTTTCACGCCCGATATAAATCCGCACCCCTTCGGACGCATCGGCCAGTTGCAGCAGCTGAAGCATGGTCTCCTGCGTCTCCAGATGGTCGAACAGCATACGGATCGTCGTCAGGCGCTCGATTTCCGTGATGTCGGCCAGCAGCTTCCCCTGCCCTTTCACGAACAGCGTCCCCCCGTCGGCGTCCCATGTCGCAAGACCGCTTTCGATCACACTGGCTGTCAGGGCGTCGAGTTCATGGCGGCTGGCATCCATTTCGCCTCGGACCCGCTCGCGCAGCGTACCGAGCGTTAGGTCACCAAGACGGGCATTCAGGTAGTTCCCGGCCTCGACAAGAGCGGAAGGCGGCACGCCGGGCGGGGTCTCGATGATGCGGTTCTCAACCTGCCCGTCCGAACCCACCAGAATGACCAGAACCCGCCCCGGACCAAGTGCTACGAACTCGATGTGCTTGAGCGCGGCATCCGATTTCGGCGCAAGCACCAGCCCGGCAGCGGAAGACAGACCCGACAGCAGGGACGACGCTTCAGACAAAATGTCCTGATAGGACCGCCCGTGAATATCGAGCCGGCTGTCAATACTGGCGCGGTCTTCTTCCGTCAGCGCGCCAAACTGGAGCAGGCCATCCACAAACAGACGCACGCCCTTTTCGGTCGGCAGACGCCCGGCTGAGACATGCGGGCTGAACAGTAGCCCGGCCCGCGCCAGATCCGCCATGACATTGCGGATCGTGGCCGAAGACAGCGCCGGTTGCAGGCGCTGGGCCAGCGTCTGGCTGCCGATAGGCTCCCCCGTTTCGACATATTCCTCAACGATTTCGCGCAAAATCGCGGCTTCACGATCTCCCAGACCGTGCGGCATCGGGATGGAAGGGCGGAACAGGGGAGGCTGTGGTCGCATCATGGTAAACCCACTGTCGGGGCTGGATGGGTCTGCGTCAAACGCGCTAGAGGCGGGACATATTCTTCCACAGGATCTTTTTTGACATGACTGACACCGCACGCAAGCGTCCCTCCGGGCGTGCGCCGGACGAAAACCGCATTGTTTCAATCGAAACAGGCTTTGCCCGCCATGCCGAAGGCTCCGCGCTCATCCGCGTGGGCGGCACGGAAGTCCTGTGCACGGCCACGGTCGAGGAGCGTGTTCCGGCGTTTCTGCGCAACAGGGGACAGGGCTGGATCACGGCCGAATACGGAATGCTCCCCCGGGCGACGCATCATCGCGGCCAGCGCGAAGCGGCCAAAGGCAAGCAGTCCGGCCGGACGCAGGAAATCCAGCGACTGATTGCCCGGTCGCTCCGGGCCTGTGTGGATCTGAAAAAGCTGGGAGAGCGAACCATCACGCTCGACTGCGACGTCCTGAACGCGGATGGCGGCACGCGCTGCGCCTCCATCACGGGGGCTTGGGTGGCACTAGCGATCGCGCTGAAGACAATCAAGCGCTCACAGGCGCTCACGGCTCAGGTCGCAGCAGTCTCATGCGGGCTGACAGAGGCGGGAGCCGTGCTGGATCTGGACTATATCGAAGACAGCAACGCGCAGGCTGATACGAATTTCGTCCTGACGGCGGATGGTGGCATCATCGAAATTCAGGGGACCGCCGAGGACAAGCCGTTTCAGGAGAGCGAATTTTTCGAACTCCTCCGACTGGCAAAGCTCGGCACAGCCCGACTGTTCGACGCCCAAAATCACGTCCTGGAGACTGCATGATGCGGACACTGTCCCGAGGCTCAAAAATCGTTCTGGCCAGCCATAATGCCGGCAAGCTGCGCGAATTTTCCACCCTGCTGGCCGAGAGCGGGATCACCGTCATCTCAGCCGCCGAACTGAATCTCCCGGAACCTGAAGAGACGGAAGAGACCTTCACTGGCAACGCCGCCATCAAGGCTCTGGCCGCAGCCCGGGCTTCCGGACTGCCCGCGCTGGCCGATGATTCCGGTTTCTGCGTCGCGGCGCTGGACAACCGGCCCGGCGTCTATTCCGCGCGCTGGGGCGGCCCGACCAAAGACATGCAGATCGCAATGAACCGCGTGCATCGGGAAATGGGCGACAGTGCCGATCACCGGGCCTTTTTCGTCGCGGCCCTGTGTCTGGCATGGCCGGATGGCGAAACGCGGACTGTGCAGGGCGAATGTCACGGCACGGTCATCTGGCCCCCACGCGGCAATCATGGACACGGTTATGATCCGATGTTCGTGCCGGAAGGCGGAAGCCGGACTTTTGCGGAAATGACCGAAGCCGAGAAAAATGCCATCAGTCATCGCGGCCGGGCGCTGGAGCAATTCCTGAAGAATTTTATCGCCTGATGACTGGAAAAACCCGGTCTTTTCCAAAAGAAAATTCCGGGTTTTCATTCCTTTCAAAAACAGTTCTTTGAAAATAGAAACATAGAATTATTTATTACATGGAAATAAAAAATTACCCTAATTTTTTTGATCCATGTTACCCTGACCGGACCTGAAACAAAAAAGGGATCGTCATGGGGAATGTGACAGCACTGTTTGCGGATGCATTTATATTTGTCCTCGTTCCGTGGGGACTGTGGCAACTGCTCAGGCGTTCCATTCCCATTGCCATCCTGCCCATTCTGGTGGGCATTGTTCTGGCGGTCCTGCATTTTCCAGCATCAAAAGTCGGTATTCCCTCGCTTTACGGCGATTATATCGGCTGGCTGGCCGTTCTGGTTCTGGCGTTCACCGCCGGGCTGGAAATGTGGCAGAACCCCACCCATTCTCCCGAAGCCGAAAACCTCCCCTCCCCGACGCTGGGTCGCCTGCTGGGCGGAGCGCTCGTAGCGCTGGGCGTTCCGTTCGTCATCGGGACCATTCTGGTCAAGCTGTTCTTCCTGCCGCTGCATGGCTGGCAGGCCCCGCAGGGCAATAGCTGGATCGGCGCCATGTCGATCGGGCTGTGCATTTCCGTCAGTGCGCTGCCGGTTCTGATCGGGATCGTGCGTGAACTGGAGCCTGTGTACCGCCCCGTCGGACAGCTTGCTCTCAAACTCGCAGTCGTGGACGATGCGGCCCTCTGGATCGGGCTGGCCATCCTCCAGTTCGCGGCACGCGGATCGGATGCGCTGCATGGCTGGACCGGATTTGAAGGACTGGCCGTCCTGCTTCTGGTCGGCATGGCGCTCCTCAGCAGCTGGGCCACGCGGAACCTGAAAAACCCGCCGATCTGGATCATCTGGGCCGCTGTTCCGGCCTATCTGGCCGCCGGGTCCTGGGCGAGCCACGAACTGGGGCTGCACGAACTGATCGGCGCCTATTTCGCAGGCGCGCTCATGCCACCGCGCTGGGTCCGTCGCCTGCCGGTCGAGGCCGTGGGGACGTTCTCGCTGATCTGGCTGGCCCCGATGTTCTTTGGCCATAGCGGATTGCGGATCGACGGCGATGCGCTGACCTGGCCGTCCGTTCTGGCATCCCTGCTGCTGGTCGTCATTGCGATCGTCACGAAAATCCTTGCCGTCTGGATTTTCCCGCCTGCTCCGGGCCTGACGAACCGTCAGGCGCTGGGCATCGGCTCCCTGTTGCAGTGCAAGGGGCTGATGGAAATCGTGGCGGCGACCATCCTGCACGCGCACGGCATGATTTCGGAATTCGCCTTTGCCTCGCTGATGGTTCTGGCCGTGATCTCCACGACGCTGACCGGGCCGATGTTCCGGCTCGTCTCGGGACGTTCGCGCCCCGAGACCGTAGCATAATCAGTCCTTCGAACGGACGGGGCCGTGGCTGACAAGCGCGCCCCGCTGCCAGACCTGATCAATCTGGTCCACGGCAGCGATGTTTTCATCCGCATTGCCGTCCACAACCAGAAGATCCGCCCGGCGGCCCGGAGCAATCACGCCCCGGTCTGACAGATGCAGCAGAGCCGCGGCATTGCCCGTGGCCAGACTGATAGCCTGCACAGGGGACAGCCCGGCCTGCACCGTCAGATACAACTCACGATGCTCGGCAAAGCCGGGAATACGGGTCGGTGCGGCCCCGGAATCCGTCCCGAAACCAACCTTCACTCCCGCCCGATACAGAACGGCAAGGTTTTTCTGATTCACTGACAATGCATAATGCGAAGCCTTGGTCAGAGGCTTGGCCAGTGTCTCCGCGCGCCATTTCGGGTCTGTGAACTGACGACGCAGGGCCGGGTCCATACCCGCCAGAACGAACGGATTGGAGAGCAGCTCCGGCTGCTCGGCATAGAGATAATTCGCCTCATCCAGATCCAGCGTCGCAATATACCATGTGCCCTGACGGAGCATCGCCGCGATCAGATCATGATCCACCGGCTGATCCCGCACGCCATGCGCGAGAATATCGGCTTTTGCCGCCACGATGGCCTTGGCGACGGCGAGATCATGGATATGCACCGCAACCCGCGTGTCGTGCTGGTGCGCTTCGTCGATAACGGCCTGATAGATGGCGGGCGGCAGCATGGGATAGGTCTTGCCGTCCGGAACGTCATTGCGGAAGTCGTCCACCCAGAGCTTCACCAGATCCGTGTGTTCCGCAATCATCTGATCCACGTCTTTGCGCGCCTCTTCCGGCGTGGTCGGACGGAACACCTGATCGGGACCAACGCCCTTGACCATGGCGGCCGGTGGCACACCATCCGGCGCACCAATCCCCTGATCCACGCCATACAGATCCGCCCCCGGATTACGGCCCTCATGCTGTTCCTGACGCAGCGTATCGAACAGCGGAGAACGGTTCAGGCCCAGCGCCGTGACGGTCAGGACGCCATAGTCGGCATACTGCTTCATGGCGGCGAGAATATTGGCACGGGTATAGTTATCGCGGCTGGCCCCCGTACCTTTCACGAGGCCGACATGACTGTGATCGCTGATAAGAGCGGGCATCAGCGTCTTGCCCGTCAGGTCCACATGCCGCGCATCGGCGGGAGCCGGGATGCCGACCGAAAGAATCACACCATTATCGATGACCACCGTAGCGTCCGGCTGCGCCGATGCCCCGGTCCCGTCAATCAGCCGCGCATGCTCGAATGCGACCGGCTCTGCCAGCGCATTTCCGACACTGAAAGCGGCAGGCGTTGCGAGCAGCAGGGCGGTGAAGACGGAACGGATGGTCATGCGGCGGTCTCCTGTGTGGCTCCCGCCGAGCTTCTTTGTCGGGCATCCTGTGGTCCGGGCGGAAACGTGCATGAAGGACGAAACGCCCCCAGACCGGGAAAGATGCCGATTTCCTTCGGGCTTCAGCCTTCCAGCGACTGAAGCTCGAACAGGCGGCGGTAGATCCCGCCTTCGCGGGTAATCAGTTCGGCGTGCGTGCCGTCTTCTTTCAGCGCGCCCTGACTGAACACGAGGATGCGGTCCAGTTCCATGACGGTCGAGAGCCGATGCGCCACGACGATGACGGTCCGGTTCTGCATTAGGCGACGCATCGCATCCTGCACGAGGGATTCGGACTCGGAATCGAGGCTGGACGTCGCTTCGTCGAAAATCAGGATGGGCGCATCGGCCAGAAAGGCGCGGGCGATGGCAACACGCTGGCGCTCACCGCCCGAAAGCTTCACGCCGCGCTCTCCGACCATGGTTTCGTAACCCTCGGGCAGCCGCTCGATGAACGGCGCCGCATTGGCCAAACGGGCAGCGTCTTCGATCTCGGCGCGGCTCGCATCGGGGCGCGCATAGGCGATGTTTTCCGCAAGCGTGCGATGAAACAGCACCGGTTCCTGCGGAACAATGGCGATATGCGCGCGCAGGGACTCCTGCGTGACATGCGCGATATCCTGCCCGTCCACCACAATCCGACCGCCATTCACGTCATAAAGGCGCTGGAGCAGCTTGGTCAGGGTCGTCTTGCCCGAACCGCTCGGCCCGACAAGCGCCACGCGGGACCCCGGCGCGATGTCGATGCTCAGGTCGTGGTAAAGCGGTTTGACCTGCCCCGGATACTGGAAGTCCACATGCTCGAAGTGGATCGCCCCTGTTGTGAAACGGGCCGTCTGAGCATCGTCTGCGTCCTGAATGGCGGGATCGCGGCGGAAAATCGCCACGAGTTCCTCCATCTCATTGACCGAACGCTGCACCTGACTGACCTGCTGCCCCAGATCGCGCAGATACCCCTGCACCAGGAACATCATGGTCAGAACATAAGCCACATCCCCCGGACCAGCGCTCCCTCCCCACCACAACCAGACAGCCAGCCCGATCAGCAGCATCCGCATGGCGAGCGACGCCAGAGCCTGAAGATTGGCGCTATTCGTGCCCCGGACCCATGTCGTCAGTGTGCGCTGACGCCAGCCCCGGATGATGCTGTCGAGCCGGTCGTCCTCGCGGTTTTCCGCACCGAATGCCTTAACGACCGGATTGCAGGTCACGGCATCCGCCATGGCCGCACCCATTTTCGTGTCCCATTCATTGGACGCGCGGGCGGTAGGCGCGACATAGCGCAGGGTCAGCAGGATGGAGAGCGTAGCGAACAGCACGACCGAAACCGCCAGAACCGACCCCATCAACGGCGAACGAAACATCAGAACCGCCGTCGTCCCACCCAGAACCAGCACTTCCGGCGCGATCAGAAGCAGGAGCGTATCGTCCAGCGTATCAATCGCCCAGATCCCACGCGTTAGCTTGCGGACGGTCGAACCCGCGAAATTATTGGCATGCCAGTCCGTCGAGAACCGCTGCACCCGATCGAACGCCTGATTGGCAACGCGGTGCATGATGGCAAGCGTGAGATGCGAAATCCCGATGAAGGAGGAGCGGCGGCCGAACAGCCCCACCAGCCCCAGCACGATCAGCCCCGCGACCATCAGTCCCGCATCATCGCGCAGATGCAGCAGTTCCGAAGTTTTCTCCACAGCCGGGCCAGCGGCATGGCGGGAAATATCCTCCACCAGACGGCCTGCGAGAACCGGCGTGCAGACATCGGCCAGCGTGGCGAGGGCAACGCCGCCGAGGGTCTTGGCCAGCAGAAGAGGATGATCACACCAGCGGCTACAGACGAAAGACAGGACGTCCGTGAAGGACACTTCCTGCTTGCGGCCCTCCTGTTGCTGGCGACTCATGGGAAGAGGGGTATCGGACACGGTATCAGGCACAGGGCGCTCCGCCGTCTGCCGGTCTGCGATGTCATGCAGAACCGGCCACGGTGTAATGGCATGGGGTGTGATGGCATGGAGTTTTCAGAACTTTGCCGTATCTTGCTGTGTGTCCGGACCAGACGCAACACACCCCCGGCAACACACCCTCTTGGAGTGCCCGTCATGACCGATGCCCCCGCAACCGCCAAGCGGGCCATGAGCAAGGCGGCCGCCAAAGCCTTCATCACGGCACTGGCCGAAGCCAATCCTGATGCGGAAAGCGAACTGGTGTTCCGCAATCCGTTCGAACTTCTGGTGAGCGTCGTGCTCTCGGCACAAGCGACGGACAAATCCGTCAACAAGGCGACGAAAGGCCTGTTCGAGGAAGCCCCCGACCCGACCTCCATGGCAGCCATCGGCGAAGAGGGTATTGCGCGGCACATTCGCACCATCGGCCTGTGGCGGGCGAAAGCGCATAACGTGGACCTGCTCTGCCATCAGTTGCTGGAGCGTCATGATGGACAGGTCCCCTCCGACCGGGCTTCGCTAGAAGCGCTGGCTGGTGTGGGGCGCAAGACGGCGAATGTCGTGATGAATGTCGCATTCGGCGCGGATACGATGGCGGTCGATACCCACATCTTCCGCATCGGTAACCGCACCGGTCTGGCCCCCGGCAAAACCGTGCGACAAGTCGAGGACGGGCTGGTCGCCCGCATCCCGAAAGACATGCTCCGCCCGGCGCATCACTGGCTGATCCTGCACGGACGCTATGTCTGCAAGGCCCGCGTGCCCGAATGCTGGCGCTGCCCGGCCACGACATGGTGCCTGTACCCGGACAAACGCATGGTGGCTCCATCCACACGGAAAACAGCTACGGCCTGAAAATCGCAGACCTTACTCGGATTGCGCCAGAGGCAGGTTCGGCATGCCGTGCCAGCCCACAGGTGGAACCCAGAGCCGGTTCCCCCGCCAGCTTCGGTCCGAAACAATCGTGAGACTGCGCCCGGCAAACACGGCATAAGCCCCATCACGCCAGACCGAAAACCGGTCAATGAACGGCACATCCGCGCAGCCTTTACGGGCGGGAGACGTGCTGATGAACAGGCTCACCCCATCGCATTGCTGCATCGTCGGGAGATGAGCACCGTCCGATAAATCATGCGGACGCAGCAGCACGGTCTGCGCGCCAATGCTGATCCGGCACAAACCGACCAGACACTCCGGCGGCAGAGGCGCCACCGGAAGCGCCAAGGCCTGCTGCCAGTCTTCCAACGTGCGCTCTTCCAGACCGGAATGCGGACCAACCAGAAGCACATCCGGACGACGCACCGTCATCAGCCCCGCATCCGCCGACACGAAAATATCAGGCTTCGGCGCCAGCCAGATCGACGCCACCCCGATCACCACCGGCAGCAGACCGGCAAGAGCAATCCGGCCTTTCCACAGACACAGGAAGCAAAGCCCAAGCATCACGAACAGCAGCCCCCAGCCCGGCATGGCCGGAACAGGCTGATGCGCCATCGGAAACGCCGCCACCCGCTCCGCCAGCACCTGCACGACGTGGATGCCCACACCCATGAGTTTCAGAAACGGCGCTTCCGCATGAAACGGCATGGCGACAAGCGCCAGAAGCCCAACCGGCATGATCCAGACAGCCGCAAGCGGCACGGCCGCAAGATTGGCCAGCACAAACCACGGCTGAAACGCCCCGAAATGCGCCATGCTGACAGGCAGAGTCGCCAACCCGGCGAGAAGACTCGTCAGCGTCAGGGCCGCACCATAGGACGCCACAACCCTGTACCACTTCCCCTCCACGCGCAGCCGCATAAGCGGCTCACGCAGCACACCATAGCCCGCAATCAGCCCCATCACGGCGGCGAAAGACATCTGGAACGACACATCCACGACCGAAACCGGCGAAACCAGCAGGATCAGCAACGCCACAATGGACAGCGATCGCACGGACAGGACGCGCCGCCCGGTCACGATGGCCAGCGTCACGAGGCTCGCCATGCCCAGCGCCCGCAGGCTGGGCAGATGCGCCCCCGTCAACAGCACATAGCCCGCCCCGGCCAACAACCCCGAAACGGCGGCGATCTGCCGACAGGGCCAGCGCAGGGCGACATATTCAATCGACGCCAGACCACACCGCAGCGTCACGATCACAGCCGCCATTACGAGCCCCAGATGCAACCCCGCCACAGCAAGAAGATGCGCCAGCCCAGATGCGGAAAATGCTTCCCGCGTCTGCTGGTCAATGCCCCCGGCTTCACCGGCCAGAAGCGTGGCCGCAATCGCGGCGGTCTGGTCGGGCAGCACAGCCGCGGTGCGGAACGCAACAGCCTCGCGCAGGGTCTCGATCCATGAAGCCCGGACCGCTGCGCCTGAAAGACTGATCGGCCCCAGCGCATAACCGCTTCCCGCCAGCCCCGAAAACCATGCCTCGCGCTGAAGATCGCGTCCGCCGGGCCATGACGGCGGGGGCGGCGGCCGCAGCATCGCGCGCAGACTGATCGTGCTTCCCGGCTCGGGCAACAGATCGTCATCGTCGCGCAGACGGATATGCAGCGTCCGGCGCAATGGGGCCATTCCGGCATCAACGGGCGTGTCGAACACGGCATCGGCCAAAGTGATGCGATGGCCGTCATCTTCGTCATCATTCCGGGGCGGTAGGATTTCCAGCGACTGTACGCGGCCCGTCAGAACGGTGGCATGGGTCGGCAACACCGGCATGGGTGGCTGAATCCAGGCTTGAAAAGCCAGATCACCAAAACCAGCCGCAAAAGCAAGCAGCGCAAACCCCAGCAGGCGCGGAAACAGCCGCTGCCAGCCCCACCGGAGACACGCTGCCCCTGACAGCCCCATCAAAAAAGTGCCAAACACAACAGACAGGATGGAAGGCTCGAACGGCAGGGCGAGATAGAACACGTCCCCCAGCCCGACTGCCACCGGAAGCCAGCAGATCATCTGCCGCCCCTGATCCAGAACAGACCGGATCACGGCTGAAGGCGACTTCGGCACAAGGTCGAAGTCTTCCACGCTGTCCAGAAGTTCGCGCGGATCAAGGTCCGGGACGGAAAGGGGTTCTGTCTTCACAAACAGAACCGTAACGGATTTTTCCGCAGGACGCGCCTCCCCTATTAAGGCAAGCGCCTCCTGCGGCCCAATCTACTGCGGAAGATGCAGCACCTGTTTCAGACCAGTAGCATCCCGCTCCAGTTCAAACCCCGTACTTCCCGGCTGAAACAGCCTTGCGGTCGCAAGATTGCCTGTCACAACAGGGTCGAATCCGGCCGCCTTCACCAGCATCGTCACCTGCGACACGGCCTGCGCATCATCCCCCGCCACCGGAACCGCCAGAAGCGGCGAAGCGCGATGCGCCTCGGAACGCAGCGTGGTCATGTCGATGGAGTTGAACGCCCGCACCACATGCGCCGAAGGGAAATAACGCTGTGTCGTCACCCCTGCCCCGTCCCGCTGCGCCGTGTCCGCAATCGCCCCATCCCGCCAGGGATAGGGATTGGACGGATCAAGCAGAACCTTGTCCAACAACGTCCGGCTGAGCTGCGGGCCGAGCTGCGGAATGGCGCCATAGGGGACGGCCAGCACCACCACATCGCCATAGGCCGCCGCCTGCGCCGGGGTTCCGGCCGTGGCGAGCGGGCCCAGCGAGGTGGCAAGAGACTGCGCCTCGCTCAGGGAGCGCGACGACACCATGACGGGATAACCCGCATGGACCCAGAGTTCAGCCAGCGTCGTGCCGACATGACCTGTACCGATAATGCCGATCCGCATTTTCTGGCTCGTCGCCTCGACCGCACTGGCGCTGCTGACCGTCGCCAGCCCCGCGAGTGCTGCGAGGAAAGGACGGCGCCTGAGAGGAAAACCCGTCATGATGGGTGCCACTCCCGTGCGAGAACACCTGCAGCACCCTGAACCGGATCGGTTTTCGGGAATGGCAGGCCGTGAATACGGGCACTCTGCTCCGCCGTAGGCGCGGCGCGGAGAATGTCGAAAGACTGGTTGGGCGGATAAGCGCCGATGACGGTGAACTCCGTGTCCGATCCGAGATTGCAGTGCCCCGTTCCGGCCGGAAGCACGGCGATGTCGCCACCGCGCACCTCGACCGTCCGGGCGTTCGGCCCGCCCAGCATCAGGCGTGCGGAACCATTGGAAAAGCCCAGAACTTCATGGCCAAGGCTGTGATAGTGATGAAACGGATAAACACCGTTGCGCCACTGCGGCGGCCAGCCGTTCCGGCTGAACAGGTCTTCATACACCGCTTCGCGATCCGGCCCGGCTTCGAGCGCATTGCGATAGACGATGACAGGGAGTTCCGGATTGTTCGGAACCCAGTCATTGGCGCGCAGCGTAAAGACATCCACACGGGAGGTCGTGGCGCTGGCGTGATGGATCTTCCCCTCTCCGAAGGTCAGACCCAGCCCTGCCAGCAGGGCATTAAAATCGCGTCTGTTCATTGGAAAGGCACCACCCGGACTATTGAACGTCACAATAGGCCGCTTCGGGAGGCCGCTGGAAATCACACGCGCTTGAAGAACCTTAGCTTTTTGTAAAACGATGGCGCGTGACGGAGCGCCGCACCCCCGCTGGCGCAGGCGGATGGAAGCGCGGGTCAGAGCATGATATGACGGCGGCATGACCATCCGTACGCGATTTGCCCCCTCCCCGACGGGTCTGCTGCATGTCGGCAACGCCCGCGCCGCCCTGTTCAATTTCCTCTTTGCCCGTCATCACGGCGGCGAATTCCTCCTGAGGATCGAGGACACCGACAAGGAACGCTCCACTCAAAAAGCCGTGGACGTAATCTTTGACGGTCTGGCCTGGATGGGAATCGAGGCGGATGCGGAACCGGTTTTCCAGTCCGCCCGGCAGGACCGCCATACGGAAGTGGCGCTTGAGCTTCTGGAAAAAGGTCAGGCCTACAAGTGCTTCTGCACGCCTGAAGAACTGACCGCCATGCGCGAGAAGGCCATGGCCGAGAAGCGGCCGCCCCGTTACGACGGCACATGGCGGGACCGCGATCCGTCCGAAGCACCCGCCGGTGCGCCGTATGTCGTGCGTCTGAAGGCCCCGCGTGACGGCGAGACGATCATCAAGGATCTGGTGCAGGGCGAAGTCCGGGTCGCAAATTCCGAAATGGACGACCTGATCCTGCTGCGCTCGGACGGCACGCCGACCTATCTGCATGCCGTGGTCGTCGACGATCACGATATGGACATCACCCATGTCATGCGCGGTGACGACCATCTGACAAACACATTCCGTCAGGCCATGATCTACCGCGCCATGGGCTGGAACCTGCCGCATTTCGCACATCTGCCGCTGATCCACGGCCCTGACGGCGCCAAGCTGTCCAAGCGCCATGGCGCGCAGTCGGTCGTGGATTTCCGCGAGGAAGGCTATCTGCCGGAAGCGCTGTGCAACTACCTGCTGCGTCTGGGCTGGGGTCATGGCGATGCCGAAGTCCTGTCCCGCGAAGAACAGATCAAGCTGTTCGATCTGGATGGCGTGGGCCGCTCCCCGTCCCGCATGGATTACGTCAAGCTGGCGCATCTGAACGGAATCTGGATGCGCGTCGCCGATGATGCGCGCCTGACGGATGACGTCATGCAGCGCCTTCAGGGCCGCGACGGCGTTGTCACCGACGACCGCACCCGTGCGCGTATTCTTGCAATGATGCCGGGCCTCAAAGAGCGCGCAAAAACACTCGTGGAATTGGCAGACAACGCCGCTTTCGCAGGTTTCACCCTGCCCCTGACCTTCACCCCCAAAGCCGAGAAGCTGCTGGGCGAGGACGGGCGCACGGTTCTGCAGGGCGTAGGCAAGGATCTGGCCGCACTTTCGGACTTCACGCCCGAAACCGTCGATGCGACACTGCGCGCCTATGCTGAAAAACACGAGATCAAGCTCGGCTCCGTGGCCCAGCCGCTGCGCGCGGCCATGACGGGCTCCACAACGTCTCCGGGCATTGATCTGACGCTTGCGGCTCTCGGGCAGGACGAGGTTCTGGCCCGCATCGCAGCTGTTCTTGCTTCTGCGTCCAGCGATGCCACGTCCACCAATGGCTGAGCGGCCCTCCGTCCCCCGGCATCTTCTGGGAATCGAGGGGCTGTCGGCTGAACAGCTCGTACCGTTCCTCGATCTGGCAGAGAGCTACGCGCTGCTGAGCCGTTCACGCTCCGCGCCGCGTGATGCGCTGCGGGGGCGGACGGTCATCAATCTGTTCTATGAAGACAGCACCCGCACCCGCACGAGTTTCGAACTCGCAGGCCAGCGGCTTGGCGCGGACGTCATCAACATGTCCGTCGCCACAAGTTCGGTGAACAAGGGCGAAACGCTTCTGGATACGGCAGCAACGCTGAACGCCATGCGCTGTGACCTGCTGGTCATCCGCCACGCGCAGTCCGGCGCACCGGCCCTGCTGTCGCAGAAAGTCGAGGCCAGCGTCGTCAATGCGGGCGACGGCACGCATGAACATCCGACACAGGCGCTGCTGGATGCACTGACGATCCGGCGGCATTTCGGACGTCTTGAGGGGCTGACGGTCGCGATCTGCGGCGATGTCGGGCACAGCCGGGTAGCACGCTCCAACATCCATCTGCTGACGGCATTCGGAAACCGGGTGCGGCTGGTCGGGCCGCCGACGCTGCTGCCGGGGGCCATGGCTGAGCTCGGCAATGTCGCGCTGTATTCCGACATGGACAAGGCGCTGGATGGCGCGGATGTCGTCATGTCCCTGCGCCTTCAGAAGGAGCGCATGGGGGCAGGTCTGGTGCCGAGCGCGCGGGAATATTTCCATTTCTTCGGGCTGGACCGCCGCCGTCTGAGGCTGGCAAAGCCCGGCGCGCTCGTCATGCATCCGGGGCCGATGAACCGTGGCGTCGAAATCGCCTCGGACGTTGCGGATTCGGATCAGAGCGTGATTTCCGAACAGGTTGAAATGGGCGTGGCTGTGCGGATGGCGGTTCTGGACCGTCTGTCCCGGGCACGGATGCCGGTATGACTGATATCGTTTTTGAAAATGTCCGCCTGATCGACCCCGCTTCGGGTCGGGACGAAATCGGGCGACTTGTGGTGCGTCAGGGGAAGATCGTCGCCTGCGAAGACGGGTCGGTCCCCGAAGGCGCGCAGATCATTGATGGCGCGGGAGCCGTGCTGTGTCCCGGGCTGGTGGACATGCGCGTGGCCCTCGGGGAGCCGGGGTCGGAATACCGCGAGAGCGTGTCTTCCGGGGCGCGGGCTGCCGTCGCGGGTGGCATCACCACCATGGCGGTCCTGCCCAACACCTCCCCCCCGATCGACAATCCGGCGCTCGTGCATCTGCTGCGGGTCCGGGGCGAAGAAACGGGCATGGTCTCGATCCATCCTTACGGCGCACTGACGCGCAGCTGCGAGGGCGGCGAAATGGCCGAACTCGGCCTGCTGCGCAACGCCGGAGCCGTAGCCTTCACGGACGGAACCCGCGCGATTTCGGACGCCAAGCAGATGCGTAACCTGCTATCCTATTCGCGCTTCCTCGACGCCATCGTAGTGCAGCATCCGGAAGATCCGTCTCTGGCCAAAGGCGCCTGCGCCACCGCGGGGGCACGCGCGGTCCGGATGGGCCTGCCGCAGGTTCCGGCGGAAGCCGAGGCCATCATGATCGCCCGCGATCTGCGTCTGGCGGCCATGACCGGGGCACGGCTGCATTTCGCGCATGTCTCGACGGCGGAGGGGCTGGACCTGATCCGTGCGGCCAAAAGCCGGAACGTACGCGTGACCTGCGATACGGCGCCGCCCTATTTCGCCATGACCGAAGACGATATCGGCGACTTCCGCACCTACGCGAAACTCTCGCCGCCCCTACGGAACGACGCGGACCGGCAGGCCGTCTGTGCCGCGCTGGCGGACGGAACGATCGACGCCGTAGCCTCAGACCATGCCCCGGCGGATGCAGATGACAAGCGGCTGCCTTTCGCGCAGGCCCGTGCTGGCGGCACCGGACTGGTCACGCTGCTGGGCGTCACGCTCGGCGCGGGGCTGCCGCTTGTGGATGCGTTGCGTCTGCTGACCTCCGCTCCGGCTGCCCTGCTGGGCCTTGAAGCCGGGACGCTGGCAGTCGGGAGCGATGCCGATCTGTGCCTGTTCGATCCGGAAGGCTTGTGGACCGTGGTCGCCGGAGACCTGCCGGGACGCGCACAGAACACACCGTTTGACGGCCGGAATCTGAAAGGCCGTGTCCTGCGGACCTTCAAGCGCGGTGTGGAAGTCTTCACGGCTGACGGGCTGGCGGAGGCACGCTCGTGAGCGGCTTTCAGGCACAGCTCATTCTGCTGTTTCTCGTGTCCTACGTCATCGGAAGCATCCCGTTCGGGCTGCTGCTGACAGCGCTTGCAGGCGGCGGGGACATCCGCAAGATCGGTTCGGGCAATATCGGCGCAACCAATGTCCTGCGCACGGGCCGACGCGGGCTGGCTGCGGCCACGCTGCTGCTGGATGCGCTCAAGGGGGCAGCCGCTGTCCTGATCGCACGGTTTTTCTTCCCCGGCGCGAGCGAAATGACCATGGCCGTGGCGACCGTCGCTGTCGTTATCGGGCACTGCTTTCCGGTCTGGCTCGGCTTCAGGGGCGGCAAAGGCGTTGCGACGGGTCTCGGGACGATCTGGGCTCTGTCCTGGCCGGTCGGGCTGGCCTGCTGCGTGGTGTGGCTGCTGGTGGCGCGCCTGAGCCGGATTTCCTCAGCCGGGGCTCTGGCGGCATTTCTGCTCGCGCCGATGCTGATGGTGCTGCTGTCCGGGCGGGCGCTGCACTCCCCCATCCCGGTGGCGACGCTGCTCATCTCGCTGCTGATCTGGGCGCGGCACTGGAGCAATATTGCACGCCTCCTGACAGGACAGGAGCCGCGCGTGAACGTGGATCAGGCGCCTCGTTCCTAAGATTTTAAGTGTCTATTAAGGAATCTGCCTTAAGGAGAAAGACCTTATGACAGATTCCGCAGCCGCCTCTCCCGTCGTTTCTGCCGCAGACCGAATCGACACGCTGCGCCTGTCGCAAACAACGGGCGTTGGTCCGATCAACTTTGCGCGACTGATGACGCAGTATGGCAGCGCAGGAGCCGCTCTGGCAGCACTGCCCGGACGCATGCGTAAAGCAGGGCGGCGGGACGACCCTGCCATTCCGTCCGTTTCTCGCATGACGGACGAACTGGAACGCCTTGAAAAACTGGGCGGGAAAATGCTGGTCCGGGGGGATGCAGACTATCCGCTACTCCTGTCCCATGTGCCGGATGCGCCACCGGTGCTGTTCGCGCTCGGGGATGTCCGGAAGCTGTCGATGCGGTCTGTAGGGGTGGTAGGTGCGCGCAATGCCTCGGCTGCGGGAATCCGGATTGCAGAAAGCCTTTCGGCCGAAATGGCCCATGCCGGAATCTGCGTGGTTTCCGGTCTGGCGCGGGGTATCGACTCGTCAGCACACGCCGCCGCACTGCATCCCGGTCTGACGGTCGGGGCAATCGCCGGAGGGCTGGATCATGCCTATCCGCCGGAGAATGCATCCCTTCAGCAGCAGATTGCTGAAAAAGGTTGTCTGGTGACGGAAGCATTGCTCGGAACCGCCCCGCAGGCCCGCCATTTTCCACGGCGCAACCGCCTGATCGCCGGGATTTCGTCGGGATGTTTGATCATTGAGGCAGCGCTGGACTCTGGTACGATGATAACGGCGGATCTCGCCCAGTCCTACAATCGTGAACTTCTGGTCGTGCCAGGTTCGCCACTCGATCCCCGGTCACGGGGCGGCAATCATCTTCTGAAAACCGGTCAGGCAACCCTGACAGAAAATATTGCCGATATTCTTCAGGTTCTACCGTTTGAGCTTCCCGAGCGTGAGCCTGCACCATGGCAGCATCCAGCACGCCACACCCCGCCTTTGACCGGCTTTTCCGAACCAGCGTCTGTATGGGGCGACATCCCTGACACCGGCTGGATCGACCCCGATCTCGTACAGCAAAGCGTGCGGCCTCTTCTCTCCGTGACGCCTGTAGCAGTTGACGATGTGGTGCGCCGCTGCCAGTTCTCCGTGTCGGCAGTGCTTGCGACGCTGGCTGAGCTTGAGCTCGGTGGGATCGTGGAGTTTGTGCCCGGCGGACGCGTGGCGTTGCTGCCGAACTGAAGTGACGCGGAATACCGGAGTGGCGATGACGGACGTTGTGGTGGTCGAGAGCCCGGCAAAGGCCAAGACGATCAACAAATATCTGGGAAGCGGATATACCGTGCTCGCTTCATTCGGACATGTGCGAGATCTGCCGCCCAAAGACGGGAGCGTGCGCCCGGACGAGAACTTTGCCATGAGCTGGCAGACGGACGAACGCGGCGCAAAGCAGATCTCGGCCATCACCAAGGCGCTGAAGGGGGCGAAAAACCTCTACCTCGCCACTGACCCGGATCGCGAAGGCGAAGCGATTTCGTGGCATGTCCGCAGCGTTCTGGAAGAAAAAAAGCTTCTGAAGAACGTGGACGTCCATCGCGTCACCTTCAACGAAATCACCAAATCGGCTGTTACGGCAGCGATGGCGGCTCCGCGCGAACTGGACCGACCGCTGATCGACGCCTATCTCGCCCGCCGTGCGCTGGACTATCTGGTGGGCTTTACGCTCTCCCCCGTCCTGTGGCGCAAGCTGCCGGGCAGCCGGAGCGCCGGGCGCGTGCAGTCCGTCGCCCTGCGTCTGATCTGTGAGCGCGAAGCCGAAATCGAGGTTTTTCGCCCGAAAGAATACTGGACCGTCACCGGCGGCTTCACGACACCCGGCAAGGCTGCGTTTCAAGCACGCCTGACGCATCTCAAGGGCGAAAAGCTCGACCAGTTCGACCTGAACAACGAACAGCTGGCATTCGGAGCGCGCGATACAGTCCTCAGCGGACAGTTCACGGTTCGGTCTGTCGAACGCAAGCGCACCAAGCGTAATCCGCCCCCGCCATTCACGACATCAACCCTCCAGCAGGAGGCGTCCCGCAAGCTCGGCATGAGCGCGCAGACGACGATGCGTACGGCCCAGCAGCTTTATGAAGGCGTGGATCTGCGCGGCGAAACCACAGGCCTGATCACCTATATGCGAACCGACGGCGTGACGATGGCGAAAGAAGCCATCGGATCCATCCGCGGGCATATCGGCAAGGCATTCGGCGACGACTATGTGCCGGATTTCCCGCGCGCCTATGCCACCAAGGCCAAGAACGCGCAGGAGGCCCATGAGGCCATCCGCCCGACGGATGTCTTCCTGACGCCCCAGCAGGTTGGCCATGCACTGACGCCCGACCAGAAGAAGCTGTACGAACTGATCTGGAAGCGCTCCGTTGCCTCCCAGATGCAGTCGGCGGAACTGGATCAGGTCGCGGTGACGCTCGCCGATGCCAGCGGTCAGACGCTTCTGCGCGCCACAGGCTCGACCATCGCATTCGACGGCTTCCTCAAGCTCTACATCGAAGGCCGGGACGACACCAAAGTCGAGGATGAAGACGGCAAGCTCCTGCCGCCGATGAAGGAAGGCGACCGCCTGACGACCGGCGCCGTGGATGCCGAACAGCATTTCACCCAGCCGCCACCGCGTTATTCGGAAGCCTCGCTCGTCAAGAAAATGGAAGAGATCGGCATTGGCCGTCCTTCGACCTACGCGTCCATTCTGGGCGTGCTGCGGGACCGCAATTACGTTCGGCTGGATGCACGGCGCTTCATCCCCGAGGACCGTGGACGACTGGTTACGGCCTTCCTGACCTCCTTTTTCGAGCGCTATGTAGATTCGGGCTTCACAGCCTCGCTTGAAGAACAGCTCGACGATATTTCGGGCGGCCGCGCGGACTGGCATGATGTCATGGCCGCGTTCTGGCATGATTTCTCGGCGGCAGTGGCGCAGACCAAAGATCTGAAAATCTCGGACGTCATCGACGCTCTGGACGAAGACCTCGCGCCGCATTTCTTCCCGCCCCGCCCTGATGGCAGCGATCCGCGCGTCTGCACGTCCTGCGGAACCGGGCGGCTGGGCCTGCGGCTGGGCAAGTTCGGCGCCTTCATCGGCTGCTCGAACTATCCGACCTGCCAGTTCACACGCCGTCTGGTGGCCGAAGAAGGCGATACCGAAGGGCTGAACGACGGTCCGAAAGTTCTGGGTCAGGACCCGGATACCGGCGAGGACATCTCGATCCGTCGCGGGCCGTACGGGCTGTATATCCAGCGCGGCGAACCCAATCCCGAGGACAAGAAAGCCAAACCCAAGCGGACGACCATTCCCAAGGGAATCGACGGCAACACCATGACCATGGAACAGGCGCTGGGGCTGCTGTCCCTGCCGCGTCTGGTCGGGCTTCACCCTGAAACGGGCGAGAAAATCGAGGCCGGTCTGGGACGGTTCGGGCCGTATGTGAAGATGGGTGCGATCTACGGCACGCTCGACAAGGATGACGATGTTCTGACGGTCGGGCTGAACCGAGCTGTGGATTCGCTGGCCAAAAAGCTGGCGTCCATCCGCAATCTGGGAGCGCATCCGAAAGACGGCGAACCGGTCATGATCCGCAAGGGACGGTTCGGACCCTATGCCCAGCATGGTCAGCTGATCGCCAACCTGCCGAAGGGGCTGGATATGGAGGAGGTCACGCTCGATGAGGCCGTGGCGCTTCTGGCGGAAAAGGGCAAACCACTGAAAGGTGGCGCAAAAAAAACTTCGGCGAAAAAAGCAGCTCCGAAGGCCACAAAGGCCAAGAAAGCCGTTGCCTCTGCGGAAGGGGATGAGGCCGCTCCGAAGACGGTAACGAAGCGTATCTCGGCCAAATCCGCCACAAAAACGAAAACCACAACGCCGCGGAAGCGTAAGACTGTCTCCGACACGTCGTCGGAAGACTGAAAACAGATCGGGTCGGCAGTGTTGCCAGATGGCACTGCCGACCCCAGATTTGATCTGGCAAGTCTTTACCGTGGCTGAAGTTTGTGGCGTGGTCGCGTTACGGGAGCAGCCGTTTTTTGCCGTCCCGTCTCCAAGGACCCCGTCTTGCGTCATGTCGCCCGCCCTGTGACCTTTTTCATGCCGCGCAGCCGCAAGGCGGCATGTCGTGTGGCGCTGTGTCTGACGGTCTGCCTCATGGTTCTCGCAGTTCAGAGTAGCGCCGCAGAAGCCCAGACACCGACCGATACCGCCCCGGCTCCCGCCACGCCCACAGCCGCTCCGCCCCCGCCCGCACCTCCCGTTTTTTCGTCCCCCATCACACGGGACGTTCTGGTCGCGGCGCTCGGCTTTCTGGAGCCGCGAACGCTGGAGGCCCATTCCGCACGGGATTTCTGCGTCTGGGGGCTGGACGGTCTGACGGCCATCGACCCGACCCTATCCGTCACGATCACGCCCTCGGCCGCAGCCCCTGCCGTCGTCCATACGTCCGGAACGGCCGTCGCGGCTGAAAAACCTGCCGATGCGCCGTCCACCACGACACTGAGCGTCCTTCAGGGCCAGACCGTTCTGTTCAGCCGCGCTCTGCCCTCGACAAACAGCCATACCGCATGGGCGGATCTGGTCACGGCGGCCATGCAGGCGGCTTGGCAGCATTCCTCCACCTTGCGGGATGCCGGATCAGACGCGCTGTTGCAGGGCTTCTTCGACGAACTGTTCAATCATCTCGACCCGTATTCCCGCTATCTCGCCCCCTCCCCCGCTACGTCGGACCGGACGCGGCGCACGGGCAGCACCGGCACGGTCGGGGTGAGCCTCGGGCAGAGCGGACGGAACATCGTGATTACAGCCGTCAACGCCAACGGTCCCGCATGGGAAGCAGGCATCGATACGGGCGAACATCTGGTGTCCGTCAATGGACGCTCTACGCACGGTCAGGATGCCGCAACCGTTCAGGACTGGCTGGAAGGCGACGAACACAGCGCCGTTACGCTGGGAATCGCCGCGAAGGGACACCGACCCACGACCTTCAAACTGCAACGGGTTCAGGTTCCGCCCGAAACCGTGTTTGCGTCCACCGATGGTCCCTTCACCGTTCTGCGCGTTACGTCCTTCTCGACCCAGACAGCCGAGGAAATCAGCCAGTATATCGATCAGGTCGTGGACGAACCGACCCCGGACGCCCCAGCTCCGCCGCCGGGGAAAGGCAAGGCTGCGGGCATCATTCTCGATCTTCGTGGCGATCGCGGTGGCGTCCTGCAACAGGCCGTAACGACTGCGGCCCTCCTGCTGGATCATGGCGTCGCCGTAACCACGCAGGGCCGGAATCCTCTCGCCAACCATATCTGGGCCGTTCAGGGCGGCGACATGACCAACGGAACGCCCGTGGTGGTTCTCGTAGACGGGCGGACAGCGAGTGCTGCCGAAATTCTGGCGTCCGCACTGGCCGATCACCGGCGCGCTGTCGTGATCGGGAGCGAAACGCTGGGCAAGGGACTGGTTCAGGTGATCGGGCAGATGCCCAATGGCGGCGAACTGTTCGTGACATGGAGTCGCAATCAGGCCCCGCTGGGCTGGCCGATTCAGGGACTGGGCGTGATGCCGCAGATCTGCACGTCGCTTGGAGCGGACGCACTTCAGGCACAGCTTTCCGCCCTGAAAGCGGGAAACAGCCTTCAGGGCGAGGCCGTACAGACCGCCCGGGCCGCTCGCTATCCGGTCCCGGTCGCGAAAATCCTCGAGATCCGCAAGCACTGTCCGGCCGCCATCGGCTCGGATGCCGACATGGACGCAGCAAAGGCGCTGCTGTCTTCCCCTGCCGCCTATAAGGCGGCTCTGGAGTCTGTTCCCGACGAGAACAGCGCGCCTCTCCACTAACCTTGCAGGACGAACGGAAACGGTTATGGGCGCACGATTGAAAACGGGACTTTGGGTACGGGCTGTCCTGCGCCGTATTTCCTCGGACGGAACCTCGGCCATGGTTCTGAAAAAGGGAGACGAGGATGCCGGTGCGGTCCTGATCGTCCTGACGGACCGCTCAGGCGGGACTGGTGTGCTGCGGGAGGACGGATCGGGCTGGACCCGCGTGGATGCGAGCGATGCCGCCAGTGTGGACGCCTATCTGGAACGGCAGAAACAGTATGATCCCGACCTGTGGATCGTTGAGCTTGAGATGCGCGACGTCTCCCTGCCTATCGAGCGGACGCTCGGATCGCGCAGGCTCGATCTGGACGAAGAGGCGTAAACTGTGGGAGTGAAGACACAGCACATGGCGAACCTGCCATAAAGAAAACTGCATGATGCGGCATTATGCCGTGTGATGCGTTGCCATCGTCCGAGCTTTCGGCAAGAACACACACGGTAAGGTTGGCAGATTTGGCTGGTTGGAGAAAAATGGACATGACGCACCGATCCGTTGTCAGGACCTGGCTAACCCGTGCCGGGTTCACTGCAGGCGTTTCGATGCTCGTCATGGGTGCCGCAACCGCACAGCCTGTCAAAGGACTGTATGTTGCAGGGGAAGGCGGCGCGAGCTTCAATCAGGACCAGACGGCACGCCTGTCGCCTGTCTTTCCGAGCGGGCGTGACCACTATCAGGCGGGCGTGACCGGAATCGGCAGTCTGGGCTATGGCCTTGGAAACGGATTCCGTGTCGAGGTCGAAGGCAACTACCGCAACAACCGCTTGCAGCAGTTCCGCTCCAGCACGTTCCCGTCCTCTGTCGGCGGGCGTCAGCAGGGCTATGGCGTCATGGCCAATGCTCTGTTTGACATGGATATCGGCAAGTCCTGGGTCTTCCCGTATTTCGGCGCGGGTATCGGCTATGGCTGGCAGGCGATGAACACCTATGTTCATGCTCCGAACGGCGCCTTTGACCAGCATGTCGGGGGCACGGCCGGAAACTTCGCCTATCAGGGCATTTTCGGCCTGTCTTTCCCCGTTCCGTGGGTCGTGGGTCTGTCGGCCACGGCGGAATACCGATTCTACACGCTGATGGGGCCGAACGGGCATCATGCCACGGCCACCGGCATCTATGGCGGCTGGGACAAGACGAAGGAATTCGGCGTATCCAGCGGCAACCGCGACACCCGTACAGACTTCAACCACTCGCTGATGCTGGGTCTGCGCTACGAGTTCAATCCAGCTCCGCCGCCGCCGAAGCCAGTTGAAGCGCCAATGCCGATCCCGGGCCCTGCACCGACCCGGACCTATCTGGTATTCTTCGACTGGGATTCGGCCACGCTGAGCGCACGGGCAAAAGCCGTGGTCGCGGCAGCAGCGCGCAACTCCACGTCCGTTCAGGTCACGCATATCGAGGTCAGCGGTTATACCGACAGTTCGGCAGCGCATCCGGGCCAGCGTGGCGAAGCCTACAACATGGCGCTGTCCCAGCGTCGTGCAAGTGCCGTCAAGGAAGAGCTGGTGCGGGATGGCGTAGCGGCGGGAATGATCGCGACACAGGGTTTCGGCGAGAGCCATCCGCTGGTGGTCACGGCAGCTAATACACGCGAGCCGCAGAACCGGCGCGTGGAAATCGACTTCAAGTAACACCTGCGGACAGACTCTCCTTTCCGGTCAACCGGCGGTTTCCTTTGGAGCCGCCGGTTTTTTTATGTCTGTCAGGCACAAAAAAGGGCGGAGAGAAGCCTCTCCGCCCTGTCCATGACTGGAATGGGTCTTATTTCTTGCGGTGCGTCGTGTGACGGACAGGCGCCTTCTTGGCCGTAGCCTTGGCCGGTGTGGGGGCAACGACTGCGGGCGGCTTTGCGACGACCACACCGGTTGCATCGACCGTGGCGTGAATCGTCAGATGCTCGCGCTTCTGGCCATTCCCTGGGATCAGTTCGGCCGTGAACGAATCCGTTCCGGCATAAGCCGTAGCGGGCGTGTAATCCACATAGGTCTTGCCGTCATAATTGTAGAGGAAGGCCTTGCCGTGTGACGGCGGAGGATTGACACCGAAAGAGGCATAATTGCCTCCCAGCGGCTGCTGGATGGCGATGGAGCACAGGCCGTCATCGCTGCGGACCGTCATGTCCACACTCATCGTGCCATCGGCAGCCTTCTTGACGGACGAGACGTGGCAGACGGCGGATGTCCGCTGGTAGCCGAAAGGATTCGGAGCCACGGAACGCTGAACGATCGGCTGCTGGGCACAGCCGGAGAGAAGCAGGGACACGGCCAGTGCCGAACCCAGGGTAATGGCAGAACCTCGCAGACGCACGGTCAACTCCAACGCATCGTGACAGGACAGGCCGCGTTTCCGCAGCAGACAGACGTTCGCATGTAGAGCAGGACGGCACGGGGCGAAAGGCTGCATCCGAGTGCTCCAGCCATTTTGACGGTATTTTGTGCCACAGGGCCGATAAATTGCCCCTGAAGGCCGTCACGCCCCTTTTCTGCCATGAAATCATGTTTCAGATGAAGGGCTTGCCGCACGTTCCTCAGACGCAGAATCAGCTTTCGCCGGGGGTCGACCGCGGGTAGTCTGTTCCAGTGGTTGTGGCCGGTCGATCCGGCCTTGTGGAGTCTGTCAATGCCGTCGATCTTCCGTCGTTCCGTCAAGGGCCTGCTTGCTGTGGGGCTTTCCTGCGCTACGCTTGCTGCCGTTCATCCCCTGTCCGCCCGCGCTGCGGACTGCGGCAATTCGCCCGCCCACGAGGCTTTCGATGTGGCCGGACTGAAGTCCGAACTGATGGTGACGGCGCTGTCGTGCAAGGCGCAGGACCGCTACAATGCCTTCGTCAACAAGTTCCGCCCTGCCCTGCTGAATGCAGACGAGCGCCTGAACAGCTATTTCCGCACGACCTATGGCCGTCGCGCGCAGGTCGAGCATGACGACTACATCACGCAGCTTGCCGACATCCAGTCGCTCGGTGGACTGAAATCCGGCACGGTGTTCTGCCAGCAGCGCGAAGCAATGTTCGACGAAATCAATGCTCTCGAAAGCTCTGCCGATCTGGCCCATTACGCCGAAGCCAAGGATGTGGCCCAGCCTGCTTCCTATGAGAGCTGCGAAGCCCCGGCGACCGTGGACCGCCACTCCCGCAAGGGCGTGACGAAAAAGGCCGCAACACGCCGCACAAACCGCGCCTGAGCCTCTGTTCTGAAACCGACGATCGCCCTGCCTCAAAGCGTTTGCTTGACGTTCCTTAGCGGGGCGGCGACAACGCAGACATGAGCGATCTGTTCGAGTCAGGCAAGACAGGCAAACCGAAGGCCGGAACATCCCGCAAGGGGCCGGTCGATACGGAATATGGTGCCCACGACATTGAGGTGCTGGAAGGGCTTGAACCCGTCCGGCGCCGTCCGGGCATGTATATCGGCGGAACGGATGATACCGCGTATCATCATCTCGCCTCCGAAATCCTCGACAACGCGATGGACGAAGCGGTGGCAGGTCATGCCACCACCATCGACGTGCGGCTGGAAGGCCCGCGCACGCTCATGGTGCGCGACAACGGCCGTGGCATTCCGACCGACCCTCACCCGAAATTTCCTGAAAAATCCGCGCTTGAAGTGATTTTCACCACGCTGCATGCGGGCGGAAAATTCTCGGGCAAGGCCTATGACACGTCCGGCGGCCTGCACGGCGTGGGCAGTTCGGTCGTCAATGCGCTCTCCGAGAAGCTGGAAGTCGAAGTCGCGCGAGACAGGACGCTGTACCGGCAGGACTTTGTGCGCGGTGTCTCGCTGGCGCCGTTGGCGGAAGTCGGTAACGCGCCCAACCGACGCGGCACGACGGTGCGGTTTACGCCCGATCCGGAAATCTTCGGCAACCATCATTTCTCCCCTGCCCGGCTCTACCGGATGTGCTGCTCCAAGGCGGCGCTGTTCCGGGGGGTGACGATCCAGTGGAAATGCGAAGCATCCCTCATCAAAGCGGGCGACGAGACGCCGGTTGAAGCCACCATCCAGTTCCCCAACGGATTGGAAGACGCGCTTTCAGCGGAACTCGGGCCTGACCCGGATCTGCTGACACCGCTCTGGGCGGGAGATGTGGATCTGCCGATCGCATCCGATGGGCGTACGGGCGGACGCGTGGAATGGGCCGTGGCGTTCCTTGAGAGCGGAACGGCGACCCTGTCCTCGTTCTGCAACACGATTCCCACGCCTCAGGGCGGCACGCATGAGGCTGGATTCCGCGCGGCTCTGGTCAAGGGCCTGCGCGCCTGGGGCGATCAGCGCAAGGTCAAGCGGGCCGCTGCGATTTCGGCTGAGGACGTTCTCGGCTCCGTGGCCGCCAAGCTCTCGGTCTTCATTCGCGATCCGCAATTTCAGGGCCAGACCAAGGACAAACTGACCTCTCAGGAGGCATCGCGACTGGTCGAAGGTGCGCTGCGTGACCGCGTGGATCACTGGCTGGGCGGCAATCCGCAACAGGCGGACAGCCTGCTGGCCTTTATGGTGGAACGCGCTGAAGAGCGTCTGCGCCGCCGTGAAGTCAAGGACACGGCCCGCAAGAGCGCCACGCGCAAGCTGCGCCTTCCGGGCAAGCTGACGGACTGCACGCGCGAAAATGCTGCAGAGACCGAACTGTTCCTCGTGGAGGGCGAATCGGCTGGCGGCTCCGCTCGGCAGGCGCGTGACCGCGAGACGCAGGCCGTGCTGCCGCTGCGGGGCAAGATCCTCAACGTGGCCTCCGCCACGACCGACAAACTGCGGGCCAATCAGGAACTTCGGGATCTGACAGAAGCCCTGGGCTGCGGCATTGGAGCGTCATTCGATATCAGCCGTCTGCGCTATGGGCGCGTCATCATCATGACGGATGCCGACGTGGACGGGGCGCATATCGCCTCGCTTCTGATGACGTTCTTCTATCGCGAAATGCCGGAACTGATCCGTCAGGGCCATCTGCATCTGGCGCAGCCACCGCTCTATCGCATCACGCATGGACCCAAGACGGTCTATGCCATGAACGATCAGGACCGCGTCCGACGGATCAAGACCGATTTCAAGGCCAATGCGAAGGTCGAGGTCTCCCGGTTCAAGGGGCTGGGCGAAATGCCGGTGAAGGATCTCAAGGAAACCACCATGGACCCGGCCCGGCGGACGCTTCTGCGCGTTATCACCCCGCCTGAGGACCGTCTGGTGACCAGCGAGCGTGTGGAAAGCCTGATGGGCCGCAAGCCGGAACTGCGGTTCCGTTTCATTCAGGAACATGCCCGTTCCGTTGACGAACTCGACGTCTGAGCGTGTCGTCACAGGTCAGCTCCACGGAAACGAATAGCCAGCTCAAGGCGGTCGGATGTCTGATCGGGGGAATTTCCTCCTTCCAGATCGGCGCGACGCTGGCGAAAGGACTGTTCCCACTGTTTGGCCCGACCGGCATGGTGGGGCTGCGCGTCTGTCTGGCTGCGGTCATTCTGTTGTGCATCTGGCGGCCGACGCCGGGCACGCTGACGGTCGAGCGGCTGAAGCTGCTGCTGCCCTATGGCGCGTCTGTCGCGATCATGAATTTCTGTTTTTACGTGGCTCTGGTCCGGCTGCCGCTGGGTGTGGTCGTCGCGCTTGAGTTTACCGGCCCCCTGACGCTGGCGCTGGTCGGCTCCCGCCGCTGGCTGGATCTGTGCTGGGCGGGGCTTGTGGTGGCTGGGTTGTTCCTGCTGCTGCGGCCTGAGGGGCCGACAGTGGGTCTGGCGTCGCTCAATCTGTTCGGTGTGGCAGCGGCCCTTCTGAGCGGGTGTGGATGGGTGGTCTATATCCTGACCGGCACGCGGATGGGGAAAATGTTCCCGGCGCCCGTTGCCACGACACTGGGCATGAGCACGGCGGCCATTCTGCTTCTACCCTGCCTGATCCCGACGATTCCAACAGTTCTGACCCATCCGTGGCAGGGCGGGGCGGCGCTGAGTGTAGCGGTCCTGTCTTCAGCAGTGCCGTATATTCTGGACATGATGGCGATGCGGACTCTCAGCCCGCGCGATCTGGGCATCTTGCTGAGCATGGAGCCGATGCTGGGCGCTCTGTCAGGGTTTGTGTTCCTGCACGAGGCCCTGTCCGCGATGCGCTGGATGGGGGTGCTGTGTATTGCCGCCGCCTCGGCAGGGAATGTGCTGACCGGACGGCAGAAGTCCCTGCACTGACGCAACGCGGGCCCTATAATCGGCTGAAAACAGACAGAAATATAGGGTCGGGACGTATTTCGCTCTCTTGACCGACGGGGGATGTCGGCGCCAGATGCGGGCGTCATGTCGCGCCTCTTGTCCCCTTCGAACCGACGGTCCGGTTTGCCTGCGCTCGCAGTCATCGCCGCGGTTCTTCTGGGGTTTCTGGGGCAGCTCGTTCTTCAGGGATGTTCCTATCCCGAAGAAAGTCCCCGGGCGACGATCGAGCGCCTGACGGGCATCGACATTGCACCGTCCCCCATGGTGATGACGGAGCAAATGGCGGGACCGATGCCCGGCATGACTACCGGACATCAGCATCATCACCATCACTCGCATGACGGCACCTGCCCGCTCTGTCCGCTGTTACAGCTTCTGGCGGTCATTCTGGCCAGTCTGCCTGTGCTGCCGGCCTGTGGGATCCTAGGACGCCAGATCCGCCAGACGCCCGGTGCGCCTCGTGCGCCTCCCGCGATCTGGCGACTGCTTCCCCCCTCCCGAGGACCGCCCCGCCTCGTCTGAACCCCATTGTGGTCATGGCGGAGGAAGGAACTGCCTGCGATCTGTCTTTTTCGGGACAGTCTGTGGGGCGTGATCCGCCGTGACTGGATTTCAGATCAGTCGAGGATGTGGATCATGCTCCCCCATTACAGGACCCGCACGGGCGCAGGTTATGCGCGCCCGTGTCTGACGGCCATTCTCTTTACCCTGAGTACCTTTTCAGCAGCGTCCGCACAGGATGTCCAGCCGGACTCCGTAGAGTCCGCCAAGGCGGAACAGTTGCGTGTCATCGGCGTACACCAGCCCCAGACGACCAGCGCAGATACGGCGCACCTTCTGGACCATGCGCTCGGTTACAGCACCTATTCCGCGGGCGGCGTTTCCGCCCTGCCCGTCCTGAACGGTATGGCAGACGACCGGGTGGCGACGCTCGTGGATGGGATGCGGATTGATGCTGCCTGTCCGAACCATATGAATCCCGCCATGTCCTATGTCGATCCCGACAGCGTTTCGCGGGCCGTGGCCATTGCGGGGATCACGCCCGTAAGTCTGGGCGGGGACAGCATCGGCGGGACCGTCGAGATCGAGCGCAAAGACCCGCTCTTTGCCAAAACGGGCAATATCCTCGTGACGGGGCATGTGCGGGGGGATTATCGCAGCAATGGCGGCGGTTCGGGGGCCTCGGGGTCTTTGACGGTCGCCAATGACATGTTCAGCCTGCGCTATACCGCGTCCTATTCCCATGCCAGCGACTATCAGGCAGGCGGGAGCGGGCAGCGCGTGCGGTCCACCGAGTATCTGAGCTTCAACCATGCCGTGACGCTGGGCGTGAAAAAGGCCAACCATCTTCTGGCCCTGACCTTCGGTCAGCAGGACATCCCCTATGAGGGTTTTCCCAACCAGTACATGGACATGACCAACAACCGCTCCACCTTCGTGAACGGCAAGTACAAGGGCGACTTCAACTGGGGCACACTCGATGTGCGCGGCTCCTGGCAGCGGGTGACGCATGTCATGGACATGCTTTCGGACAAGGGCGGTCACAGTGCGACCACGGGTATGCCGATGAATACAGATGCGCGGACGGCGACCTATGCGATCAAGGCGACCATTCCGCTCGGGCTGAAGCACACGCTCAAGCTGGGCAGCTCCTTCGACCATAACGGACTGAACGACTGGTGGCCGCCACTTCAGGGCAGCATGATGATGGGGCCGGGCACCTATCACAACATCAATAACGGCCATCGGGATCGGCTGGGTCATTTCGCGGAATGGGACGCGCAGTGGCTGCCCCGTTTTTCCACACAGCTCGGATTTCGCAACGATCTGGTGATGATGAATACGGGCAAGGTCGCGCCCTATTCCTGGACCGGGATGATGTCCATGGCCGATGCGATGGCGGCGGAGCGGTTCAACCAGGCGTCACGCGGGCGCACGGACGTCAATTTCGACGTGACCGCAACAGGACGCTGGAAGCCGCTGGACAGCCTGTCCATCGAAGGCGGCTATGCCCGCAAGACGCGCTCGCCAAACCTCTATGAACGTTATGCCTGGGGCATGGGGAGCATGGCGACGCGGATGATCGGCTGGTTTGGCGATGGCAACGGTTATGTGGGAAACCTGAACCTGTCTCCCGAGGTCGCCAATACGGCCAGCGTGACGGTGGACTGGCATGACCCGAACCCGACCCAGCGCTGGGACCTGAAGATCCAGCCGTTTTATACCTACACGCACAACTACATTAACGTCCGGCGTCTGAGCAGCTTCTCCAACGGACTGTCGATGCTGGGTTTCGTCAATCACAACGCCCAGAGCTATGGCATCAACGCCTCAGGCTCAGTGCGTCTGTGGGACAGGACGGCTTATGGACGGGGCGAGCTGGTCGGGAACATCAACTGGGTGCGCGGTGTGGATCTGGTCACGCATTCGGGCCTGTATCACCAGATGCCGGCGAACGGCCTGATCGGGCTGCACGAGACCTATGAGAACTGGACAGGCCGCGTCGAGGTGACGCTCGTGAAATCCAAGGACACCGTGGACTGGCTGCGCAATGAGCCGCGTACGCCCGGCTATGCGCTTCTGGGGCTTGGGGGAAGCTATCGCTGGCGGTATTTCACGCTCAATGCCGAACTCGCGAACGTGCTGAATCAGCGATATTATCTGCCGCTGGGCGGCCTCTCGCTGGGGGATTACGACGCTACGGGTATGCTAGGGGCGTTGCCGGGAATGGGGCGGTCTTTCAACATGAACCTGACCGCCGCATTCTAACAAGGGTCGGGCCGCAACAGAACCGAGAGCGTCAGACGCTCTCGGCAACCCAGTTCCGGGTCTTTGTCGCAAGGCCAATGCCCGGATTGAAGCAGTTGCACGGATCGAGGCTGCGGTAATGGGCGACCATCTCGTCCGGCGCCTTGTAAAGATGTCCGACATTGTGTTCCGCCGGATAGCGCGCGCCACGGGCGTCCAGTCCGGGGAGCATGTCGTGCTCCACCTGCATGGCGTTGTAGCCCTTTTTGATCACGTAATCCTGGTGCATCACATGGCAGAAGAAGTGGCCGTAATAGAGTTTGACGATAATCTTGTCTTCGATCTCCTTCGGCAGAACCTCGAACCACTCACGATCATTACGGCGCAGGGCGACGTCGAGCGCCACGATGTCTTCGGCGGTTTTCGTATGGATTGCGCGGTAACGCACGGCAGCACCGGCCGCGGCAAAGCGGTGCAGGAAGGCGAGCTTGCCCTCTTCGGGCGTACATTCGAAGAAAGCCCCGCCCGTGCTTGAGGCCCACTGTTCCAGATAGGTCCGAACAGGCGCGGTCATGGGGGCCGAGACCTTGAGCATCAGGTGATGCTCGAAACGGTCGCGGTAGTCGCTCATGCGCTTGGGGAGCTGCTTCGGCAGAAAGCGGCTGAGGAACTGCATCGCCAGATCGCTGAAATGATCGGACAGGAACGGCACTTTCTGAGCGAAAACGTCGAAACGGGACTTCATGGAAAAGAATTTCGGCAGGTATTTCGTGCCGAAATAGCGGATGACCGCAAACGTGTCCTTGCCGTATTTCTCGGCAATATCGAACGCATCGCGATGCAGATACTCACCGGCGATCGGCAGTTCATCAAAATGGGTCAGGGCGTGACGGCGGAGGTCTTCAAGATCGGACGTGCTGTTCGTCCCGATATAGAACACAGCCGGATTTTTGTTCGCCTCGAACGTATCCAGACGCACCGCGAACACGACCAGCTTGCCCGCACATCCCGCAGCTTCATACCAGCGGTTGGGATCGGCATTGAACCGAGCGGGCGTATCGGCATCCACGTCCCGGACATGGGTGGCGTAATTTTCGTCGTGACCGCGTCCGGCGTTCCAGTCGATGGCGGTTTCGGGAAGCTGCCCCGCCTGCACGGCGGCGAGGATCTGTTCCGGATTGCCGTCCAGACGGATGCCGAGATGGTTGACGAGATGCAGTTTGCCGTCCGCGCCCATCTGGCCGAACAGCGCCATTTCCGTGAAGGCGGGGCCGCGCTGGACCAGCGCGCCGCCGGAATTGTTGCTGACACCGCCCAGAACCGAGGCACCGATACAGGACGAGCCGATTACGGAATGCGGTTCGCGGCCAATGGCAGCAAGTTTATCTTCCAGATCATGCAGGGTGGAGCCGGGCAGACACACGACCTGCCGCCCCTCGCCGATCAGGTGGATGCCGTCCAGACGGTTCGTGTTGATGATGACAACACCACGGTCGTAGTCGTTGCCGTCAGGGGTGGAACCACCGGTCAGGCCCGTATTAGCGGCCTGCATGATGATGATCCGGCCGGACTCGGCACAGAGCTTCGCGGCACGCCACAGTTCAACAAGGCTGCCCGGCTGAAGCACCGCCACTACGTCTCCCATGCCGAAACGGAACCCCTTGCGGAAGCGATAAGTCGCCGAAGGGGTCGTCAGGACATGTCGCGCTCCGAGAATGGCGCGGAGGGAGTGGATGAGCGAGGCATCAGTTGCCTCGGAACTGCCTTGTACTGACGCTGACATTCTCTTGTCTTTCCTGCCGGCAACGTGATCGCCGCTGGTCCTAACATGGGGCTGCAAGAAACCACTCTTCAACCCTGCGTGTTATTTTACGCGTCCAAAGAGACGTTCAAGTTCCCGTCGTGTCAATCGAAGCCATGTCGGCCGTCCATGCGAACAGGTATTGGCACGCGGTGTCCGTTCCATCTCCCGCAGCAGGGCATCCATTTCTTCGGGCTTGAGCCGACGACCTGCACGAATACTGCCATGACAGGCCATCCGAGCGAGAATGGCGTCCAGATGATGGGCAAAACTTCCCGTACTGGCGGCATCCAGATCCGGATCGCCGGCCAGTTCGTCGGCAACGTCTTTCAGGAGGCCCTGAATGTCCTTCGCGCCCAGAAGCGCAGGGACCGAGCGCAGTATAACACTGCCGGGACCGAAGGATTCGAGGTCGATCCCGAGTTTGGCGAGATCCTCCGCCCGCGCCATGAGGGCCTCGGCCTCACGGCGGGGCAGGTCCACCACTTCGGGCAGGAGCAGGGCTTGGGCGCGCAAGGTGCCGCCGCTCGCATATTGTTCGCGCAGGCGCTCATGGGTCAGGCGCTCATGAGCCGCATGCTGGTCCACGAGGATCAGATCGCCATCGGGTGCGAGCGCGAGAATGTAGGTGTCAAAAACCTGCGCGATGGACGCGCCGAGCGGAAATGCCGGATCGAGCGCCTCGGGCTGCTGCGGAGCGCGGGCGACAGGAGCGAAAGCCGGGTCCGTTTCTGCGAACCCCTGACGGGAGGCGGCTTGCGGGGTTTGGGGCGCTGAGGCCGTGGGCAGAATGGTCTGTAACGGGAGCGACGTCACCGCCTCACGGGGTTCCGGCGGGCGGGGCGGATAGACGATGGAAGGCCGCGGGGCGAAACTCGCATGAATGCCGCCTCCGCCCTTCGAGCCATGCCCGAGCGCCCTGCCCAGACCGCCGATCACGAGAGAGCGGATTTCGGCTTCGTCGGCGAAACGCAGTTCCGTCTTGGCGGGATGGACGTTCACATCCAGCCGTTCCAGCGGTACTTTCAGATGCAGCGCCATGACCGGGAAGCGCCCGCGCTCGATGACGGGACGATAGGCCACGCGAATGGCGGTCCGGAGCATGGGGTCCGTCACCGGGCGGTTGTTGACCAGAATGAACTGACCCGATCCGGTGGCGCGAGTGCGGGCCGGACCACAGGCGAACCCCGACAGACGCACGGCCCCGCGCTGCTCGTCGAGCGGGATCAGCGTATCGGGCGTGGTCTCAAGGATGGACGCCGCACGACTGATCGGGCTCTGTTCGGGCAGGTCGAACAGGACCTTGTCGTCCAGCAGGACACGCATGGCGCAATGGGGCGCGGACAGGGCCAGCCGCCGCATGACGGACTCGGCATGCCCGCTCTCAACACGCGCGCTCTTAAGAAACTTGCGTCGCGCCGGGGTGGCGAAGAACAGGTCCGTTACGACAATGCGCGTGCCGACCGGGCCGGAGGCGGGCTGTGGCGGGGTGATGACACCGCCATCAACGCGGATGCACCAGGCGGTGTCAGACTCTGGCGTACGGGACGTGATGGAGAGGCGCGCGCTGGCGCCGATGGAGGGCAGCGCCTCCCCCCGGAACCCGAGCGTGCGGATCTGGACGAGATGGTCGTCCTGAAGTTTGGACGTGCAATGCCGCTCGACAGCCAGTTCCAGTTCGACCGGGCTCATGCCGCAGCCATTATCCGTAACGTCAATCCGGTCCGTCCCGCCTGCACGCAGCGCGACCACAATGCGGGTTGCGCCGGAATCAATGGCGTTTTCGACCAGTTCCTTCAGCGCAGCGGCAGGACGTTCAATGACCTCGCCCGCCGCGATCAGGTCGATGACGTGGCCGGACAGACGACGGATTGTGGGACGGCTTGGGGGGTGGGGAAAGGACGGGGCCTCGGTCACGATGCCTCCTCATCGTCCGGGCAGGAGCCGGACGGCAGACAGGGCCGTTCCTTCTGCTCCGTCAGGGAGCGGAAGGAACGGGCATACTCAGAGAACGCCGAGAAAGGCTTTCTTCTTACGGACCGTCGGGGTGGCGCCCGTTGCGGGGTTGCGGCCCAGAGCCGAATTCTCGCGAATGCGACGGTTTTCGCCGTCACCATCGACGACGGATCCGGCATTGCCGCCTTTCCAGAACATCAGGTTGTCCACAAAACCCGCATCGGCCGCGCCGAGTTCGGCGTTGTTCGGCGCATTGGCGGACTTGTCCACCTGTCCGACCAGTGCGGTCTGCCCCGTGCTGCCTTTACCGGAGTCCGGATGCAGGGCCGTGTCCGGCGAGAGCGTTTCGAGCGCCTGCATCCGCGGGCTTTCATCCGGGCGATGGGCATCCGCCGCGCCGGGGAGCTGCATTTGCTCGGAAGGCGGCATGGAGAGCGGGGCGCGGGTTGTGACGGTGTACTCATCGGGCATGGCCCGTTCGAGACCGATCGCGCGGGAGACATCGGCGCCCGAGCAGCCCGAAAGCAGCAGGCCGACGGAAGCCATGGCACCCATCTGGACACTGAGACGGGCAACGAAAAGACGGTTACGACGCATGGAGGGCCCCTGGGACGCGATCATGATTGGAACACTCCTACAGTCCGCGCGGCGCGGGAGCAAGGCCGGAGCGGAGCGTGGAAACAAGTTCCGCCAGCGTATCACTTCGCGTTCGACGCTCTGGCGGCCTGACGTTCGGCAAGAAGGGAGTCGATCAGCCAGACAATGACGCCACAGACGATCCCGGAATCCGCAACGTTGAAGACATACCATGACCAGCCGAACGCATGGGCGTGCAGGAAATCCACGACCGCGCCATAGCGCAGGCGGTCGATGACATTGCCGATGGCGCCCCCGGCGATCGCCCCACAGGACGCCGCAACCAGCGTGCGCTTCGTCCGCGTCAGGGTCCAGACCAGAAGCCCCACCGCAATCAGCGAGACCGCGCAGAAAATCCACGGCCCACGGCTGCCGAGGCCGCCGAACATGCCGAAGGTCACGGCGTGGTTCCAGACCATCGTGAAGTTCAGGAACGGCAGGATCTCGACCGAACCACGATCCGGCAGGTGATAGGTGTACAGAATCCAGTCCTTGCTGGCCTGATCCAGAACGAGAACCAGAACCAGCAGGGCGAAGCCCAGAACCATACGCCCTGTACGGCTCATGCCGTCATGCCACAGGGACATCAGGCGCTCACCACATCGATGCAACGGCGGCACAGGGCAGGATGTTCGGCGTCTTCACCAACTTCGGGCAGGACTTTCCAGCAGCGGGCGCATTTATGGCCCGGCGCACGCTCGACCTGCGGGCCGCCATGGGCCGTGTCGCCCGGCAGCAGCTCGGTTTCGGCATGGGACGTGATGAGAAGTTCGGCCCAGTCGAGACCGCCCAGAATTCCGGCTTCTTCCTGCGACAGCGGCAGCGTGACGCTGGCTTCGAGCGAGGAGCCGATCGTGCCGTCACGGCGGGCCGTTTCCAGCTCGGTCGTGACGAGGCGGCGATAGGCGCGGATGTCTTCCCAGCGGTTGCCGAGTTCGGGGTCGTTCCATTCGACGTCCGGTTCGAAGAACTGCGCAAGATGCACGCTGTCGTTCTCGCCGAAACGGGCCTGCCAGGCTTCTTCCGCCGTGAAGACGAGAACAGGGGCCAGCCAAGTGCAGAGCGCGCGGTGCAGGACGTCCAGAACCGTGCGGGCCGCGCGGCGCGTCGGATCGGATTTAGCGTCGCAGTAGATCGCGTCCTTGCGGATGTCGAAATAGAACGCCGAAAGATCGGTAGTGCAGAACCCGTGCAGAGCCGGATAGACGCCCACCCACTGATGCGTCTCGACCGCGCTGGAGATCAGGCCGCGCAGTTCGGACAGGCGGTGCAGGATATACTGCTCCAGCGGCGGCAGATCGGCGTAAGGAACAGCCTCTTCGGCCGTGAAGCCATCGAGCGCGCCGAGGAGCCAGCGCAGGGTGTTGCGCAGGCGGCGGTAAAGTTCGCCCTGCTGCTTGAGGATTTCCTGCCCGATGCGAAGGTCTTCGTTCGTGTCGGAGTTCAGGACCCACAGACGCAGGATGTCCGCGCCGAGGCTGTCGGTCACGTCAGACGGGGCCACGACATTGCCCAGAGACTTGGACATCTTGCGGCCCTGCTCGTCCATGACGAAGCCGTTGGTCACGAGGGCCTTGTAGGGCGCGACACCCATTGTGCCGACGCTTTCCAGCAGGGAGGACTGGAACCAGCCGCGATGCTGGTCCGAGCCTTCGAGATAGACATCGGCGGGGAAGTTCAGCCCCTCCTGCCCCAGATCGAAGCGATGGGACGAGCCGCTTTCGAACCAGACATCCACGATGTCGAAGACCTGTTCATAATCGGCTGGATTGCGGTCAGCGCCAAGGAACACGGCCGGGTCGGCTTCATACCAGACATCGGCCCCCTTCTCGCGGAAGGTGTTGACGATGCGCTGCATGACGGCGGCATCGCGCAGGACCTCGCCGGTGCGTTTCTCGACGAAGACCGCGATCGGCACGCCCCAGGCGCGCTGGCGGGAGATGCACCAGTCCGGACGCTGTTCGATCATCGACGTGAGACGGCGGCGGGCCGCTTCGGGGACGAAGGTGACGTTGTCCAGCGCGCTCAGGGATTTTTCGCGCAGCTTCGTCTCGCCATCCATCGCGATGAACCATTGCGGCGTGGCGCGAAAAATGATCGGGGCTCTGGAGCGCCAGGAATGCGGATAGGAATGGCGGACCGAGCCGCGGGCCATGAGGCCGGTGGCGGCCGCATCGTCATGTTCGGCGGACTGGCGGGCTTCCGTCAGCAGGTCGCAAACCGGATCGGCAGCCTTGAAAACATGGATGCCGGCCAGATGCGGAACCCACGGCGCGTAACGCCCGTCGTCTTCCACCAGTTCGGGGACTTCGATGCCGTACTGGCGGCAGAGTGCAAAGTCGTCCTGACCATGCGACGGCGCCATGTGGACGAGGCCCGTACCAGCATCGGTCGTGACGAACTCGCCCGGTAGCATCGGCACGTCATATTCATACCCACGGCCACGCAGCGGATGGGCACAGACCGCGCCTTCGAGGGCCGTGCCCGGAAGGGTGTAGAGCGTGTGATGGGCGGTGATGCCCGCTTCCGTGCAGAAGGCTTCCACGCGGTCTTCGGCCACCAGCAGCTTCGCGCCCTGTGGGACGATGCTGTTTTCGTTCGTCTCGTCGATGCGCAGGACGACATAGGTGATGTCCGGGCCATAGGCGAGCGCGCGGTTGGCCGGGATGGTCCAGGGCGTGGTCGTCCAGATGACAGCGGACACGCCTGCGAGAGCATGGGCGGGGGTCGGGTCTTTGATGACCGGGAAGGCCACGAAGATCGTGGTGGAGTCGATGTCGTGATATTCAATCTCGGCTTCGGCCAGGGCGGTCTTCTCGACCGGGCTCCACATGACGGGGCGTAGGCCGCGATAGAGGCTGCCGTTAAGCAGGAACTTGCCGATTTCATCGACGATCTTGGCTTCGGAGGTGAAGTCCATCGTCACATAGCGGTTGGCCCATTCGGCCTGTACGCCGATGCGCTTGAAGTCTTCGGCCTGTTTCTGGACCCATTCGGCGGCGTACTGGCGGCACTCGGCACGGAACTGGAGCAGCGGCACCTGATCCTTGTCCTTGCCCGCCTTGCGGTACTGTTCTTCGATCCGCCATTCGATCGGCAGGCCGTGACAGTCCCAGCCCGGAAGATAGCGGACCTCGTAGCCCGCCATACGATGGGCGCGGTTGACCACGTCCTTCATCACCTTGTTCAGGGCGTGTCCGATGTGAATATGACCGTTGGCGTAGGGCGGGCCGTCGTGAAGCGTGAAGACGGGACGTCCCTTCCCGGCTTCGCGGATCCTGTCGTCCAGACCCATCGCGGCCCAGCGGGCGAGCGTTTCGGGCTCGCGCTTGGGCAGGCCGCCGCGCATCGGAAAACCGGTGCGGGGAAGGAACACAGTGTCGCGGTAGCGGTCCTGCTGTTCCTTGAATGCGGCGACGGAAGGATCGGGAGTCTTATCGGACATGGGGGACGGGCCAGTTTCGGTCATTCACACTAAGGGGGACCATATGGAGATCGAGAGCCAATCCGGTCAAGTCCAGGGTTGAGGGCGACAGCAATGCAGAGCCGTCTCAAAGCGGGTTGCCGGGACAGCGGGACTGGCGGATGATGTAGGATATAACGCTTTTTTCAGAAGGCAGATCCGTGCGGTCACATCGTCTTTTCCAGTCTGTTGCAGGGCTTGTGCTGGTTTTCTGCACGGGAGCCTTCGCGCAGGCACCCCGTTGTCCGGCGGCGGCGAGTGTGCCGGATAAGGCCCGGATGGGGCAGATGTTCAGGACGGCTCCGGACCGGGGCTTTTTGTGGAAAGTGACGAAGGACGGGCATTCGTCCTGGCTGTACGGAACGCTGCATGTGGCAAAGCAGGACTGGCTGATGCCCGGTCCGCTGACGCGGGCTGCGATCCTGCACAGCAGCGAGGTCGCACTGGAGCTTGATCTGAACGCGCCCGACACCGCGACCAGCCTGCGTCAGCCTGAAGATGCAGCGCGCTGGGCGCATCTCGTGCAGTCCGGACGCAAGGCGAAGGTGGATGCGCTTATGGATCAGCAATGTGTGCCGAGTGCGGCGTTCGCCCATGTGGCTGTGGGCGTCGAAGCAGCGGGCGTCGAGGCACTTTCGGCGCGCGGGGATGGATATTATCCCGACTATGCTGTGGATGCCGTGCTTCAGGGCATGGCAGGCAGTCTGAAAAAACCGCTGATCGGCTTGGAGACGGTGCAGATGCAGCGTGACCTGCTGATCGGGCCGGATCAGGCAGATGAAGATGCGTTCATCGACGACATCGTCAAAGGCGTGTCATCGGGCAAGACACAGGCCGAAAACCGGCGGCTTGCGGAAATGTGGGCGTCCAGTGACGTGAAGCGGCTGGATGCGTACCGGGATTGGTGTGACTGTCTGAACACCGCGCAGGAACGGCGCTTCATGTCGCGGCTTCTGGACGATCGGAATGTCGGCATGGCTGCGAAAATTGCGAAGATCCATGAAAACGGAACCTCGCTGTTCGTGGCGGTGGGCTCCCTTCATATGGCAGGGCCGAAAGGACTGCCTGCCCTTCTGCGGAAGGACGGGTTCACGGTCCAGCAGATCGTGCCGGCACTCTGATGAAGCGGATCGTTCGGAAATTTCTGGGCCGCAAATCCCGCCCCCGTCGTCCTGAGGCTCCTGTGCTGCCGCCGCAGATCGAGGAGATCCGGCAGGGTGCGCTGAAGGGTCAGCATCTTCAGATCGTGCAGTGGGGGCAGGTGCTGCTGGACAGCGTGCATGTTCCGCATGATCCGGCAGGGGCGCTGGAGTGGTTCACGATTGCGGCCAGTGCCGGGTTCGGGCCGGGGCACAACATGCGCGGGCGGTGTTTCCAGTTCGGCTGGGGCTGTGAGAAGGATCTGCAACAGGCGGCACAATGTTACGCAGCGGCCGCCGCAGCGGGCGACGAATGGGGCCGGTATAATCTGGGCATCCTCACCATGCGCGGGATCGGCATGGAGGCGGATCTCGCGCGGGCGCTCGATCTGTTCCGCACGGCCGCTGGTCACGGTCATGCGAAATCCATGAACCTCTATGCGCGGTTTCTGGAGGAAGGCTGGGTTGTGCCCCAAGATCGGATAGCGGCGCTGGACTGGTACCGGAAATCGGCCGAGGGCGGCGATTATCGGGGGCAGCATAATTACGCGACGGCGCTCGTGGATGCCGGGAAGGTCGAAGAGGCGCTGGGCTGGTGGCGTCAGGCTGTTGTGGATGCGACGTCCGACATCCTGCTGGCGATGGACCAGAAGCTCACGGCGCTGGGGCCGCAGGGCGATGCGGACCTGCTGGGGCGGGTCCGCGAGCGCCTGAGGGAGATGGGAATTTCTCCTTCAGGCGAGGCTGTTTCGGTTCAGTAATTCGCCGAAAGATTGAAGAGGAAAGAGCGGCCGACGGACGGGGTGGCGCGGTCGCTGAACAGGTTGCTGTAGTTCAGGCGGTTATCGAGGTTGTAGCCGTTCATGGCCACGCGCCAGTGCTTGCCGAAATTATGCGAGATGACGGCATCCCACTCCATGGTCGCAGGCACCCAGCCCGTATTGGCGGCATTCAGATACACGCCATCACGCCATGTCAGGCCACCGCCGAACGTGACATTCCACGGGCGATTGGGCGCGATCGTATAGGTGGACCAGATCGTGGCCGAGTTTTTCGGGGCGTACTGGATGCGCTTGCCAAGATCGGCCGCCGTCTGGGACCAGACGGTTGTAGCGTCGTAGTAGGCGTAAGTGCCGATCATCGTCCAGTTCTTCAGAATCTCGCCCGAGACGCTGAGTTCGACACCCTGGTTCCGCTGGCGGTCGCTGGAAGACGACACATCCCCGGTCGAAGGATCGGTCATGAGGGCGTTGCCCTTCTCCAGACGGAACACGGAAGCCGTAAAGCCCATCCGGCCATGGAACGCGTTATACTTCGCGCCCAGTTCGTACAGGCTGCTGCGTTCGGGACTGAACCCCTGCGTCGAGGATTTCAGGGGTTCGGAGCTGTTCGTCACATACAGGCCGAGCGGCGTGGTGGACTGCGCCCAGTTGAAATAGACCATGAGGTCGTTGGTCGGTGTGTACATCAGGCTGACGGTCGGGTTGAACGTGTCCTGCGTCTGTCCGTACGATACCCCGGCGCCTGTGGTTCCACCGTTGGCGGAGTAATGGCTGTCCCAGTGGTCCCAGCGGAAGCCACCACGGATCGAAAATTCCGGCAGAAGCCACATCTGTTCGGAGAAGAACGCACCCACATCGGTGGCATCGCCCGTCTTGTAGAGCGCACGGCCGACACCGGGAATGTTGACGAGGGTACCGCTATACTGGCCAAGCGTGCCGAGCAGCAGGCCGGGCTGTGTGGCGGAAGGATTGGTCAGGCTTGTCGTATCGGTCCGCGTGCCGTTCTGGCCATTGAAATTATAGGCGTAGTTGGTGCGCCGGTCATAAATATGCGCGACGTCGACGCCTGCGATGATCTGATGACGGATGCTGCCTGTGGAGAATTTTGCAACGCCCGAAAAGACGTTCTGCACGGACCAGTCGTCCTGCTGGTAGGGCTCCGGGCCGCCCAGATGGCCGCGCCGGTTAATGGTCGCCGCCTCGGGGTTGTTAAAATAATTGGCCACGCAGGTTGTATCGCAGCCGGGCTGTGAAGCGGAGAAATACCGGCTGTACATGCCGCCGCGCAGGTCGTCATACAGCGTGATATGCTTGTTCAGGTCGAATTTCAGGCGGCCTGTCAGCATATCCACGTTCGAGGCATCCTGATCGTAAGTTGTGCCGTACCAGTTGTTGCGGTTCAGGCCATACTCCGTCAGAGGCTTCGCAATCCGCGTACCCGGCTTGGTCACGACCGGCACGCCATAATCCGGCACGCGGTTGTCGGTCTGGTGGAAATATTCGAGCGTAAACGTCGTGCGCTTGCCCAGACCGAACGCGATCGACGGCGCGAGACCCCAGCGGTGCGAATAGACGTTGTCGCGGCCGACCGTGTTGTTCTCGTTGCCCATGCCGGTGATGCGGATGGCCGTAGAGTCCCCGATTTGTTTGTTGAAATCGAGCGTGCCCCGATAGTAGTCCGCTGAGCCTCCCGAGAAGCTGCCGCCATAGCTGTCGCCGAGATGTGCGACCTTGGTGGTAATGTTGATGGCGCCACCCGTGGTGCCATTACCGAAGACTTCGGAAGACGGTCCCTTGATGACCGAGACATGGTCGTAATCGAAGCTATCGCGGGTATAGACGCCGAAATCGCGCAGGCCGTTCTCGTAGATGTCGTTCTGGGCCTGAAAGCCGCGGATGAGGAACTGATCGCCCGCCATGCCGCCCTCGCCCTCACCGACGGAGGCTGTGATGCCCGGCACGTTACGCAGGGCTTCGTCGAGGGATTTGACGTTCTGCTGCTGCATCAGAAGCTGGGGGACGATGTTGATCGTCTGCGGCGTATGCAGCGCGTCTTCCGGCATCCGGCTCAGGCCCATGGTCTCGTGCAGGATGTTCATGGGCGAGCCCAGAACCTGAAGATGCTCGTCTTCACCGGGGGCGGCGCTGACGCTGTTATCCGCCGTTTTCGGAGTGGGTGTTGCACTCTTCGGGACTGCGGATTTGGCGGCCTGCGGCGGGAGTACGGTATTTTTGGGAACGGGCTGACGACGGGCTTTGTGATGATGCCGGGCATCAGTCTGCTGGGCATGGGCTGCGGTACAGACAAACGTCAGACCAGCGGCCAGAGAGAGCGGGCCCAGAGGAGGGCGAGGTAGTCTGGACGACATCGGATCACGATCCTGCAAACGAAAACTGATGCTGTCCTTAAAGATTTATTGAGAATTATTCTCAATACAGATTCCGCAAGAATGCGAAGGATTCTCATTCTCTCTTTAGGAAAGTGACCGAAATGACACACAATGTCATACAGAAAAAGCCCTTCCCCGAAAACGGAGAAGGGCCGCGGTCCATCGAGGTTCAGGTGATTGAGAAGAAGACTCAGTTGGCCAGAATGGCGCGGGCCTGCGCGGCGTCGGCGGCAATCTGGGCTTTGAGTTCGTCCAGACCGGAGAAACGCTTTTCCTCACGCAGTAGCGCAATCAGGGCGACGCTGAGGATCTGGCCATACAAATCTTCGTTGAAGTCGAAGAGATGGACTTCAAGACGGCTTTCCCGACCATCATTGATCGTGGGACGACGGCCGATATTGGCAACGCCGGGGATCACCCGGCCATCCGGCAGCGTAACGCGGGCAGCATAAACGCCGCGCGCGGGTTCGAGATGCTGGGTCAGGGGAATATTGGCGGTTGGGAAGCCGAGAAGACGCCCGCGCTGGTCTCCGTGCATGACAGGACCGGTAATGCTCCAGGGACGTCCCAGCTCCTCGGCGGCGCGCTCTGGATAACCTTCCTGCAACAGGCGACGGATGCGGCTGGAGGAGATCGGGCCGCCCTCATCGACAAGCTGCGGCACGATGGTCAGGCCGATTCCGTGTGGCGCGAGAAGCGCCTCAAGACGGTCGATATTGCCGTGTCGGCGATGGCCGAAGGCGAAATCCGCGCCACAGGCCACGTGCGCCACGCCGAGGCCGTTCACGAGGACATCGTTCACGAACCGGTCGGCACTCAGACGGGAGAACTTCGCATCGAACGGGATCTGAAAGACATGTTCCACGCCCTGCCCGCCGAGGGCTGAAGCGCGGACATCCGGCAGCATCAGGCGGAACGGCGGGTCCTGCGGGCGGAACAGGGTACGGGGGTGCGGGTCGAACGTAACGACTGACAGCGGATGATCGGGACGAGCCATCCGCAATGTGTCGAGGAGATGCACATGGCCGCGATGTACGCCGTCGAAATTGCCAAGCGCTGCCACCGTATTGCGGGCGGAGGCAGGGATATGGCGCCAGTCCGTGTGCAGGATCATGCGACGGGCAGGCCAAACTGGCTGGAAACGGCGTTCAGGTCGGGAGCCTGCGCGACACCCCGATGTGGGACAGTGCCGTCCTGTTCCCGAACGAGTTGGCAGACGCTCATGCCCACCGTCCGGGCGGCGTCCAGCTCTGCGCCGATATCGGACAGGAACAGGATTTCGTCTGCGGGCAGACCGACGGCGGCGGTGATCTTTTCGTAGGAGGCCGCGTCTTTTTTTCCGCCGGTTGAAAGATCGAAGAAGTCTTCGAACAGAGGCGTCAGATCGCCTTGTGCTGTATGGCCGTAGAGCAGTTTCTGCGACGGGATGGAGCCGGAGGAATAGACGGCAAGACGCAGGCCGCCTTTCGACCATGCTTTCAGGGCGGGCGGGACATCCGGGTACAGATCAGCCTGAAGGGTACCGTCCTCAAACCCCTGACGCCAGGTCAGGCCCTGAAGCGTCTTGAGAGGGGCCGCCTTCACGTCCGCTTTCATCCAGTCCTGACAGACTTTCAGCGGGTCCTGTCCCGGATATTCCATGACGATATCCGCCCGCGCCGCCACGACCGTCGGGTTCGTGTGGTCCTGCATCAGGGCCGGAAGGGCCTTGGCCGCATAGGGGAACATGACGTCCCGCACGAAAGAGATCGGCAGGGTTGTGCCCTCGATATCAAGCAGGACGAGACGGATCATGGGAGACTTTCAGGGAACTTCAGCGGGGAAGCGGTTGGCGATGTCATCGCCGGTATATTGCGCGATCCAGCCGGTCGTGTCGGTGAAGACGCGCAGGGCCACCACGTCCGGATTCGGCCCGGCGTCGAACCAGTGCGGGACGCCTGCGGGGACGGAAATCAGGTCCCCTTGGGTACATAAAACGGAATAGACGCGCCCGCGGATATGGAGGACGAACGCACCCTGCCCATGCACGAAGAAGCGAACTTCGTCTTCGCTGTGAGTGTGTTCGGAGAGGAATTTTTTCCGGAGTTCCGGAAGGTTTGGCGTGGACGCGTTGATCCGCACCACGTCGGCACTTCCTGCGCCCGTCTCGCCCATCAGCGTGTCGAGATAGGGGCGATAGGCCTCCAGAACCTCTTCCGCCGGAGCGTTGGGGGCCGGTGTGACGGGCGCCGACCAGCGGTCGAAGCGGATGTTGTGCGGTCGCAGGGTTTCCGCGATCTCGCCGGGGGTGGTGACGTCCAACAGAATCGTGTCGGGGGCATCGTCGCGATAGACGGTCAGGCGGCTCATGATCAGGCCTTTCTCTGCAGACGGGCGAGTTCGCAGGCAAGCAGGAACTCAAGCCCTTCGAGACGGGCCAAGGCCGTGAACATGTCCTTGCCCCAGACATAAACGCCGTGGCCGCGGATAAGATAGCCAAGGCGCATATCCGCAAGCTTTGGTGCAACGACCGTGGCCAGCCGGGCGATATCCTGATCGTTGTTGAACAAGGGCAGTTCAAGGCTTGTGTCATGGGTTGTCTGGCCCTCGAAAACCTTGAGGACTTCATAGCCTGCCAGTGTGATCGCGTCGGACGGTTCATCCATCGAAAGGATGGTCGCGGCGACGGAATGGCCATGCAGAACGGCGCCGATCGCGGGGTCATGGGCGTAAAGCTGCGTGTGCAGCAGCGTTTCCGCACTCGCGCGATTGGCGGGATCGACCGGCACGCCGTCCGGCGTGATCTCGATGACGTCGCTGTCCGTCAGGAAGCCTTTGTGGCCGCCGGAGCGCGTAATGGCGATCCGACCATCCGGCAGACGGCATGACAGATTCCCCGCTGTGGCCGGAACCCAGCCGCGTTGGTCCATCCGCTGGCCAGCGCGTACGATCTGGCGGCTGGCATTGCCCCAGCTTTCATCAACCTTGAGGTTCTGCATCAGACCTGATTGCGGTGCGTGTCGCTGCTGGTCGTCTGGCTGTAGCCGGGGTTCTGGTTCGGCGGCGAAATATGACCCGGAGCCTGCGGGGCGTCCGACGCGGTCATGGATTCATCGTCGGCCATGTTCTTCTTGAAAGACTTGATGCCCTTCGCAAAATCTCCCATCAGGCCGCTGATCTTGCCGCCGCCGCCAAACACGACGAGCAGGACAACCGCCAGAATCAGCCAGTGAACGGGGCTCATGCTACCCATAGTGTGTTACTCCGAAAAGCGAGGGGATCCACCCGAGGCCTCATCATGTGGCAAGGCTTGGACGATTGTGCAAGCATTCCTCTCAGGAAGCATCGTCACTGTCATGCGATGATATGAAGCCATAGGTCGGGTAAGCGCGCTTTCCCAGACCATGAACCGGCGCCCACCAGACCCGCACCAGCGTCCAGTCATTGCGGGCCGACACATCCGTCACGGGGACGGCGTGGTCGATGCGGCCGGGCTCCCAGTTGGCATGATCGACGAGGATCGTGCGGTCTGAAACCTGTCGGCGCACGATGGAGACATGGCCGCTGGGAACCCGGGACGTGGCGCGGAAAACCAGCACTTCTCCGGGACGGGGCGTATGGGTGTGGGCATAGCGTCCACTGGACTGCCCCCACCATGAAGCCGCACTTCCGCTCAGTTTCAGGCCGGTGCGTTCACGGGCATAGGGCGCACATTGCAGCGGGCCGTTGAAGCTGGCACGGCTGTATTCGTAGCGATTGCCACAGGCCGCGAGCATCACGAGCAGACCGAGCGGCAGGAAGCGGGATGTCATGCTCACAGACTCCGAAAGGCGATGATGCGGTCTTCCGCCTCATCAGGGTCCATGTCGAGCACGCTTTGCGCGACATCACGGGAGAAGCCGTTCCGGGCAAAGACTCCAAGGGTCTTGAGAGAATCGTCGTCTTCGCGGTCAGGTCGCTGGAACGGGCCGAGACGACGCTTGCGGGCCAGAACGAGGGCGGCAGCGAGTTCGGCTTCCCGTGCGCTGCTGTCCGAGCGTTCGCCCAGCGAGTCGTTGAGGGCGTCGCGGACCGTCTCCTGATCGACACCTTTGTTGGCGAGATGCGCTTCCACCGCGCGGCGGGACCGACCGGTGCGGGTCAGGCTGGTGGCACGGTTGCGGGCAAACCCAGCATCGTCCACGGCGCCCAGATCGGTCATGGACGCGACGATTCCATCGATGGCGGGGCGCAGGGCGGCAATGGCGGATTCGATATCTTCGTTCGGCAGACCGGCATGCGACGCACGCACGCCCCAACGGCGCAGACGACGGTCCAGCATCTGACGCAGCCCCTGTTCGGTCGTGGCGAAGCGGGCGAGATGTGTCAGCGCGGCCTCACGCAGGGACGCGGCATCCGGAACGGGGGGCGGGGCGGGATTGTCCTCCATGATGGGACAATTATGCCGGGTGAAAGGCATTTACGGCAAGCCGGTCTGGAGCCATCATTCCCTCCATGAGCGATTCACTTTTGACCCGTCTTGAAGCGGCCGTCTCCGCCCTCCCTGCCCGCTTTCCCGGCCCCGGCGGGGCTGTGGCCGTTTTGAAGGACGGTGAAGTTCTGATCCGGCATGGCTGGGGCTATGCGAATGTGGAGCGGCGCATTCCGTTCACGCCGTCCACGCTGTTCCGTATGTGCTCCATCACCAAGCAGTTCACCTGCGGCACGCTGCTTGATCTGTATGACGATCCCTCCGAGCTGGATGCGGATGTGGATGCGCGCCTGCCGCAGCTCGACGAGCCTTCGCCGGGAATGCTGCATCTGGCTCACAACCAGTCAGGGCTGCGGGACTACTGGGCCGTGGCGATGCTGCATGGTGCGCCCATCGAAGGCGACTTCGGAGACCGCGAGGCACGGCGCGTTATTGAAGGAACGCGGACGCTCCAGTTTCAGCCCGGCACGTCCTATTCCTACGTGAACCAGAATTTCCGGCTGATGTCCGACATTCTTCAGGACCGGACGGAACGCAGCTTCGCCGAACTGCTCCAGACGTCGATCTTCAATCCGGTTGGCATGGAACGCGCCATTCTGGCCGCCGATACGCGTGCCATGCCGGATGGGACAGTCGGCTATGAAGGAACCGTGGAGAGCGGCTTCCGTCCGGCAGTCAACAATGTCATCTGGACGGGAGATGCCGGACTTGGGGCGTCTCTGGACGACATGATCGCGTGGGAGCGGTTCATTGATGAAACCCGCGACGCGCCGGACAGTCTGTATCGGCGCCTGACCGCGCCGGTGATGTTCAGCGACGGTCAGGCCGCGCCTTATGGATTCGGCCTGCAACGCAGCACGATGTTCGGGCGGGACGTCACGATGCATGGCGGCGCTCTGCGGGGCTGGCGCTCCCATCGGCTGCATGTCGCGTCCGAGCGTCTGTCAGTTGTGGTGATGTTCAATCACATGAGCGCGGCACAGGTTGCGGCGGCGCAGATTCTGGCAGCGGCTCTGGGTGTTCCATACGAGCCGGACCGCAGCACGCAGCCTCCGACCGCGCTGTATGGGACCTATCTGGAGCGGGAAACGGGTCTGTCGGCCCGAATCGAACCCGCTCCCGGTGGAGCAACACTGCGCTATCTAATGGTACCGGAGGTTCTGGCAGGGATTTCGGCAACGCGGGCCGAAGCTGGATCGGTCGTCGTAAAAGCGCAGGAGACTGCGGAGGGACCGGAAGTCGTGGTGGAGCGTCCGGGAGAAAACCGGACGAGCATCCTTACCCGCTGCGACGAGACGCCCGGCGAGGATATTGCTGAACTGGCTGGCGTCTATCGCTGCGAGGAACTGGACGAAGCCGCAGTCACCATCACACTGGCGGGTGGCGTGGTTTATGGCGGTTTTTCGGGAATTCTGGGCGATGGACGGATGGAAATGCTCCAGCGTCTGGCAAAGGATGTGTGGGTTCTGCCCTGCCCGCGCGCACTCGATCATACGGCTCCCGGAGACTGGACGCTGGCCTTCGAGCGGCAGGGCGGGAGCGTGACGGCGGTACGGGTCGGGTGCTGGCTGGCGCGGGATCTGCTGTATCAACGGGTCTGATTTGCCGGGTTGACCGCCACATTCCGGCACGCCGGGGTTTGACGGAACCCCGTTCTGCCCTTCACTATGCGCTGGCGGAATTTGAAGCCCTGCTCCGGGCAACCGGAGCAGGGTTTTGCGATTCCGCATGAACCGTTTCGTTTTCAACCAGATATTCAGAGATCCATCATGATCCCCGCGCTGATGCCGAACTACAAACGTGCCGACCTCGCTTTCGAGCAGGGCGAAGGCGTCTGGCTGACGGCGACGAACGGGCGACGATATCTGGATTTCGGGGCCGGAATTGCCGTGACCTCGTTGGGACATGCCCATCCGAAACTGGTGAAAACCATTGCGGAACAGGCCGCAAAGGTCATGCATGTCTCGAACCTGTACCGGGTTCCGCAGGCGGAGGCGCTGGCGGAACTGCTGGTGCAGAACACGTTCGCGGACTCCGTGCTGTTCTGCAATTCGGGCGCCGAAGCCAATGAAGGCATGGTCAAGATGATCCGCCGCGCCCAGTTCGAGAACGGGCATCCGGAGCGGACCAGCATTCTGTGTTTCGACGGAGCCTTTCATGGCCGGACGCTCGCCATGATCTCCGCGACGGGCAACCCCGCTTATCAGAAGGGCTTTGGCCCTGTGGTGGAGGGGTTCGACCATGCGCCGTTCAACAACACCAACACGCTGCGTGAGGCCATTACGCCGCACACGGCCGGCATCATCGTCGAGCCCGTTCAGGGTGAGAGCGGCATCAAGCCTGCGACCCGCGAGTTCATGGAAGGGCTGCGCGCCGTCTGTGACGAATACGGGCTGTATCTGGGTTTTGATGAAGTCCAGACGGGCGTTGGCCGGACGGGCAAGCTGTTTGCGCATGAATGGTATGGCATTCGTCCGGACGTGATTTCGGTGGCCAAAGGCATTGGCGGTGGCTTCCCGCTTGGTGCCGTGCTTGCGACGGAAGAACTGGCGCGACACCTGACACCGGGCTCCCACGGGACGACCTTTGGCGGCAATCCGCTGGCCTGTGCGGCCGGGGTGACCGTTCTGGAAGAAATCCTGAGCCCCGGCTTTCTGGAGCATGTCCGCACGGTCGGGGATGCGTTCGGCAAGATGCTGGAAGACGTTGTCAGCCGCTCGGAAGGCGTTTTCGACAATGCCCGCGGTCTTGGACTGATGCGCGGCCTACACTGTGTGCCGCCTGTGGGCGACGTCATGCAGGCCGTTCTGGATCAGGGCCTTCTGACCGTAGGCGCTGGAGACAATGTGCTGCGTCTCGTCCCGCCGCTGATCGTCACGGAAGCGGAATGTCGTGAGGCCTGCGAGCGGCTGGTGAAAGCCGCTTTGTCCCTGAAAGCCTCTGCCACGCAGGAGAAAGCATCGTGAGTGCGACAACAGCCCCCCGGCACTTTCTGGATCTGCGCGATTTCAGCCCCGAAATCATCCGGCAGATCATTGACCTTTCCGCAAAGGTCAAGGCTATGCAGAACGGGCGCCGTCAGCCCCTGCATCCGGATCGCCCGCTGGAAGGCCGTACCCTCGGCCTGATCCTCGCTCAGCCTTCGACGCGCACCCGCGTGTCGTTCGAGGTCGGGATGGGGCAGCTTGGCGGGTCCGTTTCGGTGCTTTCGCCGGGTGATATGCAACTTGGCCGGGGCGAGACTGTAGCCGACACCGCCCGCGTCCTGTCGCGTTTTCTGGACGTAATCGTTCTGCGGACCGGGAATGACGCCAATCTGCGCGAACTGGCGAAGTGGAGCTCGGTTCCGGTCATCAACGGCCTGACGCCCGTCTCCCATCCGATCCAGATTCTGGCGGATGTCCTGACGTTCGAGGAACATCGCGGGCCGATCCGCGGCAAAACGCTGGCCTGGATCGGCGACGGCAACAATGTCGCCACGTCCCTGATGGAGGGCGCGGCCCTGCTGGGCTTCAATGTCCGTCTGGCAACACCGGAAGAATTCGCGCCCAATCCGGACGCCGTGGCGTGGGCACGCGCCCATGGTGCGACGATCGAGGTCTTCCGCGATCCGGCGGAAGCCGTCGCGGGCGCGGATGCCGTGCTGACGGATACCTGGGTCAGCATGGGCGACAAGGACCGTGAAACCCGCCTCAAGGTGTTCCAGCCCTATCAGGTCGATACGGCGCTGATGGCAAAAGCTGCACCCGATGCCCTGTTCCTGCACTGCCTGCCTGCCCATATTGGGGAAGAAGTGACGCCAGAGGTCTTTGAGGGCCCGGCGTCCGTTGTCTTCGATGAGGCGGAAAACCGCCTGCACACGCAGAAGGGCCTGCTGCTTTGGGCTCTCGGGAAAGAAAACGGTTGATGGACACACCCCCCTTCCTCGACACGAACCGGCCTGACGTTCCGAACATGGTCGTCTCGGGCGGCGTTACGCCCTTTTATCTGGAACGCTCCCCGGTACGGGGACGTCTGGTGCGACTTGGGCCTCTGGCAGATGCCATCCTGTCGCGACATGACAATCCCGATGCGGTTTCGCAGCTTGGGGGAGAGGCGTTGGCCCTCGTGGCGGCCATGGTGTCGGCTCTGAAGTTCAAGGGGGCCTTTTCCCTCCAGATCAAGGGCGACGGTCCGGTTTCGATGCTCGTGACGGATGCCACAGACAGCGGGGATCTGCGGTTCTTCGCGCGTCTGCGCGAGGATGCGGACCGGGATGCCCTCCCTGAGACGGCCAAGGGCCTTCTGGGGGACGGCTACATGGCGTTCACCATCGATCAGGGGCCGGACATGGACCGGCATCAGGGCATCGTGGATCTGACCGGCACGACGCTGGCGGACATGGCCGTGAACTATTTCCAGACCAGCGAGCAGCATGACTGCTGGATACGGCTGTTCTGTGCGCAATCGGCGGATGGATGGAAGGCCGGGGCACTTGTTCTGGAGCGGATCGCGGCAGAAGGCGGGATCGAGGCGTCCGAACAGGATGAGGACGCCTGGGAAACTGCCTGTACGCTGGCCGCGACAGTGACGGAGCAGGAGATCCTTGACCCGGACCTGTCCAACGAGCGCCTGATCCAGAGGCTTTTCGGCACGCTGGACGTCCGTGTTGGGACGCCACGCGCGCTGGCTTATGGCTGCCGATGCAACCGGGCGAGGCTGGCCTCCGTTCTGGAGACATTCCCCGAGGACGACCTCGACCATATGGTCGAAAATGGCGCCATCACGATGAACTGTGAATTCTGCAATGTCGGTTTCCGCTTTACGCGCGGGGAACTGGGAGAACGGACTGCATGACGCTGCCCCTGCTTGATGGCGTGAAGCTCGATGGCTTTCCGGTCGAGCAGCTTTACCCCGGCTGGAGTCCGAGCAGTCGGGATGTTGTGGCGGATGATTTCAGCGTTGTGGTTTTTAAGGAAGACGCGACCGGCAAGCAGGCCTGCTGGTGGCTTGAAGGGGATGACTACTGCGCAAGTCATGTTCTGACGCTCGATGAGGCCGCCCGGAAGCGTCTTCTGGTGGCGATGGACAGAGTGTTCTGGCCGCTGGCGACTGGAGTTTTAGGTGCTCCCCTCCCCCCGCAGGCCAGTCCGTCCTGCGAAACTTTGCCTGAAATCGCCGTCAATGAACTCTCCGGCTCATGGATTGGAGGGTTTGCGCCCCATACGCTGCTGCTGCCGTCTGGTCATGCCGATAGCGGCGAAGCCCTGTCCTGTCCGAACGGGCGGCAGATTGCTGAAAACCGGCTCACAGCCCTGCTGGCAGCCCAGCGCGGGCAGGGTCCGCTGATCGTCTCGTCGCCCTTCACGGCGCTGCCGCTGCTGGCCCAGATCACCTTTCAGGTGCAGTCGCTCAGTGTAAGCCGCTTTCAGGACGCCGATACAGTATTTTACCTGATCTGGAATAAGGCATTTCCGGCGCTGCGTCCGTCTTTTTACTATCCCGATGCTCCGATGCTGATCAGTGACGATCCAGGAGCCGCAATGATTCCGGGGCTGATTCTGGGCTGGTATGCCCGTCATCCCGAACATGTTTCCCTGATCCGGGACGCCCGTCCGTTCAGAGCGGAAGATTTTGGGGTCGGGCAGGCTTCCGGCTTTCGTTCAACGCCCCCGGAAGAAACGCCGCCTCCTTCGCCTCCCGAAAAGGCGCCGTCTTATACGCTGTCCCAGCCGCCAGCGCCCACTTCCCACTTTCCAGCCTCTGGACAGAGGCTGAAAAGCCGGATCAAGTCCCTTTTCAGTCGTCGGTAAAGCCTTCAGGAGACAGGATATGCGCATACGTTACTGGACCGGTCTGGGAGCCCTGATGCTGTCTCTGGGTCTGACGGCCTGCTCGGACGGAACTGCGGACGAGACATTTCCCCCGACCGATTACAGCTATCTTCCCCAGATCCATCTGAATGTGGCTTCGATCGACGTTCAGGACGAAGCGCCTGCCGCACAGGATTCCCTGTCGGCCAAAGCACCCATTGCACCGGATCAGGCGCTTAAAAATATGGCCGCACAGCGTCTGGTCGCCAGCGGGACTTCGGGCAAGGCAGACTTCATCATCAAGCAGGCCTATCTGAACCGTGCGGGCGACAATGCGGTGGAAGGCGCCATGGATGTGCAGTTGAATGTCGCGGATGCCAACAACCAGCATACCGGATTCGTTCATGCCCGCATCACGCGCAAGCTGGACGCCGGAGACCGCGATCCGACATCCCGCAAGGAACTCTATACCCTTACCAACCAGATGATGCAGGATATGAATGTGGAGCTGGAATTTCAGATCCGCAAGAAGCTCCTGTCCTGGATAACGGATGCTGCGGGAACGCCAATCGTCAATGGCGGCGTAGAGCAGCAGACACTGGGCGTACCGGGAGCTAAGCCGGTCACAGCACCCACAACGCCCACACTGAGCACACCGGATACGGCACCTCCTACATCTGCAAAAACCGTAACGCCCGTTGTTGCGGCCCCCAGTGCTCCGGATGCTATTTTCCCGACGGGTGCAGAGACCGACACCACAACCACGCCCGCCACCGTCCAGCGCTCACCCCAGCCCGGAACCCTGCAACTTCCTTCAACGGGCAGTTCCGCAACCCACTGAATTTCAGTTCGGGTTAAGGCCTCTCGACAGGTTGTGATGAGCGGTCGTCTGGCGGGCTTCATCTGTCTTCGTTAGAAAACAGGCTTTGTAAATTACCCATTTCCATATTTTCTATACCCTTTGGTTCTATCCCCGAAGAAAGCTGTGCGCCCATGGAACCGACATTGAACAATCCACTGCGCCGCAGTGTCATGAAAGGCCTTCTGGGAACCACGTCATTCTGGGTGGCGTCAGGAAATGCCCACTGGGCCGAAGCTCTGGCGGCTGAAGCGGCCCAGCCCTATCGTCCAGTTTTTTTCGATGTTGCGGAATACCAGTTTCTCGAATCCGCTTGCGAACGCCTGTTTCCCGCTGACCATAACGGCCCGGGCGCAAGGGCGCTCGGTGTTGCGGAATTCCTGGACCGGCAGATGCAGACCCCATACGCTTTGGGGGAGAACTGGTACATGTCCGGCCCGTTCGAGCAGGGACCAGCCAATCTGGGCTACCAACTGCCGTTCGTCCCCAAGGACCTGTACCGCAAAGGGATTGCAGGCGTGGAGCACTACGCCCGTCAGCAATACGGGAAGGGATTTGCGGCTCTGTCCGCTCTGCAGCAGGACGAAATCCTGACAGCCCTGGAAGGCGGATCGGTACAGCTTGGGGACATTCCGGGGCGTGTCTTTTTCGAACAGCTTCGGACCAACACACTAGAAGGAGCTTTTGCCGATCCGCTTTACGGTGGCAACCGGGGCCTTGGGGGATGGGTCATGCTGGGCTTTCCCGGAGCCCGAGCAGACTTCATGGACTGGGTGAATCAGGAAGGTGCGTACTACCCCATCGGTCCGGTTTCCATTTCCGGGGAGACTGCCTGATGGTCAAACATATCGATGCGATCATTGTAGGCGCCGGCTGGGCCGGATCAATTATGGCCAAGGAATTGACCGAAGCCGGTCTGTCGGTCGTCATGCTTGAGCGGGGGGCGGAAAGAACGACGCCCGTTGAAGGAGCCTATCCGGAATCAATTGATGAACTGCGCGGAACCATCCGCAAACGGCTTTTCCAAAACCTCTCCCAGTCGACACTGACGATCCGCAATACCATGGACCAGACGGCCCTGCCGTACCGGCAGCTCGCAGCCTTCCTGCCCGGCGAAGGCGTCGGCGGTGCGGGTCTGCACTGGTCTGGCGTCCATTTCCGCGTTGCCCCAGAAGACCTGAGGCTCCGCAGTGCCGTAATCGAACGATATGGCGAGAAATTCATTCCCGAAGGTATGAACCTTCAGGATTATGGCGTCAGCCACGACGAGCTCGAACCTTTTTTCGACAAAGCAGAAAAGGTTTTCGGGACATCAGGCGAAGCTTACAAAGTTCAGGGAAAAATCGCTGGAGACGGGAATGTTTTTTCCCCGGATCGTTCCGATAATTTTCCACTTCCAGCCATGAAAGATACTTTTTCAGCATCAGTTTTCCGGGATGCCGCGAAAAATGCCGGGTACCACCCCTATTCGCTTCCCGCGGCCAACGCTTCGCGGCAATATACCAACACTTACGGCTGCCAGATGGGGCCATGTAATTTCTGCGGTTATTGCAGCGGGTATGACTGCTACCTGTATTCAAAAGCCTCACCCAACGTAAACATCCTGCCTGTCCTGCGGCAGGATCCGAGATTTTCCCTTATCCCGAACGCCCATGTTCTACGCGTCGATCTCGACAGCACGAAAACAAAAGCGACTGGCGTCACATATCTGGATACAAAAACCCGGAAAGAAACCTCGCTCTCGGCGGATCTGGTTATTCTGGGGGCGTTCCAGTTCCACAACGTTCATTTGATGCTCATGTCCGGGATCGGAAAACCCTACGATCCCGTTAGCAACACCGGAACAGTCGGGCGCAATTTCGTCTACCAGACGATCACGTCCTCACGCGTCTGGCTGCCGCCTTCGACCTATACGAACCAGTTTGTCGGAGCGGGCGGAGCCGGGGTTGCCATTGACGATTTCAACAGCATGAATTTCGATCACGGACCGCTCGGTTTTGTGGGGGGATCGCCTGTCTGGGTCAATCAGGCGGGCGTAAAGCCGATTGCCGCCGCACTCGGCGCCGGAGGGGGAGGCACGCCACGCTGGGGTTCCGCCTACAAGGACTCCCTCGTCAATACTTACAAGCATTCACTCGGTATCGACGCCCATGGCAGCAACATGGCGTATCGGGATGTTTATCTGGATCTCGACCCAACGTGGAAGGATGCTTACGGGCAGCCGCTGCTCCGCATGACCTTCACATGGAAGGATAACGACATCCGTATGAACCAGTATGTCGTGAGCAAAATCGAACCCATCGCCCGCGCCATGGGCGCGACGAAAATGAATCTGGTTCATCTCAATGCGGGTCAACCCTTCGACACACGCACCTATCAGACCACCCATCTGGGCGGGGGCGCTATTATGGGAGAAAATCCCCAGACCAGCGCGATCAACCGCTACCTTCAGAGCTGGGATGTGTCCAACGTCTTTGTCATCGGGTCGAATGCGTTTCCGCAGGGTATGGGATATAATCCGACGGGAATGGTGGCTGCGCTCGCATACTGGGCCGCGCATCATATCCGTGCAACCTATCTCAAATCCCCTGGCCCGCTGGTGAAAGCATGAAGGGAACCCTCTTTGTAGCCCTCATTCTCGGAGCCGGACTTACGGGATCTGCGGTCGCGCAGGATGCTGACACAGCTACTCTGGAAAAAGGACGCTATCTGGCAGCTGCCTCCGACTGCGCGGCATGTCATTCCGTTCACGGAAAACCGGAATATTCCGGAGGAGTATCATTTTCTCTCCCTATGGGGAAAATCTACTCCACCAATATCACCCCCGACCCCGAACACGGGATCGGACGCTATACGGAAGCACAGTTCAGCCGTGCCGTACGGGAAGGCATTCGCCGGGATGGCTCAACCCTTTATCCCGCCATGCCATTTCCCTCATATGCCCGGATGACAGACAGCGATATTCACGCATTGTTTGTCTATTTCAGGAAAGGCGTCCCAGCAGCGTCCGTTGCAACGCCGGACAACGAGATTAAGTGGCCACTGTCCATGCGTTGGCCACTCACGTTCTGGCGCTGGATTTTTGCGCCCACGCCTCATAAAGCCATCACCCGCACCGCCGGAGAATTTACCGATCCCCAACTGGCACGGGGCGCCTATCTCGTGGAAGGGCCTGCCCATTGCGGAGCCTGTCATTCTCCACGCGCCATCACCATGCAGGAAAAAGCCCTGACGGCCGATGGCGGCAGTCTTTATCTGTCTGGTGGAGCCGTGGTGGATGGCTGGACGCCTCCGTCCCTGCGTCAGGAAAACCGGACCGGACTGGGCCGCTGGCGTGAAGAGGACATCGTGGCGTTCCTCAAGACTGGCCGCGCCGAGACCGGAAGCGTCTTCGGCTCCATGACGTCTGCCGTTCTGCATGGCACACAGAAACTGACTGATGAGGATTTGCGGGCGATCGCGCATTACCTCAAAAGCCTTCAAGCGGCCGACCAGTCCCAGACACCCTGGACCTATGACCCCACCATTACGGACCAGCTTCACAAAGCGGATCTCTCATCGCGGGGCGCGCGCGTCTATATTGATCGCTGCGCCGCCTGCCATCGTACTGACGGCAAGGGATATCCTGCCGTCTTTCCGCCGCTGGCAGGCAATCCCGTCGTGATGCAGACCGACCCGGTGTCGCTCGTTCATATCATTCAGGCTGGCGCGCCCCTTCCTGCCATGACCGCCGCGCCATCCTCCTTCACGATGCCTGCGTTCAACCACAAGCTGACCGATCAGCAGATTGCCGATGTCGTGACGTTCATCCGCCATGCGTGGGGCAACAACGCCTCCCCTGTTTCGGCAGAAGACGTGCAACAGTTCAGCAAAAGCATGCCACCCTCCGATATGGCGGATGACACACCTGCGCTGAACTGAGCCTATCAGGGCAGGAAACGGTACAGGACACAGCCTTGATATCCTGTGCCCCCACTGGACGATGCGCCGTCGGTTGTCGCTGAATAGGAGCCACCACCGCCCGCACCATATCGCGTGGCGTTCCGGCCGCCCTGATTGCCGCAACGCCCTGCACCACCCCACGGGCCATCGCCTCCATAGCCTGAGAACGTGTAGGCGTTGCACTGCCCGTCACCACCGGACGTTCCGCTCTGGTTCCAGACGGTACCGCCAGAGGCATTTCCACCGACACCGCCTGCAGACCCCGTCGTGGAATAGAACGTGCCGCCCTGTCCGCCTTCGGCCTGCAGGAGTGTCTGCCCGAGATAGCTGACAAGAGACGTACCACCCGTCTGTTCGGACCCGCCACCATTCCCGACCGTAATTGCCAGTCCGCTGCCCTGCGTCGGACTGACGGTATAAATGCCCCAGGCATCCCCGCCGCCGCCGCCGCCGGCACCAGAAAACGAACTGGCAGTCGTCGTGGCCTGCGAGGCCGCGCCGCCTCCACCGGCACCGATAACACGCAACTCCACTCTGGAGGCCCAGGCCGGGATGGAAACCGAACCATTTCCGGTCACGAGTGTCATGGGTTCGGTCGACGCTTTCAGCAGAGCCTGCGTCGCCAGCTCAGGAATGGTCGGCCAGAACACTTGTCCTGGTTGAGCCGTTACTCCCGCTAAAGTAGACGCCCCCTGTGGCACCGTAATCGTATAAAGCGCTACGACACACCCGCCTGCCGGAGAAACGGGAGGGTTGGTCGCGGCGACAAAGGTCATAGTGCCCGTCCGACGCACAGGAAGCGCGCTGCCATTGTTCTGAATACCAGCCTGTGTCTGGGACGGATTGCTGGCATTGAAGAACGGAAGCACCGTCGGATCAGCATCCTGTTCGGAGCAGAGAGCGTAAATCGTGTATGTATTGCCCGATCCGGGCAGAGTAATGATCTGCGAGGCCGAGCTAATATACTGGCATGTGAGAGCGGTCGTGTCCGCTGCCAGACCACCACCATTGCCACCAATGGCGGAAGCATCCATAACGCCGGGAGCAACAATCGACCCTGCCTCAATCGTCAGGTTCAGGCTGTTATAAGCCGTCGAACATCCCAGTCCCGAAGCCGCCATGACATTCGGTCCGTAAAGCATGGACGCCAAATTACCGAATGCCGACTTGGTATAGCGCCCTGCCCGCAGCAGATCCGTATCGAGCGGGATTGATCCCGCATAAACGATGGCCCGATCCATTAATTTTTCACCTTGATCCAGCCGGTAACGCCCATGGCTGCTGTCTGATCGACAACACGGCAGACTGTCGCCAGATCTGCGGCTTTTCCCAACTGTGTTTCCACAAAAAACTGACCACCTTGAAGGCTGCCGTAACGCAGGGCCTGCGCACCATAACCGTACCCCCCGCCTATGGCAGGAACCGATTCACAGGCAAGCGCATGACAGTCGGACGCATTGAGGGTTTCGATAATCACCGGCTGCACACCCGTCACCGCAACAAGCGCATTCGTTACAGCTTGACGGGTGTTGCGTTCGGCAAACAGTGCAGCACGGATGCGTTTGCGATACACGACATCCGGCTCGGATGCCTGACGAACCAGTCCCCCATCCCCGAAATAATCTTCGGCAGCCATATCCAGAAAAGCGCCGCTCATTGTTGCAAGACGCATCTGCAAGGAACATTCCTGCATTAATTGCCAGATTCCGGCCAAAACCGCACCAAAACCACGCAGAATTGCGGCCAGTACCGGTGCGGATTCTGCTTCCAGCCCTTGAGGAGCAGGCGGAAACCACCCCGTCGGCAAAAGACGCCGGAACCGCCCTGCAAAATCCTCTATAGAGCCAGGCGCAGGCCCCGTATCCAGCAGAACGCTACCATCAGAAGCTCGGAGGATGTCTTTGCCTTCATCGTAAAGAACCGCCATCCCCTCACCCTCCGACCTGGTCTGGAGCCATCAGCGGAATACGATAATCTGCACCGTTGACGTTGATATGCAGAAAACCCCCATTGGCAACAGTGGGCATCGTCCCCCCTAGCCCCGTCACCGGAGACGTAATCTGCAACTCCCCGCCGCTTGCTGGAAAAAGCCCCAGATTTCCTGATCCACCGCTCCCTTCCTGCACATACAGACCGGCTGCCTGTGTCCCGGCGCCCGCCTGAACCTGAAGCGCGTTGGTCGGGCTTGGCATGCTGGCGACAGAAAACAGCGTCTCACCTTCGATATTACCAAAGAGGATCCCGTTATCCGTAAATTCCTGACGCATGCCGTTGGTGCGTTCCGTCACGGTAGAACGGACAAATGCACCAACATTGGACCCGGCTACACCCGAAACGGTCTCAGGAGTGTGCCACTCCACAGCCTGGTTGCGCGCAAGGGAAACAGCGGAGGCATATCCGGAATCCTTGCCATCCGTCCCAGTCAGGGACTGGGCCCCAAACACAATGCCCGTTTGCCATGAATTCGGATTGGAAACGAACACCATACCCGCCGCCGCATCGGAAGTCCCCGATGTCTGGCCGCCACCTGCGCCAAGCTGGATCCCATAGACGCCCCCGCCAACATTTGGCGCATAAGGCGTCGACTGTCCCACTGCAAGGCCCCCAAAATTGACAGCCTCAAGCTCCATTCCGAAAGTTGGCTGATAATTCACTCCGGCCAGACGCCACGCCTCGCCATAATAAGCATAAGCGGTCGTGGTTGTCGGACTGGAGGTGTCATCGGAAATTCCCCAGGACGCCACCCCGATCGAACTCGGCTGAAAACCCAGCAACGCCTTACCGGTCACGGCATCGGATGTGCGCGACCCCGCAACAAACGCACTGTTGCCAAACTGTGCAAGCGACGCACACTGAGCATCCTGCAATGCCCAGGGACCGATGGATGTTGCCCCCATGGTTTCCGAAAGCCAGTCATCCTGCGACGAACTTGCCCTGTCACTCAAAGTAGGATTATCGGCTGCAACACCCACCAGAAGCCGGTCCGCAAACCGTTTTATCTGAGCGCCCTTATCCGAGTAGAACTGCCCACTTGCCGCAACACTGACGGGTGCCTCGATAATCTGGGAGACCGTCGCCGTAACGGTTCGTGTACCGCTGGAATCTGCCAGTACGACAACCTCTTCTCCCGTCAGGGAGTCGAGTTTGGGATATGTATTAAATACAGCCATAAAAAGTCCTCATCCGTCCCAAGAATTCAGAATTCACCCCCTCAACCCTGAGTGACATTGATCTGAATATTCCCAACCATGAGTGCTTGGTTGCCATTTGCAGGAATATCGATCTGCCCGCCATTCAGTCGGACATTCAGAACTGACGTCACGGTAACGCCCGCACCAGCATAAGCCAGATAGGACAGGCGGCTGTACGGATAACCATCACCCACTGTCGTGGACGCAATATCCTGGGACACGGCCGACTGGATGGCGCTCACGGCCTGCTGAATCGGAACAGACGAAGGCACAATGACATCCATGGATACATTCACCGTCAGATCCTGAGGCGCCTGCACAGCAAAACCGACCCCAAGAGCCCGCACAGAATCAATGGCATCATAGACATTTGATAAAAGCTGGTCCGACGGAACACCACTTCCATCGTTCACTACAGCCGTAAAATAGCCGCTTCGCGCATTCCCTGCCGTATCCAGACCATCCCGCAGCGAATAACTCAAATCCGTCTGGACATTGGCAATGGCATTACCCACCGCAGCCCTGCTGGCCGAGGCTTTTGCGGCCAGCCAAAGCGGAAAGCGTGCCCTTAACTGGCTATCCGTTTCTTGATCGGAACCATTAAGGAAGGGTGCACCATTCGTCACCGTATCCAGCCCCGCTACGGCCGTTCCCATCAGACAGATCGCACCAACCGAAACATTTCCGACCGATCCGACCACCTGACAAGACACAGGAACCGACAACGTCGCAACGCCCGCTGCCCGCACATACCCTCCCGCAGAGGCAGACCATGTCGGCAAAGTCTGATCCTGCGTCACCGCATAGGAGATCCCCCCGACTGTCCGCACGATCACTCCTGGAGGAATAACTGCCGACTGCTCGCTGGCCAGAAAAGAAGTAAACGTCACAACACCTGTCGCTGCCGTGCCGGGCAATCGACTCATGCCAAAATCATAGACAAAACTGTCACAGTCTGATCCCGTTGACGTCGACAGGCGTGTGCGTAACAGTGATTGCAACACCAGATACTGCAACCATAAACCAACACCGCCAACACTTTCCATCAGGGCCCGAACGGGAGAACCGATAGAAACGTCCAGCAACTGCGAACAGGATGCCTGCGCCGTTGTCACCGCAGTGGAAACGGTCGTGGAAAAGGAACGTAAAGAGAGAGACATCGCATCCTCTTGGAGCGGTTCAATACTGTGCCGCTCTCATTATTTCAGTAGGAAAAAGACAGGCTCTGCTGCTGGCCGGACCCGGCATCCACATAGGAGACATCACATCTGCAAATGCCCAACCCCTCATCCGTCACGGTGACAGTCACGGCCTCTGAAGAGTCCACATTGGCATCTTCCTGAACCTGCGCCCGGATGACGGATTCCATGGCTTCCGGAGCAATAACCTGCCCCACCATAAGCGGAAGCCCCACCCCATAATCGGACTGCCAGACATAATTTCCCGCAACCGTCAGCAGACGCCTCAGCAATCCCTGCCTCGTAAGCTCCGATCCCGAAACTGTCTGAAGCCCTCCGGCGGACAAAACCAGATCATTCCCGAAAATATGCGAAAGAGCGATCATCCAAGCGGCCCTCCCGTTTTCTGGCTTCCTGCCAGATGAATATGTTCATTCAGAGAATGCTGGTCGGTGCGAATATCCCCTCCGGAAAGAGTCAGTCCGGCAGATGTCAGCGTCATATCCGTTCCACCAACAGAAAGACTTATCGTCCCGTTCTTGATAAGGAGAGACGCATTTCCCGCCCCCGCCGCCACACCATCCGGACCAATATGTAACCACCCCGCACCGGAAGACGATGCCCCAACACTTCCGGAAGCAGACAATGGCGGAAGACCGCACCCGCCTTTGACAAGAAATTCGCCGGGTTGTGCAACCTTACCGGTCAGCGGAGACACGGGCGCCATGACCACCGTGTCATACACACTTCCCGTCACGACCAGATGCTCTCCGTCTCCCTCAACCGGTTGCAACACAACATGCGTTCCCGGAGAAGACGGACGTGCAATCCGAAGATCCCCCGCATGCACACCGCACGCATCCGGGATCCAGCCTGTTTCTATGTTTTCAGGCTGAATGCGAACTTTGACGGCATGATTGACCGGATCAACGGCAGACACGATCCCAAACATGGTATGCGCCGTCCGACCTTGCAGAGCGGCCGCATCAAAACGGGCGTCATTCATGCCTCACCTCCCCGATCTCTTAGAACGACATGCTGCACAAATCCCTGCTCCACGGAAAAGCGTGAGAGAACCTGATCGATCCCAAGGGTTTTCTCACCATTTCCCACCGCCACGGTCATGAAATTCCGTGGCGAAACTCCGATAATTCCAGGAATTTTAATTCGGACAGACAATGCATGAGCAGCAATGCGAGCATGTTTTCCCCGCGCCAGCCTCTGCAAGTCTTCCAGCCGACGGCCGGGAACACGGAATGTATGCATGGTAGAATTGCCCGAAGGCGCGTCCTGAGAAAAAGAAACACCATCGTAATAGACGTGAGTCGTACTTCTCTGCCGGGAATCCCACGACGCCATATGAACGACCACACCCGCCAGTAACTGCAAATCGCGCGCAATTCCAGTCTCGAGAACTGCCTGACGCATATCCGTCACCTGCGCACCAGCCTCCGAAGCAGACCCCAGCGGCTGACAGACAAGAGATGTTCCGTCGGCATAGAGGTCGCAGAACGCATCCCTTGCGATCGTAAACGCCAGATCCGCCGCAGTCTGAAAACGGTGCTGCCCCATAAGAGCACCCCGTTTATGTTCGATCTGCCAAAACTGACCCTCCATCAGCGCCTCCTGATCCGAAGGCAACGTAATCCGCGCTTCAAGCCCCGCCGCCTGCGCCATAATTTCCAGAAGTTCCTGCTGGGTATGGTTGAGCCACGCATCCTGAACACGCAGATCCATCAACGCCGCCAGCGCATCACGACATTCCATTTCCAGAATGGCATACTCAGCCACATAATCGATGTGATCAAGACGTCCCTGAAACAGCGTCGTCCAGGCCGCCGCAATATTCTGGGTATCCCGCATCTGAAGCGTCACCCATTTCCGCGCAGGCTGCTCCGCCTCAAACCATGGCGTTGCCGCTCCCTTCTTTCTGACAGCCAGACGAAGAGTAGCAACATCGCACGCCTCATAACGGCTGGCATCGATTTCAAACTGCACAAGCGCCAGAACAGGATCGACCTGCCCGTCGAAAAGAACCTGAACCTCCAGGTTTCTGACACTCATTCCAATGCTCCATCAGGCAGACCGGACACCAGATCAGACTCAACTGACGGAACCTTCAGAACAACAGTCTTAGAAATCCTCCCCAGATCTGGATCGGCCATCCCATTAACCTGCGCAATTCTCCACCATTGGGACGCATCTCCGAGTTCACGCGCCGCCACATGAAACAAGGAAATATCCGCAGCACTGACAATAATATCCTGCATCATTCCCTCATGCGAAAACGGACGGCAAAACCGTCTCCTGCCCCTGAGCCACCGCAATATTCGCCGCAGACCGGTTGACCAACCCTCCCGTATCAGCCGCCGCACTCAGAAGCGCTGCATTCTGACCCAGAGTATTCAGCGAAACACTGTTGACCGGCTGGATGGCCTCAACATTCTGTCCCGTCCCGACGATAATGGACTGCAAACCACTTCCCGCATTTTGCAACCCTCCCACAACAGACGCCAGTGCGGAGGGAACGGTTGCGAGATTCATCCCACTCTGCGCTACGCCATTGACCGTCCCCAGTGCATCCGTAACTTTCGAAGCAAAACCACCTGCACCAACCAAACTGGCCAGCGGCATCACCTGCCCCACAACCGACGAAACCTGCCCGACCGCAGTAAAGACCCCTTCGGAAATGTCCGAAACTGTCCCAGAAAAACTGTCGAGAGCACTCCCGACGTCATCTCCCAGCAAGCCGGACAGGGTCGACAGACTCTGAACGGACGTTGTTTCCTGAGGCCTCTCAAGCACCAGCTTATAGGAACAGACCGCCCCCTTCGCCTGATAGACGTAAGTAAACTGCGCAATCCACACCTGCACAGAAAGACCCGCCGCCGAGAACGCAACCTGCTGTCCCGCCATGCGCATGCGCTCAACCGCCTGAGCGCGCATCTGCGCGTCTGGACCGAGAAAACGCCCCCGCAGTTCCAGCCGTCCCGGATCATTGCCCAGCGCGTCCACAACCCGCCCACCACCTGGCAAACGATGCACAACCAGCATCTGACGACCGCCAACCTGAAGCGTGTCCGGAACCTCAATTCCCGTCAGAACCAGACTTCCCAGTATGACAGGCGACGACGCCCCCAAACGCCCCACAGCGCCAATGGCATTTTCTATGTCAGAAAGGCCAATACCCATCAGAGAACATCTCCTCTGTCAGAAAAATCCGATACTGCGACCGGGATACTGAGGCTGCATGATCTCATCCACACCGCCGCCAGAACGACGCGCCGCCAGACGGGCATCACGATGACCCAGCAGAAAATCCCCGCTCCTCACCTCATGCTCCAGACGATCGTTCACAATTTCAGTATCGTAATATGGTCGAGCCTCTGAAAAAACATGCTGCGACTTCTGTTCCCGCCCGGTCGTTCCGTACATCCCCTCCCCCGCAAGGAGAGGCCGAGCTTGCGGCACAAACAAGGAGTTTCCAGACCGCCGCATCGTCTCAAGAACAACGGACGATGCAGCACTCCCAACACGCCTCGCAGACTTTGAAGGGAATATTCTTTCGAGCAACCCCAATTGTCTTTCCGGAGAGACAGTTCTTCGGAAAACAAAGTTAATACGTTTCTTATTAGGAACTATTTTATCTTGTTTAACACGCAGCTGAGACATCTGCCGCGGAGAATTCGGAAAGGTAGATACCCTTTTAATCCGCCCCTTGTTCCCGGCAAGAGCAACAACAGATCTGACAGAAAAAGAGGGTAGCATCGATACCTCATCCCCTTTTCGCCTTGAAAAGTGCGCCTCATTTCGCAACCCAGTCGGCTTCCCTGCGCCGGGCACGCTCCGAGTACTGGATGTTTCCCGCGTTCCGGAATACGCCATCCTGACCGCAATCCCCGGATGATTTCTGGCATGAACCGTCTTCGCCCAGCCCGATTTCCGCAAACGAGGCACGGCCGAAACCGGCGTCTCCCTTCGCAGCATCCCTCTGGCAGACTGACCAAAAAATGTCCTGACCAAGAGAATATTCCGCCAGATGTCCTCCCGCATCATATCTCTCCCTGATACCGCATCATTTCCCAGTCAAAACAGTGTCCTTCCCGTTCACCGGTAATGACACACGCAGCCAGACGCCGCGCCCCTGACCACCCCCGCAAAACATCCCACGGCACCCCGTGATCCAGAAGATAAAGCATCTCCTGAAACCCGGAGTGCCGACTCAGTTTTTTGCGACGTCCCGAATATCGTCATCCCCATCACGCTCAAACAACGGTGTCAGCGCAGCAATCCCGGACTTTCCGACACGTCGGGCAAGATCCCGGATTTCGTCCTTGCTTTGCGGCATTTGAACCGGCACACCATCAATCGCTGTCACGGAACAGATCATTTCCGCATAGCCCAGCCATGCAGACGCCGAAGCCCCATTAATCGCACTTCCCGCCGCTTCGATCAGGTCCAGCATGTCCGCCGGATCAATCTCGCGCAACGTCAAACGGCGCTTATCTGACAGAACAATTTCCTGCGGAAAATCACTCACGAAATCTTCGTCCTCGTAGAAGCAAAGAACTGAACCGTCTGATGGATCATATGATCCGCCTGCCAGGGATCGCTTTTCAACTGCATGGACACATTGCTGAACTCCCATGTGCTCGTCGAACCATCCGGCTCCGTAACGTACTGGTAGATCGTCCCGCTTCCGACTGTTCCCGCATTCCAATAGGCAGCCTCCACAGCCGCCACCAAATTGTCCAAGGCCGCATTGGCGCGGGCAATCTGAAACGCTCCCCGCCAGCCATTCGGAACATTGAATTCCAGAGGAACACCATTCAGCGGGTTGGCACGCAGAGCATGCGTTTCCTGAGCCGCACTGAAAGACGTCACATCCCTCAGATCAACCCGCTGGCCATTCCACAGAACCGTAATCCGGCAATCCCGACCAATGCTATATGGATTTGCCATTTAGCCGACACTCCCCGAAGCAGACGATACAGTGACAGACGCGCCACCCTGCAGATTGACAATGAATTTCTCGTTGATGCCCTGATATCGAACAGCCACATCCGCCTGCACATACCCGAGCGCCGTGCGGGATTGCGGATTATTGCTCGAATCACAAACCACACTGTAGGGTAATTCACCATTCTGGACGCCCAGAATACCCTGAGACAGCAGAGACGACAGAAAACCCAAAAGCGTCGAGCGAATATCACTGAACAGCGTGTCGTTAATGACCTCGCCGACATAACCACCCATGCCCCCCGCAAGCGAAGACGCAATATAGTTCGTCAGACGCGTGTAGTTGTCGCCATTCATGGTACTCTTGCTGGACGAATTATGCCCACACCGTACAGCCCAGTAACTTCCGCCAGGCGCCGGATTGCAGATCACGTCAATTCCAGCCGTAAACAGCACGGACAGTTCCGCCGTGGAATACGTCGCACTGCTTCCCGTCAGACCGGCCTTCTGGCTTCCCACAACCCCCGACAGCGCTTTGTTCAGACTGGACTGTTCAGGTGAAAGCGCGGCCAGCCTGCCACCCGCAAATGCCTGCGGACTCACAAGGATCACACCATTGCTGTCATCATCCCACCACAGCCAGTCCCCAAACATGAGCTTGACCGACGCCGCATCCAGACCACTTGATGCCTTGACCGCAATCGCGTTCGTCACCGTATCCGCGGCGGGACCCACGGCGATCATATAGACCCCCTCGGACGTCCCAAAAGCTGCCTGCGCCGTATAGGACGTACTGTCCGACACACCATGTAGCAGCCCGACGGCACATCCCTGCCCACGCAGCGCATACATGCCCGTCCGGACTGTGCTATCCTGCCCTAGGAACTTCGCCGTGGTCGGAACACCACCATCCGTGCCGCCTGAAAGCGTCACACTCGCAGCAGCCACAGCCGGAACCGTTTCCGGCAACACAACCTTCACGAGCGCACTCAGATCCTGCGCCACAGCAGCGGCAATCCCGGACCAGTCCGCACCGGCATAAGTCCTCGAACCCAGCTCGGCATGCGTCACCGCCAGCGCATAGCCGGACCCCGTAGCCGTCACTGCGGCAACAATGCCATTCCCCGCACTTCCAGTGCAGACAGCCTGAATCGTCACCCCGTCAAGCGTACCGGAAGCCGCCACATCCGTTCCGTCCGTCACCCGAACAACCACGAACGTCGACGCTCCCTGCATTACGGCGATATTGACCGCCAGACCCGCATCCGTCGTCTTGTTCTGCTTGGCGCCAAACGCCGCGACATAATCACTCATGCCCCCGATCGGCAGCGGCATCCCCACCGGGCCCCAGCCAGCGGTTCCCACAATCCCCAACACCGAAGACGATACGCCCGAGAGGGCCAGCGTCTGCGGCTGGGCAATCTGCACATAAAGATTTGGCACGGTCAGTGCCGTGGTGTTCAGCGTTCCCGCCTGATAGACCAGAGACATCCCCGGATCGCTCTCCAAAATGCAGAAAGCGGGCACCTCCATGAAGGTTACCCGCTTTCCTGATGAAATTTCAGCCTTGTGATTCAGCTTCTTCGTCAGCCGCCGAGCGCAACCACCGTTCCAAAACGGTCAACACTCAGGCCCGGATAGACCGAAGCAGCTGCCTGCGCCGCAACCACAACCTGCATGGCCTCCAGAGCCGCCGTCACCGTCTGGTTCGCCGCCCCAGGAGCCAGAACTCCGAACGGTGCCGAAAGCCCCTCCCCTGCGGACAGGTTTCCAATCCCGCACAGCATTTCGGACGCCCACTGCACCTGCAGGGTATCGAATACCAGCTCATAAAAATAATCCCGCCGATACAACGCCTCGTTCTGCATCGTGTCGACATCTTCCACACTCTGAAAGCGAAGCTGAGCTTCCCTCCCGTCCAGAGTGCTGATCCAGCTCTGCTCCGCCAGCGCGGTATCCAGAACAGATGCGAGCGTCTCGCGCGCCGTCGCATCCGCTGTCCAGATCGAAACCCGGTAAAGCTGCGCCTGCCGCCGCGTCACCCGCACCGACTGACCGTACCCACCGGCATAACCATTCAGAACCCGCCCCGACACACTGACAACCGCACCATTCGCCACACCGCCAGTCAAAGCCGCCGCCAAAGCCGCAGCAACCGTCTGGGGCGTATCCTGAGCCGTCACCGCATAAGCCGCAGAAGGTTCCCCTCCCTGTGGCATATCATCCAGCCAGACCGCCACAACTCCCGCCGGCGTCGCAGTACCGGAAAAAACGATCTCAACCGTCCCATCCGTCACAACAACTCCGACCGTAGGCTCAACCTTTTGCTGCACCCGCCAAGGGCGCCCCAGTGGTTCCGCCCATTCCGGCATTTTCCGCGACGCCATTGTAACGGTTACGAAATCGATATTGTTGCGAATATTCTGAGCTGTAAAAAGATCGCTCGGCAAAAGCCATCCCCGCCGCAACACCACCTGTCGCCCCGTCACCGAAACGCCCGATAACCCATCCGGATAAAGCACCTGCGCACAGTTATAAGCGAGCGCCAGCCCGACTTTGGAGGCATCTGTCATTCTTCTCCCCCTCAGACCTGCTGAAATGACATAGTGCACCGAATACCGAACCCGGATGTTTCCACCGCATTGACCGTGTAGGTCGTCCCCAAATCGGTCGTAACCGTCATATACGGCGTCAGAACAACTCCCGGCAGAAGCGGAAGGTACATTACGGACTGGCCCGGCCGTGTCGCCCCCGGAACACCACTTCCCGAAGATTCCCCCTTCGCCCGCATGATAATAGCCGCCGGACAGTCCGATACGAGCGTCTGCACCACTCCTGTAACACCGCTCACCGACACGGTCCGGCTACACACCACACAGAGCGGCGGCCGCAGAGGCTCTACGGACGCTACGAAATACGTCCGACCACTCGCAGCAAGAATATCGCCCACCTGCGTATCATCCCGGCGATCCGTCAGCACATATTCCGTCGGAATCCCCCATCCAATCGGACGCTCAAACGAAAACCCGGCATTCACATCGAAAGCCAGCATCGGCTGCGCATAAAGCACACTCATCGGCGACAGACCGCTCGAAGGACGATACTGCTCGCCCAAAGCTCCCAGAACCTGCGCCGCTTTGGCATATCCTCTGGAAAGTCGGGCTGCGATCATTGCCTGCTGCACAATGCCCTCCTCAAACCACGATTGCCCGGCCGTCCTGCAGTTCCAGTCCACCCGTCACACCCAGAAACGCGCACAGACGACGACGCCACAGCGTAAACAACATCATCCGGTCCTGCACTTCGCGACCATTGTGATACCAACTAGCCGCCCGCGCCGTATCCAGATTGTCCGACGACGCCGTGATTGCGGTTTCGAGCGGATAAAGCTGCGACAGATAAAGCCGGATCTGCTGCAACTCCGCCGCAGACAGATAATTCATCCGCCATTCCAGCGCGCCTTCCACCTGGAAGAAACGCCATGATTCCTGGTTTCCTTCCCGCGATCCGATCGCGGGATACCCACAGAACCGCCGGATATCCATTTTCTCTCCTTCCGAGAGAATATCCGTCGATAAACCAACCGTTCCGGACATGTCATTCCCCTCGCAAGAAAGGCCCCGGCCTCAAAGACAGGGGCCGGAAATAGGTCAGAACGTCAAACCAAGAGCATCCGTACCAAGGCTCTCGATCACAACACCCCGCTTGAGATAGCTGTTCGTCGCCGTCGGAATGACCGTCATATCCGCCGTCACGTCGGTCGGCAGAGCAAAACCGCCAATCCAGTACCAGGACTGCGCAATGATCTGACGCAGTCGATCCAGTGGCTCACGCGTCACCATCGCTACGCTGTCCACCATCTCGATCAGCGCCCGCTCGGCATCCGGAATGTCTGAATGCCCCGTCAGCGCACAATCACCTTCGATCAGAGCACCCTGCCCCAGTAGAAGCGCACGATGAATGGAACCCGCCCCAAGCGACGCCTGCTGCGGCGCTTCCGTCGTCGGAATAAACCGCACACCCAGAAGCTCAATCACCTGCCCGGAACGATACTCTTCCGAACCATAAGCGCCACGATACAGATGCTTGAAATCCGGATCACGGAAGAGCGACAGAAGCTGCAGATCATCCAGATAACAGTGATACGCACCATTGATCATCGGCACGTTGTTACGCCGCAGTGTCGCCACACCGGCCAGAACCTGCTGAATGCCCAGCGTATCTGCCAGACCGTTCGCACTCGCCGTCTGCAACGCCGCCGTCGTCAGACGACCATTCGGACGGATCACCATCGGCGCCGTGGAAGCTACAACGGCCTGACCTTCCGTCCCATCCGCAACAGAAACTGAAGCCGAGAACGTCATCTGCCCAGAAACACCACCCGGCGCTGTAGACACATTCGTCCCATCAGCCGCCACGCTGACAAGTGTATAAACATCGCTACCCACCGTCACCGTCATACCATTGGTCGCACTGAGCGCCGTCACCTGACCATGAACGATCACAGACTGGAAACCCCGGATGTCATCAACCGAAATGGTATTCCCAGCGCTTCCCAGTGTCGCCGTCACGCGCGTATTACCGCCCAGATAGCCGCCCACACCATTCTGCGCACCACCGAACAGCGTATTGCGCGCCAGCCGGTCGAGAGACTGCATCGCCTGCACACCGTTGGTGTTGGCGTTGGCCAAAAACTGCGACGCAATCCCTACACCACTGGTCACCATGTTCAAGTCGATCGTATCGCCATACTGGTTGATCGACAGCGTATACTGCTCAACGGCCCAGCCAGACGGGCTCAGACCATTATCGAAATTGGTATTCCCCGTCGGATTGAGCGGCGTCGTCACAGGCGCCTTAAGGCTCTTGCGTGTTTTCGTCAGCGTCTCACCAATGGCGTTCGGAAACACTTCGCGATCGGCAACCTGGCGAAAGCCCAGACGGGATTTTAGACCATTTTCGAACTCGCGGGCCAGAAAACCCTGCTGAATGGCGGCCTGAAGCTGAACAGGAAAATTATCAATGCTCATGTATTTTTTCCATAAATGTGTTGTCTGAACCCGGCCTGCCATCAGACCCGGTCAAATATCGCTCCGAAGCTCACTTCTGAGCCAGAAACTGCCATTTGCGCGTTTCGTAATCCGCCTCGCTGACGGCCCGCGCATTGAACGGTTCAACCCCGCCCGGACGAGGCGCTGCCTGCCCGACCGTCGTTCCGCTCGAATATCCAGGCCGCAGCACCTCACCAAACAGATAGGCCCGCTCCTGACGGGCCTGCTGCAAAGCCTCGGACACACCAACCACCGAGCCGTCTTCGCCCCGCTCGATCCCTTTGAGATCAATCAGCCGCACAACATCATCAGGATTATGGGCACCATTGCGGATCGCTTCCGCCCTGAGCGCCGACACAATAACCTCGCGGTTACTCTCCTCCCGCATCCGGGTCAGCGCTTCTTCATGACTGCGCTGAAGCGTCTCCTGCCGCGTCACAACATCCGTCATTTCCTGACGGACCGCCTCAACCTCGCTCCGCGCTTCATTCAGCGCCTGACGCAGAGCATCCACATCCTCAATGGTGTCATCAGTTCCGGACATCATTCCCCCGTCAACACTCATGCTTGTTCAGAAGCACACCACTGCTCCAGCATTTTCCATTCCGTATTCGGATCAGAATTTCCCGATGCCATTGCAAACATCCGAACCGCAGTCTCACGGCTCAGAATTCCATTAGAAACCGCCACCACCAGCCCCTGCACCAGCGACAGCAGTTCCGGGTCTGTGGACGGAAACCACGCCGGCCACCGCAAACTCATGCGGCAATGCGGCAGGTCCTTGACCAGTTCGCCCCCAAGCCGCAGCCCGTTTTCCAGAACACAGGAAAAGCGACACGCCATCCGGTAAATCGACAGCAGTGCACCTTCCCCATAGGAATGCCGCAGACGATCCACCAGCCAGATCAGCGGCTGACACATCATCTCCATGGCCTTGCCGGACTGCGCGCCGCCAACCCTGTCACCATGCGCGCGGTTTCCATGAAGCTGCTCCAACACCACCAACCGCAGTTCCCGATAATGATCGAGCACCGCGCCCGCAGCATTGCCGTTGATCTCCAGAAGCTTCGCATCTCCCTCAGGCGGAAGCGTCAGCGCCGAAGCCGCACCGCCCTGATGCGCCACCCCGTCCGAAAAGCCACCCGTTTTCAGGACCAGCGTCGGATCGGAGCCATATTTCAGCCCCCGCCCTGCTTGAGACAGCAGATAATCCGCTTCGATCACCGTATCGATGGCCCGCTCGAACGTGCACTCGCCTTCCGGATCGCGCCCACAGGGTCCACCCAGATTGCGCGTCCACACAATCGGCACAAACCCCAGCCCATGACGAACGGAACGGCTCTCGTCCCGAACCCCACCATCCATTCCCACCAGCCACGGCACGGACACCGCACAGTCGACCGGCGTCCAGACCCGCTGCCACCAGAACTGCGCGCCCAGAAGCTCACCCGCAATCGGATAACCCTGCGCCGCCAGATCTCGCCCCCGGACCAGGAACCTTTCTTCGACCCGCAACAGTTCGCCCGTCGCATCATCCCAGAACGGCGTCAGATAAGCCGTTTCCAGAACAGAAAGCTTCGGAACCCCTGCGGACACTTCAAACAGGATCGCAACCGACCCGACAGACCCCAATCGCGCCGCTTCCATCAGAAGCGACGCCAGTCTGGTCTGCGAAGCAAACGTGCTCATGGCATGCGCCACCCGCGCATCGTCCGTCACCAGACCCGGCCAGTGCGTGTCCCCAAAAAGGAGCGAAACCGCCTCATCCACAACCGTCCGACACAGATTGGTCCGGACCGAAGGACGGCGACTGGATAACGGGATATATTCGCCCGCTCCCGACTTCTCCATCGAGAACGGATGCGGCAGCGCATCATACTGCGTCCCATCCAGAACACGCTTGAGCGCCAGCAGCCGCGCCGTCCGCGCGGACGCACCCGCAGGAACAGCATAACGCTGTTGCAGGGACAACCAGTCCATGTGTTCTCCATTGTTTCAGGCCACTCGCCGACCTGAAACGGTCGGCTCAGCGCGCCAGCGAAAATCCAGACGAGCTCCAGCCCGTCATGCCACCGTTTCCAGCAAGCATCAGTTCACTCAGCCCCCAGACCATCGCATCCGCCCGGTCCGGAGACCGTGGCCCGCGATATCCACTGACCGAGAAATGACAGAGCTGATCCTCCAGAGCCGTAAACCGGCCATGATGCACAACCCTGCCAACCTCGTAGAGCGCCGCAACCGGCTCAGCACGCGCCGCTTTGCCCCGCGCCGCTGTCACCAGCTTGACGGAAGCATGCGCCCGCACACTCCGGATCGTGCCCTCTACCAGAGCCCCCCCGAAGTTCCGCTCCGCAACAATGCGTTCAGCACCCCAGTCATCAAATGCCCGCAAGGCCCGGGCAGCCCAGCCCGCCGGACTATCCCGGGCAGACAGATCTTCCAGAACATGCCCCACACCAGCCGCATCAACGCCACAGACCACAATTCCGATCTCGTCGGACCTGTAGTCTTCCGGTCCCGCCGCCCCCGAAGGATCAACAGACACCAGAATACGCCGCATCCGCGCCGCAACATCCGCCCGGCTCTGCGCCGTAATCGCCGCCTCACGCCGGAACATCTCCAGCCGCCACAACGCACCTTCGACAACCGATTGATATTCACCATACAGAAACCGCCGTTTTTCCCGCTCGGGAAGCGCTTCCAGACTGGCAAGATAATCCTCGCTCAGATTGTCCCGGTTCGCCTGCGGATTCAGGATCATCGTCGCATAAAGCGACCGATCCCCCACCGGCTCCCCCGACTTGGGCTCGATCCCGCTTTCGAAAAGCGCATAAAGCCAATGCCCCATCGCCGGCGGGTTGGCATCGATATATTCCTTGACCACAAGACCCGTCTTCTGTGCCAGACGCGTCAGAAGCATGTTCCGCGCGCCATAACTGATCTGACTGGCCTCGTTCAGATAAACCGTCGCAAATTCCAGACCCAGAATCTTCTCGGTCCGCTGCTCGTCATCCAGCCCTCCGAAAAAGATCGTCGATCCATTCGGAAACGTCACAACACAGTCCTGCCGGTCCAACTTCCATCCAACCTGCGGAAAACACATCCGCATAACCTTCGGAAACGTATCCCGCAGAACCGACGCCTTCAGGGCCGTCAACCGATGACGAAAAATACCATGGCGACTTTCCGGAGCCTTCAACGCCCGTATCACAACGGCCCGAACCAGAACAAAGGTCTTCCCCGACCGCGACCCACCCCTCAGAAGAATATGCCTTGCAGGCCCACCGAGCAGCCGCACCGCCTCACGCTGCGAGTCATTAAGCCTAAAGGGCGCTGTCATCACTGCTGATATTGATCGAGATCGTTCCCGAACGCCCCTCAGCCTCCATCCCAGCCCTGAAACGGGACGGACGATGCGCCCGAAGCAAAAACGCCATCAAACCATCACTGTACCGCTTGCGGACAACAGGATTTCCCGTATCCGGATCGCAGACAACCCGTCCCGCATACGTAATGGGTTCATCATATCCCTCGACAGCCCTCCGCCGCGCTTCCGCTTCCAGAGCATCCGCGGCTTCCTCCAGAGCATCCTCCCAGCGGGACGAAAAATCCTTATCCGTCTCTTTCCAGAGATACAGCGTACTCCGCCGAACCTCTGCAACACGTCCGGCTTCCGAAATATTTCCACTCACAGACAGATGCTCGAGAAACCTTTTTTTCCGTTCTTCTGACTGTTCCCGCCGCAAGGAACATTTGCCGGATATTTCTTCACCCATCTGCTTTAACCTTCTTCCCCAGATCGACCTGAGAACCGACCATCAGCCTGCTCTCAGCGCAGCCTCCCTGCGGCTCATCATGCCCCCCTCCAGCCAGACAGCCCGAACCGGCTTCTGCCGCAGACGCAAGCCGCTCTGACACGTTCTTTTCCGTGCCTGAACCTCCACATTACGCTGCACCTGCTCCCGCTCAGCCCGCACAGCCACACGTGCCAAGGTTTCCGGCGCAACCCGCCCGATCACTCGAACCGACAAAACCGAACGCTGACAGGGAATGGACCTGCATCTCACATCCAGGCGTGAAAGACCCGCATCCACCAGTTCGTGCCACTCCAAAGCAACATCAGCCCGATGAACTGGCTCCCCTTCATACACAAGTGGGCATCCCACAAGTGAATCGGATGTATTTTGAAGGACAATAAACGTCTGACGACCAGACAACACAACACTACCAGAAGAAATCTCACACTTTTCCATTTGTCAGGAAACTTCCAAAATAAAAGCCGACCCCCTTTTCAGAAGATCGGCTTTGGATATTTATGTATAATTCTTCAGTATGCATTTCTTATATCAAAACCGCGCTCACATATCAATAGATAATTTATCGTTAACAGATTTTTTCTTATGTTTCTTTCTAGAAATCACCTCATAAACATGCGCCAGTTGCTCCAGAAGCAGCGCACACTGCGCCGAAACCTTCATCCGCGCACGCCCCTCCGACAAAGCCGGATAAAGATGTCGCGCCATGGCCGAAAACGACATCTCACGTGCCAGAAGCATCTCAAGACGCACATGCGCACAAAGACCAAGCATCTCACGAATCTGGCTCATCCGCGCAGAACACTGTCCCCGTCCAATCATCCATGTATGGATGTCACCACGCTCCCTCACACGACCATCAGACTGCGGATTTTCCATCACTCCAAGAGACGCGAAAACATATTCGCGATACCACCGATCCGCAGCAGCCAGTTCGTCGTCTCCGATATCGCCTGCGTCATACATGGACTGCACCGCATTCACGACCCGGAACGCCTTATTCTCTTCACGGATCTCGGAATGCTGATACCGCTCCGCAGTCGGCTTCACCATGACATCAGATCCCGCATGCGCGCCTGACAAAGACACCTCCTGCACCATTCCAAACATCAGTTGATCTCCATACCGGCATCACGACTGCCCATTGGCTGTAATCCCGGAAAAACCGGCACCAGATCCGCGCCCCACAACGCATTCCAACTGACAGGATGCCCTGCAGGAAGAGCCTCGGCCGTCTCCCGATCTATTACCACGCGAGCCCGCGGCGTAGACTTCCCGGATGTTTTCTGTGCGGAACGACGACGCCCCTTGCGCACGCTCCCACGCTCCGGTAGCCAACCATCAGACGCAAGCATGGCAGCAAGGGCGCTTGCGGATACACGACGCGGTACGGAACCTGATTTGACCTGCCTCATCTCAACATCCTTCCTCAGTATGGAACTGCCACTAATTTTTGGCAAAATGCCATAGAGTATGATAAAAAAAACTTCTTCTGGATTTGGCATAAAGCCATTGCTAAAAAGGCCTCATGGCCAAACACAAGCGCCCAGACTCTCTGACCACACTCCAACGAGCCATAGGAACTCGCATTTCCTGGGCCCGTGAGCTCGTCATGCCCAACCAGAGCGAATGCGCCCGCCTGCTGGGCGTGGACGCTTCCACGCTGAACAAGATTGAACGCGGCGACCGCGCGCCCAGCGTCTTTCTCATCGCGGCGCTCTCGAACCGGCTACGCGTATCGACCGATTTTCTTCTAAAAGGCGTCCTGAACGGTCGTACCGACGAAGAACTGGCCCTGCGACTGGCTGCTCTGCACCCAGAACTGGTGCTCCAGCGGCAAGACATGGCTCAGAACACGGACAGAAACACGCCTTCCGACACACCTGATCCGCCCAAGAGACCAGATGAGGAGATCCATTAGTGACCGTTTCACTGGTTTCCATACGCATTCAGGTGCCCCCCATTCGATACAACACGATAAATTCGCTTCATCGATGGAATGAACAAATCGGAAATATCCCCGGCCATCAGACAGTCTGAACTCATGACCGGCTCCTTTCCTTCCCCGTCAATCGCCCCCATGGCAACCACCGATTAACGATAAATTAATGGCACTGTGCCACTGGGTCAAGAAACAAATGTGGCTTTGAGCCATTATGACAGGTTTTAGCTGCCGCTCTTTTTCTGCATTGCAGCCATAATCCAGAAAAAAGATGCACTCCTCCCTTTTGCGAAACCGCCGGGAAGAGTTTCATATTTCAGCTTTTTTCAGGCGTAGAATCCTGATGAAATTCGTACTGATTTTGTATTAATTAACCAATTACGACGTTCTATGTCCGCTCTCTAGCCAAGACATTCCCGAAAAAAGCATAACGATTTCTTCGAGCAAATATCGCGTACTTTTAACGGTGCCCCTTATCACGATACAACGCCATTCAAAGTACTCCCCTCCTCCGGAGAGTTACTCATGAATAACATCCAGATCCCCAAAACGGGTATATTCCCCTTCGAAATACAACTGGATCATTCCGGTAGGGCCATGCCGCTGCTTCTCAAGAATCAGTTCGGCCTTATTGTGCACCAACGCCATCTTGCGCTGCCACTCTTCTGTCGCAACCTGGAATTTGTCATTGCTGTCATAAGCGCTGTCTTTAGGCTGACGCTGTTGCAGGTAATACTCGTCGCGATATACGAACATGACCGCATCCGCATCCTGCTCGATCGAGCCCGATTCGCGCAGATCCGACAACATGGGTCGTTTGTCTTCGCGCGATTCGACCTGACGCGACAACTGGGACAGCGCAATTACCGGCACAGAAAGCTCTTTCGCAATCGCCTTAAGTCCCTGCGTAATCATTGAAATTTCCAGAACACGACTGTCAGGCTTGGTCCCGATCGCAGGCCGCATCAACTGGAGATAATCCACAACAACAAGGCTCAAGCCCTGCGTCCGAGCCAACCGCCGGCAGCGCGTTCGCATGGCGGAGAGAGAAATCGCTGGCGTATCGTCAATATAGAGCGGCAGCCTTTGAAGCTCCCGTGCCACACGGACAAACCGGTCGAATTCCTTCTGCCCGATATCACCACGTCGGATCTTTTCGCCCGAAACCTCAGCTTCACCCGACAGAATACGGGTCGCTAACTGCTCAGATGACATTTCCAACGAGAAAATAGCGACCGACCCCTTGGGCTTTTCCCCACTATCCTCAGCATCCCGCAGAATCGAGCGCGCCGCCGAAAACGCAATTTTGGTCGCAAGCGCCGTCTTGCCCATTGCAGGGCGACCGGCAAGGATAATCAGATCGGAAGGATGCAGACCGCCGGTCCGCTTGTCGAAGTCCCGCAGACCTGACGTGAGCCCCACTACGTCGCCTGTCCGCTGATAGGCTTTGGTCGCAACCTTAACTGCTTCCGTCAGAGCATTGGTGAAAGAAACGAAACCGCCTTCCTGACCTCGCTCCGTCGCCAGCTTGAACAGCGCCTCTTCGGACGCCGCGATCTGATCCGATCCGTCCAGATCAGGCCGCGCTCCAAAAGCGTTATTAACGACCGTCTCACCAATATCGATCAGCTGGCGCCGCACCCAGGCATCATGGATCACCCGCCCGTAATCACCCGCATTGACGATTCCGACCATCGCCGTCAGCAGCTTGGCCAGATAGGCAGGCCCACCCGCCGCATCCAGAACACCGGTATGCTCGAACTCGGCCCGCATAGTCACAGGATCAGCCAACTGCCCCCGCTCAATCCGCCGGGCAATCGCTTCATAGATCCGACCATTCAGCGGATCGGAAAAATGAGCAGGCTCCAGAAAATCCGAAACCCGCTCATACGCTTTATTGTTCGTGAGGATGGCGCCCAGCAGTGCCTGTTCGGCAGCAACACTGGACGGAGGACTGCGCCTCAGCAGGAGACCCAGATCTCCATCGTTTGAGGAAGCATCAGAAGCGGACGGAGAGGAGTGCGATTCGATCATGTTCACGCGCCCTTCTAACATCCCACTCCGTCCCCAGAAACGGATTAACTGGCGATCCAGCCATCCTCTGCCAGAACCACACCCGCCAGATAAAGACTGCCACAAATTAATACCCGGGCCGGGGCGCCCCCTTCGGAAACCAGACGCTCCAACGCCGCTCTGACCGTCGGACCGGCGATCGCCCGCCCACCAGAAGCGGCAATGATTTCCTCAACCGGCATCGCCAGATGCTGCCCAGGCTCAGACACCGCCTGAACGGAAGCGGCACGTTCGATAATCGGCTTCAGGAACCCGGAGGCATCCTTGGTCTGCTTCACACCCGCAATCACGTGGACAGGCCGGTCTTTCCAGCCTTCCAGCACCGCCCCAAGAACCTGTCCGGCATCGGGATTGTGTCCGCCATCAAGATACAGTTCCCACCCCTCAGGCAGCATCCCAGCCAACGTGCCGTTCAGCCTCTGCAAACGTGCAGGCCAGAATGTCCGGGCAATCCCCTGATAGGCCGCAAGAGGCAACTTTAGCCCTGACACACGCAAAGCCGCCACGGCCAGCACTGCATTGCCGGCCTGATGCTGGCCTTTCAATGCAGGCAACGGCAGGGGAAGAACACCGTCCGCATCCCGGTAATTCAGACCATTCACCTGTTCAGTGACGAAGATATCCTGTCCAACCACCCGAAGTGGCGCACCCAGTTCCGCAGCCCGGCGCCGAATGACATTCAAAGCGTCCGGTGCTTGGACCGCCGAAACAACTGGAACTCCAGCCTTAATGATCCCAGCCTTTTCCCCGGCAATCGCCGCAACAGTGCCCCCCAGAAACGCTTCGTGATCCAGACTGACCGGCGTAATCACACAAACAGCAGGCTTCGGCACCACATTGGTCGCATCCAGCCGTCCCCCAAGCCCGACTTCCAGCACCACCAAATCTGCTGGAATCTGCGAAAACAGCAAGAACCCCGCAGCCGTCAGAACCTCGAAAACCGTGATCGGAGCACCGGCATTAACGCGTTCGACCGTCTCAAGCGCAGCAACCAGCACATCCTCATCCACCAACCGCCCCGCCAGCCGGAACCGCTCGGTCACGCTCACCAGATGCGGGCTGGTCATGACATGCACCCGCAGCCCGGCCGCTTCAGCAATCGCCCGCAGATTGGCGCATGTGCTGCCCTTACCGTTCGTCCCCGCCACATGAATCACAGGCGGCAGATGACGCTCAGGATGGCCCAGCTTTGCCAGCAGCACCTCAAGTCGCCCCAGCGAAAGATCGATTAGCGCCGGATAAAGCTCCTGAAGCCGCGCAAGTACAGCCCCTGGCCGCCCCTGATATTCGCCGGACAGCCGAACAGGCGCCCCACGCTCCGCAGTCATCAGATCGCCGAGTCAGAAACGGTTTTCTGACGCGTCATAATGCCCAGAATCCGCCCCAGCAGTTCCGGCAGCTCCGAGCGTTTGGCTACGATATCGACCATCCCATGCTCACGCAGATACTCCGACCGCTGGAAGCCTTCCGGCAGCTTCTCACGAACAGTATCCTGAATGACGCGCGGCCCCGCAAACGCGATCAGCGCATTAGGCTCGGCAATATGCACATCCCCCAGCATCGCGAAGGAGGCCGAGACACCACCCGTCGTCGGATTCGTAAAGACAACAACATAGGGCAGACCCGCTTCCTGCAGCATCTGCACACCGATCGTCGTCCGTGGCATCTGCATCAGGCTGACAGCGCCTTCCTGCATCCGCGCCCCACCCGAAGCCGTATAGACCACCAGCGGCGCTTTCTGCAGAACGGCCAGACGACAGGCCGCCACGAATGCCTCACCCAGCGCAGCTCCCATGGTCCCAAGCAGGAACTCAGGCGCCATGACCGCAACCACAGCCTTCTGTCCCTTGATCAGACCATGCGCAACCACAAGTGCCTCATCAAGATGAGACTTGTTCCGCGCATCCTTCAGACGATCCGTATAACGCTTGGAATCCTTGAACCCCAGCGGATCGACCGGCATCTTCGGCAACTCGATGGTGGTGTATTCCCCACCATCAAACGTCCAGCCCAGACGCTCCTTCGCCGTCGCCCGCATATGATGGCCGCAATGCGGACAGACCTTCTCGGACCGCTCCAACTCCTTGGTGAGCATCATCTGCCCGCAGGATTCACAGTTGGTCCACAGATTGTCCGGCACATCCCGCTGAAGCAGGCCACGCAGCTTGGGTCGGACGTAGTCGGTCATCCAGCTCATGTCGTCTCATTACTTTCTGGCCGCCTTCAGAACAAAGGACGGAGTAGGGGGCAAAGCCCGGCGAAGGGCCACATTCTCTGGGCGCGTTTTAACGCCAGGACATCGATTATGCCAGCCCAACCATCAACTACCCTGCCTTATCTCTCCTACCCACCTTACAAAACATGTCATCCTGCCTGATACGAACCGCGATATCATGCGTTGTGTCATGAAACAGGCAGGCCTCCCGATAGAGACCAGCCAGAACAAACCCAGCTCCCAACCGGAGAAAACCATGTCCGACAGCTTCAACACCCTTCGCTTTCCCAACCCTCAGGGCCTTAAACCCGGCTGGTTCATCGGCTTCGGCGCTATGCTGATCGTCCTCGGGATTCTGGCCGCCCTCGACACCATCGCCACCACCCTCGCCAGCATGGTGGTCCTCGGCGTCCTGATGATCGTGGGCGGCGTCGCACAGGTCATGCAGAGCTTCGCCCATCGCGGCCTTCCCGTCCCGAACCAGTGGCTGTCCGGACTGATCGGCGGCCTCTACATCCTTGGCGGCATCCTCCTGATCGAGGAACCTGCAACCGGCTCGATCTTCATCACGGCCATTCTCGCAGGCTGCCTGATCTTCGCAGGCCTCGCCCGAACCTTCTGGGCTGGCGGACACCGCACCAACAAAAGCTGGATCATGCTGGCCCTCAGTGGCCTCATCACGCTCGTCGTGGGAATCCTGCTTTATATGACACTGCCCTGGTCCGGCCTCTGGCTGATCGGCATGTTCATCGCCGTAGAACTGCTGATGGCAGGCTTCGCAACGATGATGTTCGGATTTTCCCTGCGCAACAACACCTGATCAAACGCGTTCCGACAGGCTCAGCCTGTCGGGATGCCAAACATCAAGCCCGAACAGCCGCAGCCAATGCCTCAAGCTGCGCCAGAACAGCCGGAACGGTCCGCTCCGTCCCCCGCCCGTCTTCAAGCGTACCCGCCATGGTCTTGATCAGAGCAGAAGCCACAACCGCCGCATCCCCGATCCGAGACGCCGTCCGCGCCTGCTCCGGCGTGGAAATCCCGAACCCGACCGCCACAGGCAGATTGGTCGCTTCCCGGATACGCGGCAGCGCCTTCTCCAGATCCGCAGCACTCGCGCTGCTCGTCCCGGTAATCCCGGTAATGCTCACATAATAGACAAACCCGGTGGCATCCCGCAGCACATGGAACAGACGAGAATTCGACGTCGTCGGCGCCACCAGAGAAATGATGTCCAACCCGGCTTCCCGCGCATGAGCATCCAGCAGGTCCGCCTCCTCGGTCGGCATGTCGACGACAATGATCCCGTCCACACCCGCCTGCGCCGCATCGAAACAGAACTCCGCCGGGCCATAACTGTCGATCGGGTTCAGATACCCCATCAGCACGATCGGCGTCTCACTGTCCGTCTCACGGAACGCCCGGACCATCTGAAGCACCAGCCCCAGCGTCGCCCCGGCCTTTAGTCCACGCAGGGCCGCTGCCTGAATGGTCGGTCCATCCGCAGACGGATCAGAAAACGGCACACCGATCTCGATCAGATCCGCCCCCGCTGCGGGCATCGCCCGCAGCAGCTCCAGCGAGGTGTCATAATCCGGATCACAGGCCTGAAGATACGGAATCAGTGCCCCGCGTCCTTCCTGTTTCAGAACTGCAAAACGTGTCTGGATCCGGCTCACAGCGTCACTCCCAGATGATGCGCCACAGTAAAGATATCCTTGTCCCCACGACCGGAAACATTCAGAACAATGATCTGATCCTTCGCCATCGTAGGCGCGATCTTCATGACATGCGCCAGTCCATGCGCACATTCGAGCGCCGGGATAATGCCCTCCGTCCGCGTACAGACCTGAAACGCCTCAAGCGCCTCCTCATCCGTCACACCGACATACTCGGCCCGGCCGATATCGTTCAACCAGGAATGCTCCGGACCAATCCCCGGATAATCCAACCCCGCGCTGATCGAATGCGCTTCCTCAATCTGGCCGTGCTTGTCCTGAAGCAGATAGGTCCGATTGCCATGCAGCACACCCGGCCGCCCACGGGAAATGGACGCCGCCGTCTTTCCGGAATCCAGCCCGTGCCCCGCCGCCTCGACACCAATCAGCTTCACATCCGCATCGTCCAGAAACGGATGGAAAATCCCCATCGCATTCGAACCGCCACCAATAGCCGCCACAATCACATCCGGCAGACGCCCCTCGGCCTGAGTGATCTGCTCCTTGGTCTCAACCCCGATCACGGACTGGAAGTCCCGCACCATCTCCGGATACGGATGCGGCCCGGCCACCGTGCCCACAAGGAAATACGTATCCGCAACATTGGCCACCCAGTCGCGCATGGCCTCGTTCATCGCGTCCTTGAGCGTGCCCGCCCCGGCCGTCACGGGCTTCACCTCAGCACCCAGCAGATGCATGCGGAACACATTGGGCTTCTGCCGCTCAACGTCCGTCGCACCCATGTAAATGGTGCATTTCAGACCGAACAGCGCACAGACCGTCGCCGTCGCTACACCATGCTGCCCCGCACCCGTCTCTGCAACGATCCGGGTCTTGCCCATCCGTCGGGCTACGAGGATCTGCCCCATAACATTGTTGAGCTTGTGCGACCCTGTATGGTTCAGTTCTTCGCGCTTGAAATAGACCTTCGCCCCCCCAAGCTCTTCCGTCAGATGCCGGGCAAACCACAACGGGCTCGGACGACCGACATAATCCTTCAGATAATAGTCCAGCTCTTCGCGGAACGCGGGGTCAGCCTGCGCAGCGCGATAGGCCTCGTCCAGTTCGAACAGCAACGGCATCAGCGTTTCCGCAACGAAGCGACCACCAAAAATCCCGAACCGTCCCCGTTCGTCAGGGCCGGAACGAAGCGAATTGGCCAGAGAGGAAGATAGGGGGGAAGATGTGTTCGTCATACCGCACTCGGTTCCGCTTCAGGGCTCCAATGCGATACCAAGAGCAGCCCCCGCCGTCCATCCGTCTAGCCGTTTTCAGGCCTCTCCCGCAACAATTCCCACCCCCTGCACCTTGCGAACCCGCCTCAGGCAGGACATGAGGGAGCCTCACAGCCTTTCCATTGCCCTCAAGGACCCGCCTGATGTTCCTCGTGCGCCCCGCAGGCGCTCCGGCCCGGGAAACCGGACCGGACGTCGATATCTCCAAAGCGGTCTGGCTCGACCTCATCAACCCGACTCTCGACGAGGTCGCCCGCGCAGAAAAGGCCCTCAACACCCATATTCCCCGCCGCAACGAGCTTGAGGAAATCGAAAGCTCCTCCCGCCATCACGAACAGGATGGCACCCTCTATCTTTCGACTCCCCTCGTCAGACGCGAGGAAAACACAGCCTTTTCCCTGCCCATCGGCTTCGTCCTGACAGACAACCACCTCATCACGGTCCGCTATACTGACTATTACGGTTTCGATATCGTTGGTCGCCGTCAGGCCGAACGCGATCCGGCCAAAGGGAGCCCTTCCGCCAACGAAATCCTCGTCGAAATCATCGAGGAAATCATCAATCGCCTCGCCGACATTCTGGAAGGCCTCGGCCGTGACCTCGACGCCATCTCCAAACGCGTTTTCAGTACCGGCAGCCCCCGCGATCCCGCCAGAGCGGCCGAAATGCTGCGCGAAACCCTCCGTCGCCTCGGCCACAACGGCGACCTCGCCTCCATGATCCGCGACAGCCTGCTCGGCCTCGACCGCGTCCTGATCTATATTGGCGACCGAACCGAGAAAGAACCGCAGGCCCTCAAAACCCGCATCAAGGTCGCCGGGCGAGACATCGCATCCCTCAACGACTTCGACGCCCAGACCGTCAATAAGGTCCAGTTTCTGCTGGACGCCACGCTCGGCTTCATCAGCATCGAACAGAATGACGGAATGAAAGTCCTGACCGTCGTCAGCGCCATCGGCATCCTGCCAACCCTGATCGCAGGCATCTACGGCATGAACTTCCACGACATGCCTGAGCTGTCATGGAAATACGGCTACCCTTACAGCCTGATCCTGATGGTCCTGTCGGTTATTCTGCCGCTGTTCTGGTTCTGGAGGCGCGGCTGGTTTGGCGCTCGTTAAGACGCTTCCTCAACCCGCAGCCCCGGCCCGACCGGGCGCTCCGGCAGAACCGACCGTTGATACGCCACCGGAAACTGCCGAAGCTGCTTCTCCCACAGGCCGGGATCGCCATTGCCATTCTTCGGCAGAACGACACTGTCCACCCCACACCGACGCAGAAACGCCGCCTGATCCGGCAGAATATGCCCCTCCGCGCGGATCTCTCCAGAAAACCGCAGATATTCCCGCAATTCCCGGGCCTGCGTGAACCCACGCCCATCCCTGAAGATCGGAAACCGCAGCACCACAAGATCCAACCGATTCAGATAAGGCCGCAGGAGCGCCGGATCGTCCGCACTCTCCAGCAGGACAGCCCGCGCATCATCCCGTTCCGCCAGTTCCGCAACCGTCACCAGCACATCATGAACCTGCGCGGTCCGCTCACCGAGTTCAAACAGCTTCATACGCCGCCTCCCTAAAAGGCTCATGCCCCAGACGCGTCAGAGTCTCAAGGAACGTCTCTCCACTCTCCCGAAGCCCGAGATAGCAGTCCACAAGCCGCGCGATCGCATCAACGGTCTCGTCTTCCGGAAGCGCTGCCCCCAGAATCGTCCCAAGCGCCGCACCATTCTCGGCCCGGCCACCAACCGTCAACTGGAAGAACTCTTCTCCGCGCTTGTCCACGCCCAGAAGTCCGATATGCCCGGCATGATGATGCCCACAGGCATTGATGCAGCCCGAAATATTGATCCGCAACGCCCCGATTTCCGCCTGAAGCGCCGTATCCGCAAAACGCGCACCCAGCTTCTGCGCAATCGGAATGGACCGCGCATTCGCCAGCGCACAATAATCTAGCCCCGGGCACGCCACGATATCGCCAATCAGCCCGATATTCGCTTCCGCAAGCCCGACTTCCGACAGTCCAAGCCACAGATCCCGTAACCGGTCCTTGCGGACATGCCCCAGAACCACATTCTGCAAATGCGTGATCCGGATTTCTCCAAACGAATACGCATCCGCCAGATCCGCCAGACGCCCGATCTGCGCCGATGTCGCATCCCCCGGAATCCCCCCCGCCGGCTTCAGCGAAATAGTTGCAATGATATGCCCCGGATCGCGGTGAACATGCGTATTGCTCCGCACCCAGCGATCAAACAGCGGATCGTCCCTCCGCTGCTGCGTCAGTACGGCATCTACATCGTCCGGCGCCTCAAGCAATGGTACGGCAAAACGCGCCCGGATCGCCGCAACCGCTTCGGGCGTCAGTCGATACCGGTCCAGCTCCATCTGGCCCAGCTCGGCTTCCACAGCCTCCCGATAGGCCTCAACCCCGATTGCCTGAACCAGAATCTTGATCCGCGCCTTGTAGATATTGTCCCGCCGTCCATGCGCATTATAGACGCGCAGGATCGCCTCAAGCGTCGCCAGAAGATGCTCTTCCCGCACACCGTCAAACAGCTCTTCGCCGATTACCGGCGTCCGCCCCAGTCCCCCGCCCACGAAAATCCGGAACACCGGAGCCCCATCCTCACCCGGACGGGCCAGAATCCCGATATCATGAAAACGCGCCGCCACCCGGTCATTCGGACTACCCGAAATCGCAATCTTGAACTTGCGCGGCAGGAACGTGAACTCAGGATGCAGCGTGGACCACTGCCGCAGCACTTCCGCATGAACCCGCGGATCCACCAGCTCATCCGCCGCAGCCCCAGCATACTCGTCCGACGTCACATTGCGGATGCAATTCCCGCTGGTCTGGATGGCATGCATGTCCACTTCAGCCAGTTCGCGCAGGATATCCGGCGTATCTTCGAGCCTGATCCAGTTAAACTGGATGTTCTGCCGCGTGGTGAAATGCCCATAGTCGCGGTCATAGCGCTGGGCGATCTCACCCAGCTTGCGCAACTGCCGACTGTCCAGAATGCCATAAGGAATGGCCACCCGTAGCATATAGGCGTGAAGCTGCAGATACAGCCCATTCATCAGCCGCAGAGGCTTAAATTCGTCCTCGCTCAGCGTCCCGTCCAGACGCCGCTTCACCTGCCCCTCAAACTCGGCAATCCGCGCCTGAAGAAAATCCCGGTCAATCCGGTCATACTGATAATGGCCGACAGGAACGCTCACTGTGCGGTCTCCACTGCAAATTCCGGATGCACGGTCGGGCCATGAGCCCGGATTTTTTCACGAACAGTCACGGGTTCAGGAGGCACAACAGGTAAAACCGCCGTATCATACACCCCGACAACCCCCTCACGCTGGGCCTCTTCCACCGCCCGGGAAAGCGCCGTCTCAGCCACATCCGCGTCCAAAAGAACCGCCTGCCCGATCCGAAGGTCCCATGTCCCGTCTTCCCGCCACCATACGGTACGACCGTCCAGCAGCCGGTTGGCCGTCAGAACCAGCTTCTGACCAAGTTCGAGTCTTACAGGACGTTTCATCAGCGCTCACCTTCCTGACGAATACGGACCCTACCCTGCGGCTGGCCCCGTCATGAATGCGTCCTCCTCCCCGCTTGCAAACGGCAAGCAGAGGAAACACCAAGGACATGGAACTCACCATACCAGATCAAAGATTGATCCCTTATGGTAAGATATTCCGTCCTCTAAAACCCATTTCGTAGTTTTTTCAAAATACTTTTTTATAATGTTATATTGAAAAGGAAATTGGTGCTCTGCTGGGTCGCTGCATGCCCGCTTCCTCCGCATTCTGAAGCAGGTGCTCCAGCGTGACGGACGCCATCTTTTCCGACACCTCCTGATCCATCTGCTGCCAGAACGGCTCAAGTACCTTGGCCCGCAGAAGGTTGATGCCTTCCTCGGGCATCTCCGGATCTTCCGTGACAGTCCGGACAATTTCATTCAGCGTGATAGTCCGCGGAGGTCTGCCAAGACGATACCCTCCTTTCGGCCCGCGTACACTTGCCAACAGACCGGCCCGAGAGAGGCCCTGCAACACAGGTTCGATTCCCCGACGCAGCATATCGCCACGGCGGGCAATATCCGCGCCACTCACCACCCCGGATCGTCCTGCATGGAAAGCGACGTCCAACATAATGGATACAGCGGTCAAAGCTCTGTCACGACGGAGATACATGAGAATTCCGATTTGTTACGCCAGACCATGCCATCATGACATAATCCGATTTCAGTTCGTCTATCTTGTTTTCCATGCTGGAATGTCAATCGCCCTTTTGGAACGTTTCCCCATTTCCAACATATTCCCGATAAAAGCGGTGCCCCAAAGACGTCAGGACCTCATATCCGATTGTCCCCGCCGCCGCCGCCACGTCGTCCACACTACGCCGGGGTCCAATTAGATCCACCATCATATCGGCTCGCAGCATGCCCTCTGGCACATCCGAAATGTCCACGATCAGGGAATCCATCGAAACACGCCCCAGAATTGGCAGACAGATGTCTTCAAACCACGCACACCCCTGCCCGGCGCCACGCCGTGAAAAGCCATCGGCATACCCGACAGCCACAGTGGCAATTTTCCGTGGCCGCTCAGGCCGATATGTCATCCCGTAACCAACACCATCGCCCGGGAGAATTTCACGAATCTGCAAGACATGGGCCTGAAGCCTGACAACCTGATCCAACGGATTCGGACCAGCCAGATTTGGCGCAATTCCATAAAGTGCCGCTCCAGGACGAACGACATCCAGATGATAGTCCGGCCCCAGAAAAATTCCCGACGATGCCGACAGGCTCAACGGTGCAGACGGCAACCGTGCCGACATCTCCAGCAACTGCTGTTTCTGGACGCCATTGGCCGAATGATCGGGCGTATCCGCACAAGCCAGATGACTCATGACCAGACTGACACTCAGCCCCTCCATAAGCGCCCCGTCCTCATGTAACACGTCAAGATCGGCGCCAGAAAGCCCAAACCGGGACATGCCACTATCCACCTGAAGAGCAGCCTCCAACGGCCGCCCCGCCTTGACCGCTTCAGAGCGCCACCCAGCAATCTGATCAAGGCTGTTCAGAACCGGCCTCAATCCATATTGCACACACTCTGCCGTTGCGTCCGGCCTCGGGCCGTGAAGCACCGTAATCCGGGCCTTTCGCGAAACCACGGAACGCAGCCTGATCCCCTCATCAACATGCGCGACGAAAAACTCTCGAGCCCCCGCCTGCTCAAGAACCGGCGCTACACGCTCGATACCCAGTCCGTAAGCATCGGCCTTCACGACCGCCGCACAGGCAGCATCCGCTGCAAGTTTCTGAAGATACCGATAATTCGAGGCGATCGCGCCCAGATCCACCGTCAGACGGGCTCCAGCACGAGAAGAAGGCCACAAAGGATCAGAAAATGCACTCATCATGAGAAATGAGACTATCGCGTTGTGCGCTAGAATATCCTGCCCGATAATCATATAATTTTCCAATAAGCGAAAAATATATGATCGATTCTGCGAAAATAGACCGATAATGCCACCATGATCTTCGACCGCATCACCGAATCCATCCTGAGAATCCTTCAACATGACGGGCGCCTCAGCAACGCTGATCTGGCACAACGTGTCGGGCTTTCTCCGTCCGCCTGTCTGCGGCGCGTTCGCCTACTGGAGGAACGCGGCATCATCCGTGGCTATCGCGCGGTCATTGACGAACGCTCAGCTCACAAGCTGACCACCGTTATCGTACAAATCACGCTTGAACGCCTCACAGACGAAACGCTCCGTCGTTTTGAAACCCGCATCCGGGAATGTCCTGATGTTCGGGAGTGTTATCTGATGACAGGTGAAGCCGATTACCTGCTCCATGTCGCAGCCCGAGATCTTGCTGACTACGAGCGCATCCATAAAGAAGAACTCTCACGCCTTCCGGGCGTCGTCCGCATCCAGAGCAATTTCGCAATCCGTCCTGTCGTTCAACGGTGGATCAGTCAGTACTCAGCGTAATTGCATGCACAAAAATGCATTTGCGAACCATTTGCATTTAAGGTAGGTTTCTTAAATCGGTTCCAGCGAACGAAGGCCTGCTTTTTCATGATCGTCTGCTCATGCAACGCGCTGTCCCATCAGGATATCGAAATCGCAATCCACAACGGAGCATCTCGCCCGGCAGAAATCTACTCAGCCCGAAAATGCACAGCAAAGTGCGGCAACTGCATCCCCGGCATTGTCTGCCTACTCAGATCGGCAATGCAGAAAGCCCATTCCGAACAGACACATCTAAACGCCGCATAACAAACAACCCGGACAATGCCGGGTTGTTTTGAAAACGACCTCTGTTAGTCCTGATCGGGAGCCGCAGCAGAGTTTTTCTGAATATAACGCTCAATCCCGATCTGCTTGATCAGGTCGAACTGGCGATCAATGAAATCCTCATGCTCTTCTTCATTGACGAGGATTTTCAGAAGCAGATCTCGTGACACATAATCACGGGCACTCTCGCAATAAGCGATACCTTCGCGCAGATCCTGAATCGCTTTTTCTTCCAGCTTCTGATCACATTCAAGAATTTCCTGAACCGTCTGCCCAATCAGGATAGAGTTCAGACGCTGCACATTCGGCAGCCCTCCGAGAAACAGAATACGCTCGATCAGCCAATCCGCATGACGCATCTCCTCAATGGATTCGTCATACTCTTTTTTTCCCAAATGGGTCACACCCCAATGCCTCAGTGTGCGGGCATGAAGAAAATACTGATTTATTGCCGTCAATTCATTCGTGAGCTGCGTATTAAGATGCTCAATCACAACAGGATCTTTAATAGCCACTTTTCAAACCTTCCATAAAAATGCAATTTTATCGAAGAAAACTCATAAAAGAAAATTATATCTCCCTAGCCACGCTTCAAAGTTTATATGATTTTTGTAAAAATTAGCGAAACCCAGAACACATTGACAAAAGGCGTAATCCAAAGCTTCGCGGCCGCAAAATTGAAGAAGGTGTGAAAGATCAGGTGTAGATTTTATAGCGTATTACGGTACTTCGAATCCGCAAGCAATTGAACACCTCGTGCACAAAGCTCGCCCGTTTGTTAACTAATACAGGTTAGTCATTTATATTTTTTAAAAAACTATGAAGCTATTGCTCAGAATTTAAAAAAGTTTTAGCTTCAAGAAAAATTATTAGAAGAAAGACGATGAAATGAAGTTTTTTAATTTCACAAAGAAAAATAAAAAACACCAGAAAAAAGAAGATAATTTTAATTCTCTTGAATCAAAGAAAATAAATTTTAGCTGGCTGCACGATATTACCGAATCAGATTGTTCGATAGTCGTTTCTTCTCATAAAACCATCTTATGTGTTTCTCAGGATGGAAATATTTACCATGATGATCCCAACAAAAATATAAATCCTCTTCTTATATATCAGGTAACGGACGGAGTTTGGTTTTTAAGAAAGAACAATTTATCAGAATGGGATGCTCTCATAACTGATGGAATAAAAGAAAATTTTAAATTTTCCTCAAAAGAAAAACCAATATTAGTTAATATAGGTGGAAGTTTAGAGGATGGAATATCTTTTAACTTATCCGGATTTAATTTAACAGCTGAACTGGAAGGAAAAGTTAAATTTAACACAACAAATCTTCTTTCTTGGGAAAATTTTGCTCTTCTTTCTTGGGATACCTTTAGTTGGCTTCAAGAGGCCAAGAACGAAACGTGGATTGAACAAAACACCGGAAAAGAGGTTTTTTTTAAAAACTTCAATAAAATTAATTCAGAAACATTTGTAGATTGTAATTTTGAAACATACAATATTAGCGGAAGACCAGGGCCATTATTATTAAGGGATTTACGAAAAAATAAAATATACATTCTAGACTCATTCAAAAGGAAGAGATCACTATTAAAACTAAATCCATTAGTATATTTTTGTGTATTTGGATCAGATGAATATTATAAATGCGCGGCACTATCGATAATTTCTCTACGAAAATTTGGATTATATTCTGGTAAAATATTTTTAATATCAGACCGATCTCAAGAAGATACTTTAAAATTTCTCCCACTTGATTTTCAGTTTAATATCGAAGTAAAGGAATGCTCAAATAAAGACCCTATATTCGAAAGATACAAAATATATCTTTATGATGTAGAGAAATATAATCCTATTTTTTACTTAGATACTGATATTATTGTTGGAGGTGATATTAATAAAATTATTAAAGACGCCCTATGTTCTGAAGATTTCTGTCTTTACAGAGAAGCAAATTGTTCCGTAAAAAAAATAGATGAAAGCGAATGGGATATTGGGACTAACTGGTTCGGTGGTTGGATGTTTGCAAGGAACAGTGAAATAGGTACCCTCCCATTCTGGAAAGCCACCTCTGGGATTATGATCTTTAGCGACCATGGCGAAACAAAGAAAATTTTTGATATGATATGTTCTGTAGGAAGACTCACACGTCAACACGAAATTGATCGCTTCGGCGATCAGCCGGTTATGAATTATGTGACCACACAGAATGAAAATGTCAATATATCGGTACTTGATAACAAATCATTAAATAGTGGGAATGTAGAGCATTTTCTATCTAATCCAGAAAGAATTTTAATGCATGTTTCTTTAGGTGTAGGTTACGGTAATAAGAAACTTCCCATAATGGAATCTCTTTTCGAGAAAATCGACCAAAACCATAAAACACATGGCAAAGAATAAAAATTCTTTCTATATTTTCCAAATTTTTTGAAAAAATTAGGCCCCGAGGGAACTTTAGGACGTTTTTTACATAGATATCAATGCCGCAATCTAACGATCTGCATGGCAACCAATATGAGCATTTATTTACGGAGGTTTAATAATGAGAAAAACCATTTTAACTTCACTCTTTTGCATGGTCGCGTTGTCTGCCTGTGAATCGCCGCAGCAAATTACCACTCAAAAAGACGACCATCTTGCTGCAGCAGGGTTTCTGATGAAACCCGCATCAACGCCTCAGCAGATTGCTATGCTCAAAAAACTCCCGTCACATCATTTTATACGCCGGATACACGGGAGCACAGTAACCTATGTCTACGCCGATCCGACAGTTTGTGGTTGTCTATATGTTGGAAACCAAGCCGCTTACGGTCGCTATTTAGCGTATCAACAACAACAGAATATCGCCAACGAACAACAAATGACTGCTGAAGACTACCAAGATGCCCAATGGAACTGGGGAGACTGGGGGCCCTGGGGGGAGAGCTTTGGCCCAGATTACGGTTTTGGCCCAGGCTGGGGCTGGTAAAAATCATCTGAAAATTTTAGCGCAATAAGCCATTATTTTTATAAAAACTTATTGCGCTAAAATATAAATACCCAACATATAATAATATTGTTAATTATGATAGTTTATTATATTGCAATACATAGGAATTATGAATATCCATCTCATCTCTTAATAATTTTGATATCTAATTTTCAATAGAAAAGCAACAAGTTAGTATAAGATTTTTCTCAATAAATTTACAAATAAACATAAAAAGACCTTGACAATAATTTATGGTTATATTTCATGAGCATCTCAAAATATATTCATAAATCAAATTTACTATATTTTAGGATTGATTATGTTAAAATTAGATAAAATAGTTATTGTGTTTTTTTGTTTTAGCCTTGGTGGTTGCTACAGTATAGGATCACAAAGACTAGGAAAAGATCAAGACGAATATTCTGTGTCAATTATAGAATCAAATAAAAGACAAACTCTTCAAAATCTTATTAGGCTTAGATATGCCGATACTCCAGGTCTTCTAGACACAACACAATTAATTTCAGGCTATCAATTCCAACAAAATGCCTTTCTCGGCGTCGCCTCAGACACTTTTCCTATTCGCCCCAACGGTGGCGTATCGACGCAATTACAACAGAACCCAACGTTTACTTTTCAACCCGTGACAGGCGATGCTTACGCACACAGTTTTTTGAGTCCTCTTTCTCCAGCCAGTTTGCTGCCTCTTGCGATGGGAGGGTTACCAATTGATATTTTATTGCAACTTTCAGCTCAATCAATTAATTCAATGAGCAATAATAGACCCTTCTCAAGAAGAAACGGAGATGTAGACAATAATACAATTTATAATACCGATGAATTCTTCGAATTAATACATGATTTAAGGTTACTTCAAGCATCAGGATTATTAGAGATTCAGCTTCAACAATTTCCTAAATTTAAAGGGAAACCCTCTGGAGCGAGTCATGTTTTTTTGAATATATATCCGACATCGAATCCAAATTTAGAAAAAATTACACAAATCACCAAAAAATTATTGAATTTCTCTCCTAACTATAAACGCATGGAAGTCGTTTATGGCTCTGGAACCCCAAATCCAGGCGAAATCAATATTTTATCTCGTAGTATGTTATCAATACTGGGTCAAGTTGCCTACCAAATAAATATTCCAGAAGATGAATTTTCAGCAGGCGGAACATCTATGGATTTAGATTATGAAGAAAAACCCCTCATAAAAATAAAATATGGCAGAAAAAAAATAGAAAATTCATTTGTTTCTATATACTATGATAAATATTACTACTGGATAGACCGGAAAGATTTTAAAAGCAAATTAGCATTTACAATTACGCAAATGCTTTTAGAATTATCAAAAACCACACAACCACCAGGAGCCATCGTGACCATACCGGTAACTAAGTAACTTTATAATATATTTTAATTATTGGGAAAATCGAACCAAACAATAATCGGAAATAATTTATAGTAATGTATTTTTATTATAACACAGCGTGGGTATGTTATAATTTTCAGGATAAAGACTAGTTTTGGATATCGTCAGTCAATTTACCTCCGGATCTCCATGATCGTGCTCTTACAAATATTTCGATGGTCTGCCTTAGTGTTAAATGAAGCGTATTTGTGTGCCGATCGTAGCTAAAGGATTATAGGGCCGTATCCAAAATCAAAGGGGTTTTCGATTCTCCTCTAAAAAATTGTTTCACAATGGAGGTCATGAACATTGAAGTCTGCCAAGGCAAAACATTAAAAATGACGTCCTTTAATTACAATTTTTCTCTAAACGCCGGATAGTCCGTATAGCCATGACAGTCCCCACCATAAAAAGTTGAACGGTCATATCGATTTAATGGCCAGTGATTTCGCAGCCGCAAGACCAGATCCGGATTGGCGATGAAAGCGCGTCCGAATGCGATCAGGTCTGCGTCCTTGAATTCCAGAAGCCTTTCCGCGCTTTCGGTTGTGAAACCGCCTGCTGCGATGATGGTTCGAGAAAACAGAGGACGCAGGACAGACACGTCGACCGGATCGGGTTCTGCATCCGCGCCGATCCGTGGTTGAACGATGTGCAAGTAGGCGACGTCCATGTTTTCCAGCATCGTGGCGGCATAACTGAACGTGGCATGTCTGTTGCTGTCGGACATCGATCCGTAAGATCCGCTTGGTGTGAGTCGGACGCCGACGCGATCAGCACCCCATACGTCTATGGCCGCCTGAGTAATTTCCCGAAGAAAGCGCGCGCGGTTTTCGATCGGGCCGCCATAGGCGTCGGTGCGCTTGTTTGTACCGTCCTGCAGAAACTGATCGGGCAAATAGCCGTTGGCGCCGTGGATTTCCACGCCGTCAAATCCTGCCCGAAGCGCGCGTGTTGCGGCTTGACGGTAGGTGTCGATCAGGGATGGAATTTCATTAAGTTCCAGAGCGCGGGGCATGTCATAGGGGACTGTGCCGTTGAGCGTCCATGCCGTGCCGTCCGCTCTGATGGCAGATGGAGCAAGAGGTGCTGCGCCACCGGGCTGAAGAATACGCGCGGACTGACGACCGACATGCCAGAGCTGCAGGAACATACGTCCCCCTTTTGCATGGACGGCATCCGTGATGCGTTTCCAGCCGGGGATCTGCGCGTCATCGTAAATGCCGGCAGCGCGTTCAAAGCCATATCCCGTCAGGGCAACCGGAGAGGCCTCGGAAATGAGCAGACCGCCCGGCGTTGCGCGCTGAGTATAGTATTCGAGCATCAGGTCGTTGGGCAGATTGCCGATGCTGGAACGCATTCTGGTCAGGGGCGCCATGACAATGCGGTGTTGAAGCCGCATAGAGCCTACGAATTTCGGGGAAAAGAGAAGATTGGTCATGGGAAACAATCCTGTGTGAAACGCGCCATCCGCGGCGTGCTTCAGAGGATGGAGATTTCCGTATTGGATTGGCAGTCGTCATTTCAGTATAGAGAGAATTCCATAGCGGAATAATAAAATGGATCGTCTTCAGGCCATGACCGTTTTCGTACGGGTCGTTGAAAGTGGCTCTTTTTCTGCGGCGGCGCGGCTGATGCATCTCGGACAGCCGGCAGTCTCGAAGGCTGTTGCGCAGCTTGAGCGTCAGTTGGGCGTACAGCTTCTGCTTCGCTCTGCGCATGGTCTGACACCGACAGATGCGGGACAGCGCTATTTCGAGCGCGTGGCCCGGATCGTATCCGATGCGGAGGACGCCGATGCCGCGGCGCGTGACAGTACGCTCAGTTTGCAGGGAAGGCTCCGAGTTGCGGTTCCGACAACCTTTGGGCGGATTCAGATTGTGCCCCGACTTGGAGATTTTCTGAAGAAGCATCCCCGGCTGAAAATGGATATCGAACTTGATGACCGGCGTGTGGATCTGGTGGCGGAAGGAATTGATATTGCCATTCGTGTGGGGCCTCTGAACGACAGCACGATGATTGCAAAACGCCTCGCGAGAGGGCGGCGCTCTGTTCTTGCAACGCCTAGGTATCTGGAACAGTCCTTGGTTCTGGAGACGCCGGAAGACCTTGCTCTGCATCAGGCTGTCACCTATGCGCGGGATGATGGGGGGAGATATGTCTTCCACCAGCAGGGAAAAGACGTAAGTGCAACACTGAGCCCGCGTCTGAACCTGAGTGCGGCCGAAGGAATCCGGGCCGCCGTGCTTGCGGATCTGGGTCTGACCATTGCGGCGGACTGGATGTTCCTGCCGGAACTGGAATGCGGAACGGTGGTCCGCTGCCTGACGAACTGGTCTTTGCCGCCTGTTGATCTGTGGGTCGTCTATCCTTCTGGCAGGTTGACGAGTGCCAAGGCGCGGGCTTTTTCGGATTTCGTTGCCGGAGTGGTCGGAGAACTGGAAACAGTGTCGCGTTTGATGTGCTAGATCCGAAATCACATCCCTCTCTTCCCGAGCAAGCTCCAGCACTGGACGCAACATGTCTGATACGGCGCGTTACGAGTATTTTCTGTTTCTTCTGACTGTCATCCTGATTCTTGAGCTGTTATCGCGGAAACTGAAGCTCCCTCCTGCGGCGGCATTCATTCTGGGTGGTACGGGGCTTGCTCTTTCGCCCTGGTCACCTGAAGTCACGATCGACCCCGAACTGGTCATGGTTGTCTTTCTTCCGCCCCTGCTGATGAGCAGTGCATGGTTTACGGCCTGGCGGGAGTTCCGGAAAAATCTGTCCGGCATTCTGCTTCTGGCTGTTGGCACCACGACGTTCACGACCGCAGCCGTAGGTGTGGCGGCGCATCTCGTCGTTCCCGCCCTTCCATGGGCCGCGTGCTTCACGCTAGGCGCGATCGTTTCTCCGCCCGATGCCGTTGCAGCCGAAGCGGCTCTGGAGCGCCTGTCGTTACCCGGTCGGGTCACGTCACTGCTTCAGGGGGAGAGCCTGCTGAATGATGCGACTGGGCTGGTTCTGTTCCGCTTTGGGGTTGTCGCTGCTCTGACAGGAATTTTCCGTCCGCTTCAGGCCCTGACAACATTCTGTGTCGTCTCTGTTGGCGGAGTGCTGATTGGTCTTGTCGTCGGGTTTCTCGGGTTGTTTGTCATCCGTCGGTTGCGCGACAGTGACATGGTTATCATTACGACGGTCCTTCTGGCGGAAGTGTCCTATATCGGTGCGGACCATCTCCATGTTTCGGGTGTTCTGGCCACCGTCGCTACGGGACTGGTTCTGGGCTGGCATCAGCACAGGGATTTTGATGCGGAAACACGCCTGCAGTCTCATGCGTTTTGGAAAGTGCTCGTCTTTCTGTTGGAATCCGTTCTGTTCATTCTGATCGGGCTCTCCCTGCGGGGTGTTCTGGGCCGTCTTCGAGGCACACCTGATATTCTGCACCATCTCGTCTATCCCGTCGGGATCGTACTGGTGGCGATGGTCCTGTCCCGGTTTGTGTGGCTTTTCGCGTCGGACGGAATTGTCGGTCTGTTGCGTCGGCGCTGGCCGGAACGGTTCGCGCGTCCCTCTGTGGCCATTTCAACGATTATGGGATGGGCGGCCATGCGAGGGGTCGTGACCCTGACGGCGGCCCTGTCACTTCCGGAAGGGTTTCCCGGACGTGATCTGGCGCTGGCCTGTGCCTTTGCCTCCATTCTGGTCACCGTTCTGGTTCAGGGGACGACACTGGCGCCTCTGATCGGGTTGCTCAGGATCAACGGGGCGTCAGAACTACGTGTTATCCAGTCAGATGAAAACCGAGCCTGGATTGCGGTTGCCGAGGCGCAGCTTCGTGCCATTGAAGAGGCGTCCCGTCTTCCGGACGGGAGCGAGCGCCATCCGCGTCTTCTGGAACAATATCGCTATCGCCTGCATGTGACACGTCAGTATGCGGAGGATACCGCGACGCATCGTCCTGAGGAAATTGCCCATTATGAAGCCGTTCTGAAAGCCATCGGAGCGGGCCGGGAGGAAATTCTGCGCCTGCATCATGCAGGGCAGATCCATGACCGGGTTCTGCGGGAAATGGAACAGGCCATGGATATGCAGGAAATCGAGGCAACTGGTCATTTAGGGGCTTCGGAGGAGGCGATGGCGTAAAAACAGGAAACAATGAGTTTCTGTTGTTTTTATTTATTGCCCGAGAATTCTCACTTAATTTTCTGGTCAACAAGGATGCAAGACAGGCTCTTTCAAAGGCCTGTTTCTCCGTCCCTGCCTCTTCATTCTGACCAGAGAACCCGACATGAAATCCTCTTTCTTTCTGCTTTCCCTCACCGCCCTGACATTTGCATCCGTCATTCCGCATCCGGCAGGAGCTCAGGTCGTCACGGCCCCGGAACAGGTGCAGTCCGGCACCTATGACGTTGAGCCCAGCCACACTCAGGTTGGCTTTTCCGTTCTGCATTTTGGGTTCACGAACTATCAGGGCGTCTTTTCCGACGTTTCCGGCACGCTGGACCTCAATGATAAAAACCCGGCCGCATCCCATCTTTCCGTGAGCATTCCGGTTGGATCGGTTCAGACGACCAGCGCCAAGCTGACCGAAGAACTCAAGGGCGACCAGTGGTTCAATGCGGCGCAGTATCCTAACGCCACGTTTGAATCCACCTCCGTCCGCCGCACGGGCAAAGCCGATGCCATCGTCACCGGCAATCTGACGCTCCATGGTGTTACGAAGCCTGAGACGCTGAAGGTTCATTTCATCGGCGCAGGTGTGAACGCGCTCGACAAGAAATACACAGCCGGTTTTGAAGCCACAGGCACCATCAAGCGCAGCGATTTCGGCGTGAAGATGTATGTCCCGTATGTCAGCGATGCCGTGCAGCTGCGGATTGCTGGCGCTTTCGAAAAGCAGGGCTGAGTTCATGACAGCGCCCGCAAAGCAGAGCCGCGGGATCACGCGATATACGGGCGTGGCGATCATCCTTCACTGGTTGATCGCTGCGGGGATCCTGACCCTGATTGTCATGGGGCTGGTCATGGATCATCTGCCCCTTGATCCGATGCGTGTTTTTCAGCTGTACCAGCTTCACAAGTCGATCGGTATTACGGTCATGATTCTTATTGCCCTGCGGATTGTCTGGCGCTTGACGCACAGGCCCCCAGAGCTTCCCCGTGACATGAAGGGGCTCGAGCGCATGGCGGCCCATCTGACGCACGCTGCTCTGTACGGCCTGCAAATATTCATGCCGCTGAGCGGATGGGCCATGGTGTCGGTGTCCGCTCTGGGGATTCCAACCCTGCTGTACGGCACCATCCTCTGGCCCGATCTGCCGGTGCTTTCAACGTTGCAGAACAAGGCCCCCGTCGAAGCCGCACTGAAAGCGGTGCATCACTGGGGCGGCTGGTTTCTGCTGGCGTTGATTGTTCTGCACATCGCCGCTGCCCTGCGTCACCATTTCGTTTTGAACGATAACATTCTGCGACAGATGCTTCCTGCCATTGGCAGAAAATCTCTTCCCAAACACGGAGACTGACATCGTGGCTTTCCTTAAAAAAGCAGCCTTTTCAGCGTTCGCCATGAGCGTTCTGGCCGCAACACCTGTTCTCGCCGCAGACTGGACGATTGATCCGGCTCACAGCACGATCGGTTTTTCGGGAACACAGACCGGAAATGCCTTTACGGGACATTTCGGAAAATTCGACGGAACCATCTCTTTCGACCCGGCTCATCCCGAAGAGGGACATGCGAAAATCACGATCGATGTTGCAAGCGCCACAACAGCGGACAAACAGCGTGATGGGGCCATGCCGGGAAGTGACTGGTTCAATGTGGCCAGCTTCCCGACTGCGACATTTGAAGCCCGCAGCTTCCGGGCCAAAGGCGGCAATGCGTACGAAGCTGTTGGAACGCTGACGATCCGTGGCGTCAGCAAACCCGAAGCCCTGCCTTTCACACTCGACATCAGTGGCCAGACAGCTCACGCCAAAGGCCATCTTGATCTGATCCGCTCCACCTTCGGCGTTGGTCAGGGCCCGTGGGCTACTGGGCAGTGGGTTGCGCTTCAGGTGGGTGTAAACATCGATGTTACCGCAAACCAGACGTCTGGGTCATCGCCGCATCAGTAACAGAATTCATTGCTGCGTCCTTCGGCTGACGGAATGGACGCGGCCTTTTCAATAAAAATATAGAAACATAATATTTCTATCATTTCCATTTATTGGCACATGAAGCGCCGCTAAAACAGACATCAACAGCCCCGAAGAGCAGTCCTGCAAAATTCCGGCTGAATGTCAGATACTTTCAAACACGAAAGACAAACCGATGAACATGTCCTTTCCACGCGATCAGGTTCTTCTCGCCTCACGCATCCTTCTGGCCCTTTTGTTCGTTTTGATGGGATGGAGCAAACTGACGGGCTTTGAAGGAACCGTAGGATATATGACCAGCACAGGTGCCCCGGTTCCAACAGTGTCCGCTATTATCGCCATCACGACCGAACTCGGTATCGGACTGGCTCTTGTCGCCGGTTTCCTAACGACGCCGCTTTCCATTCTTCTGGCTGTCTATACGATCGTCACCGCGTTCATCGGGCATCATTACTGGACGTTTGATGGTATGGTCCGTTACGATATGTGGATCCATTTTTACAAGAATTTCAGTATTGCAGGCGGCCTTCTCGCCCTTGCTACTTCAGGGGCCGGTCGTTTCTCTGTGGACGCCCTGCGTCGATAAGTCCGCAATCTTTCTGGCCAAACCTCATGCGGTCGTGTTGGCCCAGGGCGGGTGTTCAAACGCCGAGACCAGATGGTCCATCAAGGCGTTGACCCGGAAAGGACGGAGCGTACTGCTGGATGTCACGAGATAAAGCGCAATGCTTGCGGCATCCCAGTCCGGCAGTATCTGTTCAAACCGACCATCCTGCATGCCATCCCAGACCATGAATTCGGGAAACAGACCAAACCCCAGATGCGCTTTCAGGGCCGGCAGAAAAGCCTCTGCATTATCTGCCCGAAAGCGCGAAGCCTGAGACAGCACATAGTCCTCACCGGTTTTTGTGGAGGTCAGGCGCAATGTACCGGGGGCGGACGTATTTGTATAAACGAAGCTTTTCTGCCCTTCGAGATCACGCGGATGCGTCGGACGTCCAATACTATCCAGATACTCCGGCGTTGCGACCAGAAGGAGGCGGACGCCACAAAGATGCCGGGCGCGCAGAGAAGAATCAGCCAGAGATGCAATCCTCAAAGCCAGATCGTAACCTTCAGCCACGAGATCAACGAGGGAATCACTAAAGTCCACGGTGATGTCGATATCCGGATATTTCTCCAAAAAGGCCGGAAGAGCGGGGGAAAGATGTCTGATTCCAAACGTCATGGGAGCAGCAACCCGAATCAGGCCTGAAGGACGATGAGTGCCTCCACGGGCTTCGCTTTCAGCAGCTTCTGCTTCAGCAAGAATCCGGTTCGCATGCCCCAGCAGCATACGACCTGTCTCCGTCACGGACATCTGTCGCGAATTCCGGCTGAACAACGCCACACCCAGAGACTGCTCCAGACGACTGACGGCTTTCGAAATCGTCGGTTTGGAAAGCTGAAGCTCTTCGGCTGCCCGTACGAAAGAACCGCGTTCAGCCACTTTGGCGAAAATGGCCCAGGCTTCGAAATCCGGTAACCTCATATCAACAATCCCTGACACCAGCAGTTCGCCACACGCTGCCGGTTTCTGAGCATGTCACGGAGGAGGTTCCACAAAACCCACTTTGGGAATAATCGCAAGTGGCTGCATGATTCAGCGCCCTCTTTCCCCTCTAAACCGAATTCTCCTAAATTCCTGAAAACTCGCAGGCTTTTTTAGTCGACTGCAATGTATCCCTTCAAAGCCTCAGATCCGAAAGACCCGGATGATCATCCGGCCGTCTTCCTTGTGGCCAATGAAACAGCCGAGCACCGGCTTCAATCGGCAAATCATTGATCGCGGCAAAACGCCGTTTCATCAGACCGTTTTCATCGAACTCCCAGTTTTCGTTGCCGTAAGACCGGAACCACTGTCCCTCGGCATTATGCCACTCATAGGCAAAGCGTACTGCTATCCTGTTCCCCCAAAACGCCCAGACTTCTTTGATAAGCCGATACTCATGCTCACATGCCCATTTGTGAGTCAGGAAAGAGACGATCTCTTCTCTCCCTTGTACGAATACCTCCCGATTGCGCCACTGACTGTCAGGACTATACGCAAGCGCGACTTTTTGCGGGTTACGACTATTCCACGCATCTTCGGCCAACCGTGTCTTAAGCGCGGCGGTCTCGGCATTGAAAGGCGGCAGTGGCGGACGAGACATAATAAATCTCCGGTTCCAAAAACTTGTGGAAAAACGGCTGCAGCTTCCACCGCCTCAGGCCATGCGTCGAGACCCCAACGTCAAACAGTCTTAATGTGCAGTCCGTTTGGAAAGCACACCGTCTTTCACCCGTGATCCGATGGTCGCATCGATTTTCGACCAGTATTCGAACACTCGCGACAGGACGGGTTCTTCAACGCCCTGCAACACATGGCCGACAATATTATTCACAAGTCGGTCGCGCGCCGCATCGTCCATAACGTGGTTAATCAGAGCATTGGCCTGACTGAAATCATTATCGTCCGGACGCAATGTATAAGCCGCACGCACGAAGTCGCCATCTGCCGCCCAGACCGCACTTTCCGGAAAGCGCTGCGCGTCGGCAACGGGACCACCCTTTGAGTTCGGAACATATACCGGATCGCGTGCCTCGCGCATCCGCATCGCCCCTCCCTTGATATAGCCGTGAACAGGGCGTTTCGGCGCGTTGACCGGGATTTGTTTGTAGTTCACGCCCAGCCGTGCCCGATGTGCATCCGCATAAGCGAACGAACGCCCCAGCAGCATCTTGTCAGGGGACAGTCCGGTTCCCGACACGAAATTATTCGGCTCGAACGCGAGTTGTTCGATCTGGGAGTGAAAATCCGTCGGATTGCGGTCTAATGTCAGTTTGCCGACCTCAATCAGGGGATATTCGCCCTGCGGCCAGACCTTGGTCAGATCGAACGGATTAATGTGATAGGTCTTGGCCTCTTCATACGACATGATTTGCATCTTGAGCGTCCAGCTCGGATGCTCACCACGTTTGATCGCCGTATGAAGATCGCGCCGGTGATAATCGGCGTCAGTGCCTGCAAGCTGACCTGCCTGCTCCTGCGTCAGACACTTGATGCCCTGATCGGTTTTGAAGTGATATTTGACCCAGAAGCGCTCTCCGGTCGCATTCACCCACAAATAGGTATGACTGGAAAACCCGTCCATATGACGCCAGCTAGCCGGAATGCCGCGGTCACCCATCAGCCACGTTACCTGATGCGCGGTCTCTGGGCTCAGTGTCCAGAAATCCCACTGCATGTCGTTATCGCGCAAACCATTATCGACGCGGCGTTTCTGCGAGTGAATAAAGTGCTGGAACTTGAGGGGATCGCGCACGAAGAAGACCGGCGTGTTATTGCCGACCATATCGAAATTGCCATCTTCAGTATAAAATTTCAGAGCAAAACCGCGGGGATCGCGCCATGTGTCCGGACTTCCAGCTTCGCCGGCAACTGTTGAAAATCGCGCTACAACTTCAGTCACCACACCAAGCTGAAGAAATTTCGCCGAGGTATATCGGCTGACGTCTTGGGTGACTTCAAACCGGCCAAACGCGCCACTTCCCTTAGCATGCGGCTGGCGATCCGGGATCATCTCGCGATTGAACGCCGCCATCTGTTCAATCAAATAGTGGTCGTGCAACAGGATCGGACCATCCGCACCAACTGTCAGAGAATGTTCGTCACTGGAGACAGCGATACCCGATTCAGTCGTATGAATTGTTTTCGTCTCATCCGTCATAACCATCTCCTTCGAACGCTTTCTGAATATGAACCACAAACACCGATGCAGCTATCAAACGTCGTCTAAAAGATGACATCTGACCGAATATTCAGACACTACGCACAGCCATGCAAAGTGGTTCCAGCCATTAGAGACAAACACGCCTCTAACCATATCATGATTATCCGCGTTAATTGCTGCATAATCCCGATAAATACTCCGTATTCCGGGCAGACGCACAAAAGCCCCAGCCCGTTTCCGGGTTAGGGTTTATGATGCGTTCGTATTGCAAGTATCGTTGGTTGCAGGGGCAGGATTGGCTCTCAAATTGCAGCAATCGCAAGTTGAGAGCAAAGCGGGATTAATAAGCTGTTTTAATGCACTTTTTTCCGCCTGCGCTTAACTCCATCACTGAAATCCATCCCCCCCCCCTGCCCTCGTCAAACGGAGTGTTTGTTTATTCAGAGCCATGTTCGCTTACACTTCACAACAGGGGAAAATATTCTTGCTCACGCCCCGAAGGATAGTCAGGTGATTTTTCTGACATTCTGTCTCGCGCTCAAGGAACTATTTTCTGATCAACTCAAAGCGACCCTCTCGTTTGAAATGACGAAAAATGCCGGAGCGACTCAGCCAGTACGTCAATCATTTTGTTCTGATGTTCTGAAATTTCGGCCTCTTGCCAGCGTCCTCTTGCTTTCATCAACTCGATCATCGAGAGCAGTTTCAAGCTATCGATCTGGCCATTGCCAAGACTTACCTCAAAATGTTCCAGCTTCTGTTGAGGCTGAAAATTACTCAGGCGCGAATTCTTGCTATGGCTAATCAAGCAAAGATTTCCAAAAGCATGAAGTGCAACATTCTCTACCGTTTTATAACCATTCATAGGATGCTGGGGGGAAAAATGCTCCACCGAGCTTCGGAAGGTAAACTCAAAAAAGTTAATCACTTGATCAGAATTTTTACCTTTGCCACGCTCTTTTATCCACAAAAGGTAGTCTAGGAAGTTAAAGACAAAATTGTTCTCAATATGACCATAACATAATTTGGATTGGACCATCTCCCGCCATTGCTCATTAACTACGATCTGAGGCAAAATGGAAGGATCGCCGTAAATCATTTGATAATAGGAAGCTGATTCGCCTAGCGCCAAAAAACGCTGGAAGACAAAGCGTTGCGCCTGACACTCTAGATAGCCAAGATAGGCATCTGCCCTTACCGGATTCTCCGGATTAAAGTTATCGAACAGATAGCGTAAGGCTCCATTAAGCCAGTGTTTGTAAACCAACGTAGGAGTCGATACATGAAATGCCGATAATAGCATCAATATACGTCTATTAATACCTCTAAAACCACCATCATTATCATCAAATGTATTGATATAGCTGACACTGTCTTTTGAATACCAATGCAGCCGTTTAAGGCTCCAGGCATCCTTGCCATCCACAAACTCACGCTTGATGATAAACTGATCAAACAGGTACTTGGTTTTTAGCAGGGCATAGGTAAAGCGCTGGACAGCCGCTACCGGATCGGCCTGCTGCATCACGCGCAACTCAAACTGATCGATCAGTTGCTTATCATCAAGCGGTACGCCTTCCGTGTTGGCGGGACCTCGACTTACGAGCCTCAATACATGAAGCAAAAAGTTGGAAAAATTAATGACGCTGCTAAATCGCTCTGAGCCAGCACTTTCCTCTTCAACATTGTTCACCACGTCGAGCGTATCGTCGTGCAAAATGGCCAATAGGGTGCGTCCGTGGTTAGCCGTGAAGGGGCAATCCTCCGTTTTGTCCTCTGAGTTCGCACTACAAGAGAAAGTCAGCAGACTGCGCAGGCACTCAAAATCCTGAGGTATAAACTGCCCCCAGTCATTTTCGGCAAACAGGCTATGACGTTCAGCAGGTGTAAAACCGTATTGAATATAGCGTTCCATATTGGCGCAGGCATCCCATACCCGCCCGAGTACATAGATATCCTGGCGACGTGTTTCTACTTCAGGAATCCGGTTCAACACCTCCATCATCCTGGCCTTAACCACCTCGTGCTTTTCCAACTGCTCACCGCGGTTGTTCATCGCTTCGAAGAAGTGATTGAGATCTGTATCCTTGGGCACTTCGATACGAGAAATCTGGACGTTCTTGAATAAATATTCACAAAAAGCCGTCAATTTTGTGCCGACCAGACCAAGCTCGGTCGAAGCTTTATTGATCAGTTCAAAGCCATTCACCAAACCTTCGTTAAAGGCATTCCCCCGTAAACGGTAGAGTTCAACACCCTTCCATAAATACTCGAAAGTATGGCTCGAAACCGGACGACTTTCAAAAGAGAGGTTACATTCTCGATACCAACTCATATCTAAGGTCCTATTCTTCTGGTTTTTGAGCCAAATCGCCAGAAGGGAAAGGGTCGTGAAGCGCTGCTGGCCGTCAATTACCTCAAAGGTACCGTCGGCCCGAGCGTAAGCTACCAAGGTACCAAGGTACCAATATAGTAAGTCTGATTTGTGCCTTCTATATTTTTCTTACTCTGATAATCGAGCACATCCTGCAACAATTGAGTGATTTCCCCTTCGCCCCAGGCATAGTTGCGCTGATACATGGGCACCACATAACGGGCACTATCTTCCAGCAACGCACGGATGGAGAACGGACGAACAATTGCGTCAGACATAGTAATTCATTTCCTGAAATAATTCGACCAGCTCATCTTTATTGCCGTTACAATTGTTCTTGTTTTCTCTTCTACTTATGTTTGGCAAATAGAACGCCTGCAGATCAGAAGGCTGATGAGCATCACGAATGGCACGGATCAGGTTGTGCTCCAGCACATAATTATCCATGGTTGCCAGCTGCACCACCTGCTGACGAATACGACAGCGATAGGCCCAGATAAAGCATTTCTCAATGGCCAACGACAGCCCTTGGCTGCCAAACTTGTCGATATAGAAGATCAGAGCGCAGTCAAACATGGCCCGCACATAGCGATCGCCTGTACGATGACGACGTGCATAGTGATTCAAGGTAAAGAGCACTTTGCCTGCTTGCTTCGTCAGCGCGTCATCAAGCAGCATAGCTGGTTGTTCCTGAGTAGAGGCAGTTTCCTGAGCCACAATTGCAGCCACGAGCTTCTGATAGTGCTCGGCCATCTCAAAGAAGCGTCGACCATTAATGATCATCTGGTCGAGATGAAACGGGAAAACCATGCGCTGGCCATCTATCTTGCGCTGATATTGGCTATTGTAATCGTCAACAAAATGGTGGGCGATACGAAGTGACTCTACATAAGGAAAGTGACCTACCCGCTCGAGATTGACCCCTTTGAAGATCTTCACATTCCCTTTACCAAAGTAGCGCGCTGACTTGCCCTCGGCCCACTGACGCACTCGATAAAGATAGAAGGCAAATAGATGGGCCAGTTCGTTGCTGGGCAGGCGTTCCCAATGAGCAACGGCCTCTGCCTTGCGGTAGGCCTCGTGCTCGGCAAATTCGCGCAGATGGAATGCCTTGAGCAGATCGTGAGGTGCCAAATCGCGCCCTCGGGCATTTTGCGAATCAAAGAACTGAAACGCCTCGGAAATATCCTCGAGGACAAAGCAGACCACCTGACATTTATTGAGTAGGAAATCGATTTTCTGCTCATCAAATTCCGAGCGGGCCACCCTCCGATGCAACTCTAGATAATTTCGTCTGAGGTTTACCTCTGAATCGCGGCTAGAAAAACGCGTCCGCTCCATAAACGCACCGATGGGCTCCCTTAATGCCTCAAGTTGTTGTCGAATATCTTGGCGCTGGAATTTGGTTGCTTGCTTCTTGCCGTCTCTACTTTCTTCGTCCAGCACCTCAATCAGCACCTTGACAGTCAACATCAAAGTCAGAGTTCGTTGCTGACCATCGACAATATCGAGTTTTTCGTCTTTATCTGTGTGCTGATAAAATACCACAGAGCCCAATCGATAGGCGCTCTTATTTTGATGAGTAGCCAAATCGGTAAAGAGATCGGCTATATTTCGCGCTCCCCAGCGATAAGGACGTTGATACGTCGGGATAGAAAGTTGCGTCAAAGCCAGAAGTTGACGCACTGAAAGAACCTGATTGTTAATGTTTTCCATCATCAAATCTTCTTAAAAAGCACTCGGCCAAAGAGTTAGTTCTGAGCGTAAAAGATACACAGTTCAATGAGTTTAAAGACCGTCATTTATAGAATACTTTCGTTTTGACCTGAATCACATCTGGAGGCAGCACATATGATACTGTCAAAATTACCGGCAGTATGAATGGTTATTTTTCCTTATCACTGCTCGATAGTGGGCATATCCCTCTCCTGCCATGCCTGTCATCACTATCATGCTGGGGTAAGGAGATGGGATATGGCCTGAATAGGCTTCAGTCCGTGACCAAAGCGCTCAATTGCCTCACGATCCTTCTCCAGCGCCCCATAAGACAGATACCGGACTTTCAGATCGGCAATCCTTCTGAACGCCGGCCGTCTCAACTGTTCCCGCACATCGGCTTCTCGCTTGTCCGGTGCCACAAGGAACAGGCCCTCCAGAGCCTGCGCCTCCGACCCGAGAGCAAGATCCAACATCCGCACGATGCCGGAATAGATGGTCGTTGAATGCTCGACCTCGAATGCCGCAACGATCTTGTGGCTTTCCTGGTCCAGCCACAGGACATCGATCAGGCGCACGGATTCCGCTCCCTGCGTTTCCGCCGTGAAGCCCGGCAATACCGACAGGCAGCCATCCCCCAGCTTGCCATCCTGCCATGGACGACTGCGGTCATTGGCCGCAATCCAGACATCATACCCCAGGGAAAGTCCCAGATCGCGAAGCCAGCCCTGAATCTGGGTATGGGTATGATCCGTTTCCCGCTCCGCAGCGAGGATCCGGGCCTCTTTTGCGCTCTGCTCCCTCACCTGGTGAAGATCGGCTTCCCAGAGTTTCCGCGCTGTTTCGTCGTCCTCAAGAGGCGGTGCTGAATAGCGTCCACTTCCAAGATCAAACAGCAGTCCTCCAATAGCGCCCAGATCATTAGACAGCAGCAAACGGTAGGTCGCATTCAGCTTCAGGATACCCTGCCGCATCGCAAGATATTCCTCCCATCGCCTCAGCTTCACCTTTGATCCGGTCAAGGAATTATAGCCGTTCACGATCGCCGTATTGAAAGGCGGCATGATCGTGGGATGTAGGAAATACAGCAGGTTGGCGACGGCTGGTCCCAGCCCTTTTATCTTCCGGGCATCGATTGCATGAACGGCCGAGACCACATGCACTTCGGTATTGCAGCACAGACAGGTCTCGAGAAGCTGCCCGAATGCTTTCTGGTTGGCAGGATTTTCGTAGATATCGGGAATGCGTAGCTTCGGCTTCCAAAGGAACGCATGATTCGCTCCCTTGAAAATCTGACGCTGTTCAGCAATTGAATGGACGACCGTTTCCAGGGATGAGCCACGATAGGCGACCCCGAATGTGCCCCCGGCAATCTCGGCAACGACCTGCTGCAGACCGCGGCGGATAGAGCGAAAGTTCTTGATACGCTCGTCCCACAGAAACCAGCTCTGATAAGCCCCTGCCGGATCGTCCCGCCAGCGAAGGATAAGGTCTCGAATAAGGTCGGTCATCAATCCAGAAGCTAAAATCACATTCGCTTCTGAGCGTGATTGTAACAGCAGCTCACGTCAATGCGGATAATCGCAAGTGGTTGCACGGTATGATACCCCCGCTTTGAACTTACCCTGCCTAAGTCTCTGTAATTAAACAGTTCTCCAGAAGATGACCTCAATTTACGCATAGCAAAACCCCGCTAAGCCGTTGACTTAGCGGGGTTTTAGGCTCAGGACTCATTCTTTAAGATAGAAGATGAAGCTTGCTGCGATGTAGATTGCGGACATGAATGTATGAGCGCAGCGGTCGTATCGTGTTGCCACCCGTCGCCAGTCTTTCAGCTTTGCGAACATGTTTTCGATCAGATGGCGCTTTTTATACTGATGCCAATTGTAAGGTGGCTTTGATTTCCTGTTTTTCTTTGGTGGAATACAGGCGGTGATGTTCCGGTTTGCGAGAGACTGTCTGATCTTATTGCTGTCGTATCCCCGATCTCCGATGACTTCCTCTGTCTCATCCGGCAGGTCCGCCAGCAAAACATCAGCACCTTTGAAATCACTGACCTGTCCAGCAGTCAGATGAAGGCGGACAGGTCGGCCCTGATCATCGCACACGGCATGAAGTTTTGAGTTCAGGCCGCCTTTTGTCCGTCCGATATGCCGGGGAAAAGCCCTTTTTTGAGCAGGGACGCCGCTGTCCGGTGTGCCTTGAGGTGTGTTGCATCGATCATCAGACGCTTCGAACGGCCAGCCTGCTCTGTCAGGGCAACAAATATCCGGTCAAAGACACCCAGACGGCTCCACCGGATAAAACGGTTGTATAAAGTCTTGTGCGGACCATACGCTTTCGGAGCGTCTTTCCACTGAAGACCGTTACGGATGACATAAACGATCCCGCTCAGAACACGCCGGTCATCCACGCGGGGCACGCCGTGCGCCAGAGGAAAAAAAGGCTCAATCCGCTTCATCTGGCTCTCAGACAGCATAAACACATCACTCACAGGCCCACCCTCCATCGGTAAGACTGTGAATCACGGAACACCGCTCAGTTCAATAAATTAATAGGTCCTGAGCCTAG
>NZ_JAERLZ010000006.1:0-187752 GCF_018256175.1 Gluconobacter sp. Dm-44 | reverse complement strand
GCCCCAGCCATCCCAGCCCCAGCCACCACCGGGAGAATACTGCGTCTGGTTGTCGATATAGGCGAGGAAGGTATGGCCCTGCGCATCGTAGTTGCGGGTCGGCACACCAAACTGGCGCAGGACATCCACCTCGGACTTGCCGACCATGGAATCCAGAACCTTGCGCTGCTGAAGGGTCGGGACCTCACAGGCAGAAAGGCCCAGCAGCACCAGAACGGACAGCACGCCAACTTTTTTCATCATATTCTTCCCCGACTGTGCCGCTGTAGAGCGGTCATGTTCCTCTTTCGACACGTTCTAGCCCTTCTGACGCAAAAGAAGGATTAAAACTCCTGCAAGTTCCGAAAAGATCAGGCCAACCACAAAATGTCACTGATCCGCGGCGCCCCTGTCGCCAGCATGACCAGCCGGTCAAACCCGAGCGCAATCCCCGAACAGGCAGGCAGATCCGGCAACGCTGCCAAAAAGGCTTCGTCCACCGGCCAGTCCTGATCCGGTGACAGACCGATACGGCGCTTGCGGTCCGTTACAAAACGCTCCCGCTGCTCCACCGGGTCCGTCAGTTCCTCGAATGCATTCGCCAGTTCCAGCCCCCCCACATACAGTTCAAACCGCAGAGCCGCGCGCCCGTCCGCCGGGTCGCGTCGTGCGAGAGCGGCCTGTTCGGCAGGCCAGTGCGTCAGGAACGTCGGGCGTTCGCGCCCGATCACGGGTTCGACGCGCTCCAGCAGAAGCCGGAAAAACAGATCCTCCCACGTCTCCCCGTTGCGCAGACCAACACGCGCCTGCTCGGCAAGGGCCTCGGCATTTCCGGCCGTTCCCAGCAGATCCGCCCCTACATAGCGCGCAAACGCAGCCTGCATCGTCAGACGTTCGAAGGGGAGTGACAGATCAATGACATCCATCCCCCGATGCACCACAGGCGGCAGAAGAGCCCGGAGAAAATCTTCCGTTTCATCCATCAGGGACGACAGATCCGCACCCGGACGATACCATTCCAGCATGGTGAACTCAGGCGCATGCGTGTTGCTCGCCTCACCATTGCGCCAGACGCGCGCCAACTGGAACACGGCCCGTCCTGTCGCAGCCACAATCCGCTTCATCGCGAATTCCGGACTCGTATGCAGAAAACGCGCTTCGCGGGAGCCGTCGGGGCGTTCAAGCTCGGTTCTGAAACACCGCAAATGGACTTCTTCTCCCGGAACAGGAACGGCACACGGCGTCTCGACTTCCAGATAGCCCCGTTCTTCAAAGAAACTCCGAACGGATTTCACCATCTGCGAACGCCGTTCAAGCAGCGGCAGACGCTCGGCGATCCGGGCCGAATCAGCAGCCAATCCAGCGGACAATACGGTCATGGCGTCTATCGCTCCTGTTGCAAAACGGGGCCCCGCACCGCTAGAGGCATCACATGCACGATATGGTCAAGACAGCCCAACAGCGTTCCCCAAAACGCGCCACCCTCCGCACACCCTCGGACCTGATCGACGCGGGGCTGGCGAACGAGGCTGACCGTTCAGCGCTCGAAGCGGTGGGCGAACGCTTCACGATGGCCATTCCACCTGCCTTTCAGGACCTGATCACCCATCCGGACGATCCTATCGCCAGACAGGTCATCCCCGATGCGCGCGAACTCGTCACGCTGCCGCACGAAGATACGGACCCGATCGGCGATGATGCGCTCTCGCCCGTTCCCGGAATCGTGCATCGCTATGCCGATCGTGCCCTGCTCAAGCCGCTGCTGGTCTGCCCGCTCTATTGCCGCTTCTGCTTCCGCCGAGAACATGTCGGGCCCGGCGGCGGCCTTTTGAATGATGCGGAACTCGAAACCGCGTTGGACTGGGTGCGGCAACATCCCGATATCCGTGAGATCATTCTCACGGGGGGCGATCCGCTCATGCTGGCGCCCCGCCGACTAAAGCATATCGTGCAGTCCCTGTCCGACATGCCCCATATCGAGACCATCCGCATCCATTCCCGCGTGCCAGTCGCCGATCCCGCCCGCATGACGGAAGAGCTTCTGGATGCCATGGAAACGGACTGCGCCATGTGGCTCGTGGTCCATGCCAACCACGCCAGAGAACTGACGCCGAAGGCCACGAAAGCCATCCGCGCCGTGCTGTCGCGTGCCATTCCGGTTCTGTCGCAGTCCGTTCTGCTGCGCGGGGTCAACGATACGGTGGAAAGTCTGGAAGCCCTTCTGCGGGCGTTCCTGAAGGCGCGGGTCAAACCCTATTATCTGCATCATCTGGATGCTGCCGCCGGAACCGGACATTTCCATGTTCCGGTCGAAGAAGGACAGGCTTTGCTGCGGCAGCTCCGCGGGCGCGTAACGGGCCTCGCCTGGCCAACCTATGTTCTGGACATTCCGGGCGGCCGGGGGAAAGTCCCGATCGGCCCGGAATATCTCAAGCCCGACTCTCCGGGGACGGTTTCAACACCCGACGGAGAGATTTGCGACTTCACTTGAAGCGAAAGAAAACCTTACTTCGCTTCGAACATATGCGTGGCATGCGTGATCGCGCCGCCCGCGCGGATGGCAGCGGCCACGAGGGCGATTTCGGAAAGCTGGGCGTCCGTCGCACCTGCTTCGCGAGCCGCCTTCACATGAAGTTCAATACAATAGGGGCACTGGGTCGTCAGGGCGACCGCCACGGCGGCAAGCTGCTTGGTCAGGGCGCTGACGGCCCCCTCCTCGAAAGCCGCACGATCGAACTGCCAGAAAGCCTCCATCCCCTTGGAGGCATTGGCTTCGAGATGGGAAATGCGCGAGAGGTTCTTCATATCGTACATGCGTCTTCTCCTTGCGTTTCGCCCTGACCCTCAGGACGCACACACAGTCTGACATGACCTGCCCAGCGCGCGGCCCCAAGCCCCCTTTCCTTCACACTTTCCTGAAGTCCCCGCAGCCCACATATCCCTTGCGCCTTGCTTAGAGGCCCCGTGCGGCGCTAGAAGCCCACAGACGTGACAGAAAATCCCTCCTTCAGGGTCATCAGGACACAAGCATGAAACAGCAAGCCAACCTTATCCGGGCCGGCCAGGTCATCGAGCACGACGGTCGCCGCTGGACGGTTCTCAAGCAGCAGATCATCACCCCGGGCAAGGGTGGCGCCTTCATTCAGGTCGAAATGCGCGACCTCAAGACGGGCAACAAGACCAACGAACGCTGGAGAACGGCTGACTCCGTCGAGCGTCTGATGACGGAAGACAAGGACTACACCTATTCCTACATGGATGGTGACAATGTCGTCCTGATGGACCCGGAGACGTTCGAGCAGCTGATCCTCGCCAAGGACATCTTCGGCGACCAGTTCGCATTCCTTCAGGACAACATGCCGCTGAACGTCAAGCTGGTCGAAGGCGACCCGGTGGGCGTGGAACTGCCGCCGCATGTGACGCTGGAAATCACGGAAGCCGATCCGGTGGTCAAGGGCCAGACGGCCAGCTCGTCCTACAAGCCCGCCGTGCTGTCGAATGGCGTCAAGACGCTGGTTCCGCCGTTCATCGAAGCCGGTGAGCGCATTGTTGTCCGCACGGAAGACGCATCCTACGTCGAACGCGCGAAGGACTGATCCATCATGCGTCTCTCCCCGCACATGGCCGTCATGCAGGGCGCCGCGCAGAAGGCCTCGCGCCGTCTGCTCCGTGACTTTGCAGAGGTCGAACAGCTTCAGGTCAGCATCAAAGGCCCGGGAGATTTCGTCTCCCAGGCCGACCTGCGCGCCGAAACCATCCTCCGCGAAGAACTGAGCCGTGCGCGGCCGGGCTACGCCTTCCTGATGGAAGAAAGCGGCGCTTCGGGCGGGGATAACTGGACCTGGCGCTGGATCGTCGATCCGCTGGACGGCACGACGAACTTCCTGCACGGCATTCCGCACTGGGCCATTTCCATCGGTCTTCAGCGCAGACTTCAGGACGGATCGGTCGAACTGGTCGCGGCGGTTGTCTACAACCCGGCGGCCAACGAAATGTTCTGGGCCGAAAAGGGCGTGGGCGCGTTCCTTAACGAGCGTCGCCTCCGCGTCTCCGGTCGCCGCAACATGCTGGAAGCCGTTTTCGCAACGGGCATTCCCTTTGCGAAGGTCCCAAGCAGCAGCCGTCTGCCGTTCGCCCGCGTTCTGGGCGCACTGATGCCGCAGGTCGCAGGGATTCGCCGCTTCGGTGCCGCAGCCCTCGATCTCGCATGGGTGGCAGCAGGCCGCTACGAAGGCTACTGGGAATTCGGGATCAAGCCGTGGGACTGCGCAGCCGGTCTGCTTCTCGTTCGTGAGGCAGGTGGTTATGCGACCGATCCGGACGGTAACGAACTCCACGATCTGCCGGACGACGTGAATGTCGTTGCCGGAAACACCAACCTTCACGGCACCCTGCGCGCGCTCGTGCATGAGGCCCTGAACCGGGGTTGATCTCCCGGCGCTGACGAAACTGTCCTCACGCCCCATTGCGGGAGTCGTGAGGCCTCGTCTAGGATCGGCCTGACATGAACAGGCCGATCCTCTCCTCCCTTTCTCTGGCGGCCTTTCTGGCCTGCCTTTCGCTGCCCGCCGCACAGGCACAGGTCACCAGCAATCTGGATGATCTGCCTCAGGGCAAGTCCGCTCCCACCGCAAAAAAAACGGCTGCTGCGCCACATACGGCCCACACCTCCGCCGCACACAGCAACACGAAGCCGGTCTCGCAGAAACCTGCCGCGACATCCACGCCTGCCCCGGCAGCCACTCCGGTCAAATCTGCTCCGGCGCATGAGACGGTTCCGGGCGTTCCTCCCGCTCCACCGCCTCCGGTTGTGCTGCCTCCGCCATTCGTTCCGGTTCAGCTCCATCCGCCCGTTCCTCCGGCGGACGTGACCGCTGTCACCGATGCCGCAAGCCACACGGAATCGCTACCTGACGGTGGATTGCGCGTTCTGTTTCCATCTGGAAGCGAGGCGTTGAACGCCGACAGCCTTAAAGCGCTTCAGGCCTATGGAACCGAACTCTCGCACCACCCGGAAGAGCGGGTCGTGCTGATCGCCCATGCCACACTACCGGGCGATGACGTGTCCATGCCGCGTCGCATCGCGCTGGCCCGCGCGCTTGCCGTCCGATCGATCTTCATTCACGCAGGTGTGGCCACGACCCGTCTCTATCCCCGCGCGCTCGGACGTCCGGACGCCGGAGACAGCGCGCCTGCCGACCGGCTGGATGTTGTTATCGAGACAAATCCCGTCGCCCCCTCACCTTCCGCAAACGGCCTGCCGAAATAACATCAGGAAAGACACGCCGTGACACGTCCTACGACCTATCTGCTCCGAATGGCCGTTTTCCTTGTCGCGGTCGGCCTTCTGGCCGCGACAATGGGCACAACCCTGCTTCAGGCCTTCAGCGCGAACCCGAAGCTCGATGCCATTATCCTTGGCGTGCTCCTGCTGGGCATCCTGTGGAACCTGCATGTCGTCCAGCGCCTCATGCCGGAAGTGCACTGGGTTGAACTCCTGCGCCAGCCACGCGCCGGTCTGGCCGCACCCAAGGCTCCCCGCCTGCTCGCGCCCATGGCCAGCATGCTGGCAGCCCGCAACCGCACGGACCGCCTGACACTTTCAACCCAGACCACACAGGCCATGCTCGACAGCCTGTCCTCGCGTCTGGACGAAAGCCGGGAAATCTCCCGCTATATGACTCAACTTCTGATTTTTCTGGGTCTGCTGGGCACGTTCTACGGCCTTCTGCTGACGGTAAGTTCGATTGCAGGTGTCATCGGCGGCATGTCCGCCGGTGGCGGCGACATGGACGTCATGTTCAACCAGCTCAAGACAGGCCTTGCCGGACCGCTCGCCGGCATGTCCACGGCGTTCTCAGGCTCGATGTTCGGCCTCGCTGGCGCACTGGTTCTCGGCTTTCTGGATCTCACAGCCGGGCAGGCCCAGACCCGCTTCTTCAATGAACTGGAAGAATGGCTGGCTGGCGTCACACGCGTCACGGGCAGCACAGCCATCGAGAGCGACGGCGCGCCTGTTCCGGCCTATGTTCAGGCGCTGCTCGAACAGACCGCCGAAAATCTGGAAACGCTCCAGAACGCCGTCTCCCGCAGCGAGGAAAACCGCGTCCGCGAGCTGCACATGCTCGACAGCCTTCAGGAACGTCTGCGCGGCATGACAGATCTACTCGCCGCCAACCAGACCCTCATGACCCGCACCGCCGAAACCCAAACGGCCCTGCTGCGCCATATGGGCGATGATGGTCCCGGCTCTCAGGGAACGGCGCTTCTGCGGATAGAGACGCATCTCAGCCGTCTCATTCAAGAGCTTTATGAAGGCCGCGCCCAGACGATCGGAGAGCTTCGCAACGATCTCCGCGTTCTGGCCCGCACGATTGCGGCGGCTTCTGGCAACACAACGCCCTCTCCCGGCAGGCAGGACTGATCCATGGCCCGGCGCAGACGCGGATCTCACAACGCCCTTGATGCCTGGCCCGGCTATGTGGACGCCCTGTCCACCCTGCTAATGGTCGTCACTTTCGTTCTGCTCGTCTTCGTCGTGGGGCAGCAGTTCCTGTCGGTCTCGCTGTCACGACGCGAACACACGCTCGACGCCTTGCAAAAGCAGCTGGCCGAACTGTCGCACATGCTGTCGATGACGGAAGACAAAAATAAAAGCCTGTCTTCCACCGTCGCCACGCTGTCTGACGAAAAACAGCACAATCAGGCCCAGCTCCAGACTCTTTCGACCCAGATCGCTGCCCTGACAGGGCAGCTTCAGTCAAAAGATCAAGCCCTGGCTTCGGCAGACGACACAAGCAAACAACAGAACAGCAAGATTTCGGATCTTCAGGCGCAGGTTGAAGAACTGACCCGCCAGCTTCAGGCGATCAGCAACGCCCTCGACATTGAAAAGAAGAACGAGCAGGGCAAGGACGCGCAGATCGCGGATCTGGGCAACAAGCTCAATCTGGCGCTGGCCGACAAGGTCAATCAGCTCAAACGCTACCGGTCCGAGTTCTTCGGTCGCCTGCGGGACCTGCTGAAAGACCAGAAAGGCGTGAATGTCGTGGGAGACCGTTTTGTCTTCCAGTCGGAAATCCTGTTCCCGCAGGGTAGCGCCGATCTAACGCCAGAAGGCCGCAAGGAAATCACAACCCTTGCCCACACCTTCAAACAGGTCGCCTCAACGATCCCGACGGATCTTCCGTGGATTCTGCGCGTGGACGGACATGCCGACCGCCAGCCGATCCACAGCGCATTTCCCAGCAATTGGGAACTGTCGTCGGAGCGCGCCATCACGGTGGTCAAACTGCTGATTGCCGAGGGCGTGGACCCACGTCATCTGGCCGCGACGGGCTTCGCCGACTACCAGCCTCTGGACGCTGCCAGCACACCGGCGGCCTATGCCAGAAACCGCAGGATCGAGTTCCGTCTCACGGACCGCTGATCCCACTCCCGCCTGCCTTTTCACAAAGGCAGGCTTTTGCGCAGATCTACTGACATTTCTGCGATAATCCCTTATGTAGCAGCCATGACCGATACCCCGCTCTCCCTTATCCGCAATTTCTCGATCATCGCCCACATCGATCACGGCAAATCGACGCTGGCCGATCGCCTGATTCAGGCCTGTGGCGCCCTGACCGCGCGCGAGATGAAAAATCAGGTTCTCGATTCGATGGAACTCGAGCAGGAGCGCGGGATCACCATCAAGGCGCAGACCGTGCGCCTGACCTATCCAGCCAAGGACGGCAAGACTTACACTCTGAACCTCATGGACACGCCGGGCCATGTCGACTTCGCCTACGAAGTCAGCCGCTCGCTCGCTGCCTGTGAAGGCTCGCTTCTGGTCGTCGATGCCTCTCAGGGCGTGGAAGCCCAGACGCTGGCGAACGTCTATCAGGCCCTCGACGCCAATCATGAAATCGTCCCGGTCCTGAACAAGATCGACCTTCCTGCTGCTGAACCAGAGCGCGTCCGCGCCCAGATCGAGGAAGTCGTCGGCATTCCCGCCGATGACGCCGTCGAAATCAGCGCCAAGACCGGCATCAATATCGAAGGCGTGCTCGAAGCCCTCGTCCAGCGCCTCCCCGCCCCCACGGGCGATGCCGAAGCACCTCTTCAGGCCCTGCTGGTCGACAGCTGGTACGATGCCTATCTGGGCGTCATCATTCTCGTCCGCATCAAGGACGGCCGCCTCAAGCGTGGCGACCGCATCCGCATGATGCAGACCGGTGCAACCTATCACGTCGATCAGGTTGGCGTGTTCCTGCCCAAGATGCAGTCGGTCGAGAGCCTCGGCCCGGGCGAGATGGGCTACATCAACGCCGCCATCAAGACCGTCGCGGACTGCAATGTCGGCGATACCGTCACCCTTGACCGCCGCCCTGCCGAGAAGGCCCTTCCGGGCTTCAAGCCATCCATTCCCGTCGTGTGGTGCGGTCTGTTCCCAATCGACGCCGACGATTTCGAAAAGCTGCGCGACAGTCTTGCGAAGTTGCGTCTGAACGATGCCTCGTTCCACTTTGAGGCTGAGACCTCGGCGGCACTGGGTTTCGGCTTCCGCTGCGGCTTCCTCGGCCTGCTGCATCTGGAAATCATTCAGGAACGCCTGTCCCGCGAATTCAATCTGGACCTGATCGCAACCGCCCCGTCCGTGGTCTACAAGATGCACATGACGGATGGCACGGTCGAGGATCTGCACAATCCGGCGGACATGCCGGAGCTGAGCAAGATCGAAACCATTGATGAGCCTTGGATCAAGGCGACCATCATGGTGCAGGACGAATATCTCGGCCCGGTCCTGACGCTCTGTTCTGAGCGACGTGGCGTGCAGGTGGATCTGACTTATGTCGGCAACCGCGCCATGGCCGTCTATCGTCTGCCGCTGAATGAAGTGGTGTTCGATTTCTACGACCGCCTGAAATCCATCAGCCGTGGCTACGCCTCCTTCGACTATCAGATGGACGGCTACGAAGAGAGCGATCTGGTCCGCATCTCCATTCTCGTGAACCACGAACCGGTCGATGCCCTTTCCTTCATCTCGCACCGCACCGTCGCCGAGCAGCGTGGACGCTCGATCTGCGGCAAGCTCAAGGATCTGATCCCCAAACAGCTCTTCAAGATTGCCATTCAGGCCGCCATCGGCTCCAAGGTCATCGCCCGTGAAACGATCGGCGCGCTGTCCAAGGACGTGACGGCCAAATGTTATGGCGGCGATATTTCCCGTAAGCGCAAACTTCTGGACAAACAGAAGGAAGGCAAAAAGCGCATGCGGCAGTTCGGTAAAGTCGAAATCCCCCAGAGCGCCTTCCTCGCCGCCCTGAAAATGGACTGAGGTCTGCCTTATGTCGAAAAGCGCCGCCATCCTGTTCGTTCACAACGAAGTTGATACGATCGGATGGTGGCTGGCCCATCACGCGACAATCGGTTTCTCGACCCTGATTGTCTGTGACGATCATTCTACGGACGGAACCAGTACGGTCCTCTCAAACGCCGCCACGCTTTACGACATCCGGGTCCAGTCCGCCGATACGACGCTCCCCACACGATTGGAACGTCAGACCCGGTTCCACGAAAACGCGCTCGCACAGGGCCGCGACGAATTCGACTGGATGATGATTCTGGCGGCGGACGAATACCTGCATTTCGAGACCGCCCGATCCGTCGCTGAATTCACGGCTGCTGCGACTGGAACGACAATTCCCGTAAACTGGTGCCTGTTCGGCTCTTCCGGACGCCTGACGCCCTCGGCCTTCTCCCCGGTCGAGACCTTCACCCGCCATGGCCTTCTCGGCCTGCCGGATCACCGCATTGTGCGGCATCTTGTTCAGCCACGCTCTCTCGCAACCGGCCTACCTGACCCCTTTTCGGCGTTGGATAGAAATGCCGTCTGGGACGAAGCGCGGATTCTTCACTTTGCAGCAAGCGACCGGGAAAGTTTTTTCAAACGCGATTCTAGCGCGACGCCCGAACAGGCCTGGAAAAATTTCAATCGCAATGATGCTGAATATGGCGGCGCAAACCGCTGGCTTCCCGAAAGCCGCCGGATCGCCTCATTCCTGACCCAGGCGTCGTTGACCGATCTTTATTGGCGCCTCAAGACCGTCATGACTCATGCGGATAAGTCCGCTCTACAAAAACTTGGCCTGACACCCGCTCAGCTTTCCGTGTCTCCGTCCTCCAGCTCACAACCGCAATTTCGTTTCTGCACGCTCGGGGAAACGCCGCGTCTGATGCTGGATATGCAAACCGGCTCTCTCGTTCCTGTTGGAGCGACGGACACGGATTTCGGGCGCTATAATCCGCTCTTCATGGCTTTGGAAGTATCGGACACCGATATCTGGAACGCATGCCTGTTCGTGGAAAATCCACTGCCCGGCCGATATCTCCCGCTTGCAGGCTCGCCGACGCTCCTGCCCATGATCCCGCTCCGCATCAAAATTGCTGAAAACACCGTCCAGTCCCCCGTCAGCGGCAATGATATCCATATCGCCATTCCCGACCATCGCCTGACGGAAATCGACGCGACGATGAGTCTCTACAGCCGCATGACATCTTTCATGGTTCTGACGGCGGAAGGCCATAACCTCGCGGGATTACTGCGCGGAATTGAAAGACTTCCCGCAGCAGATGCCAGCGCCCTGGGATGCGCGGTTGCTATGCTGCCGTTCGAGGAGGCCGAGCGCCTATCCGATGCTTTTCCGGGTGTTGTCCCAAGGAATGTGCGGCCGGCCCGACTGCCTCAGGCCTGAGAACCGGCGCTATTGCGGAACAGGTCAAACGTCAGGACTGCTCCTGCCGTAACAGCCTTACGCTGTGCCACATCGCTCTCGTTCAGAGAGTGCTCCAGATGTGCCAGAAACTCCGGCCATTCCCCTTTCTGATGGAACGCCGACAGATACGCCCGGGGCAAACCCTCAGCCACACGCGCCGAAAGCACCCGGCCGCCAAGGCGTGATCCCTCCAGAACATACAGCACGCCCAGCGCCATACCGTCATGCTCGGGAAAGATGTCCTGACGCGCCACAGGAACTTCAAGCCCCATCTGCCGCAGATCCTCCTTCAGCAGTTCCGAGCGTGAACGCCATGATGGCAGCACACTCGGATGCTTCGCGAGATAGGTCTCGGCCGTCAGAAGCGCGCCTGCATGAGCTGTCAGAAACGCACCGTAGGATTCTCGATCTGCAAGATTGAAACGCGAAAAAGCTTCATCCACGGCTTCATGCGCCTTTCGGCTGACACGTCGCAGTTCCGCAAGGCCTGAGCCGTCCTGACTGCCGATGCGTTCAACCGTGTCCATCCGCTCCGATCTTCCTGTCTTTTGTGAAACCGTTTCTGGTTCTGTCCGTAATTAGAGTGACTTGCAACAACCAGATCCGTCTCGACACACCACAAATTCCGGAGAAACGCCGTTGAGCAGCACCCCGCCCCTAACGCCGTCCCCTTCTGACAAACCTCTCGCCGGGCGGGTGAAGGGACACCGGCGCCTGAAAACCGCTGGCGGTATTGTCGGAGCGCTGGTAGCCGCCCTCATCGTGCTGATCCTGGTCTGGCAATGGGACTGGTTCGTTCCCTACATTGACCGCAAGGCCACAGCAGCCCTGCATCGCCCCGTCAGCATCGCGCATCTGCATGTTCATCTTGGCTTCAAGCCAACAATTACGGTCGATGATCTGAAGATCGGCCAGCCCGAGGGCTTCGGGAAAGAAAAAGACGACTTTGCCTCGGCTCACGCCATCACGGTCAAGGTCGATGCATGGCGTTACCTGACAGGCGGCGGTCTCTCCGTGCCACTGATCCGTGTCGACGCACCAAAAGGCGACATCGTTTCACTAGCTGATGGCACGAACAATTATACGTTCCCCTCGGCCTCCGGTACATCCTCCCAGACAGCCTCACTTTCAACAACGCTACCCAAGCTCGGCAAGATCGAGATCAATGACGGCGATGTCCGTATAGCGATGGCAAAGCTGAAGACGGACATGCACGTCCTTATCCATACCGTTCCGCCAAAAGACGGCGATGACGGGCATATCGTCATTGATCTTGAAGGCCGCTACGCCCGCGCACCCATCACGGGTCATATCGTTGGGGGCGCCCTTCTGGACATCACAGACACCACGCATCCCTATCCAATCGACGGACGCCTCGCCAACGGCCCCACCTACATCACTCTGCGCGGCACGGTTGACGATCCGATCCACTTCCGCGGTACCAATCTTGCACTGCATTTTGCCGGTCCGGACATGGCGCTCCTTTACCCCCTGACGGGCGTACCCATTCCGGAAACCCCGGCCTATAGCGTCACCGGCAATCTGGCCTATTCCGACCGCGCAATCCGTTTCCAGAAATTCGAAGGCCATATGGGCTCTTCGGATATCGGCGGAGACATCAATGTCAATCCGCATCAGAAACCGATCTTTGTGGATGCGGCCCTTCATTCCCATCAAGTGGATCTGGCGGATCTGGGCGGCTTCATTGGCGCACAGCCCGGCGAAGCGAAAAAAGCCGAACCGGCCAGTACCCGCGTACTGCCTGACAAGGCCATCAATGTCCCGAAACTCAATGCCGCCAACGTGCATCTAACCTATCACGGCGATCACATCCGCAATAAAAACTGGCCTCTGGACAATATTGATACCGAACTCGACATCCATGACGGCGCCATTGACCTCAAACACCTGACCTTTGCCACCGGGACAGGAACCATTTCCGCAAATGCTACGCTTGAGCCGACCAAAAACGCGCAGTTCCACACCCGCTTCCGTCTGGACGTCTGCCGCCTTCCCCTCTCCCGCATCATGACATCCAAGGACATGTTCCAAGGTGAAGGCACTATTGGCGGTCATGTAACGCTTAATTCGACTGGCAATTCGGTCGCAACGCTGGTCGAAAACGGCAACGGCGGGACGACACTGGTTCTGGACCGCGGGGGGGATGTGACGGCCCTTCTTCCCGATCTGCTGGGGCTCAAGCTCGGCTCGGCCATTCTGTCTGCGCTTGGAATTCCGGATCGCTCAAAACTGGAATGCCTCGTGGCGGACCTGCCGCTCAAGAACGGTATTGTGCATACCGATGCAATGCTCCTGCAAACCGGTACTACCCGGACAAGCGGCACTGGCACCGTCAATTTTCATAAGGACACACTGGACTACGCCATCACCACCCGCTCGATCGGACCACAGATCCTGTCCCTGCCCGGCGCGGTCCATATTTTCGGCCCGATCAACAGCCCCACAATTCTGCCGGGTGCGGAACTGATCGGCCGCGTCGCAGCCTCTGTGGGGCTTGGGATCGTCTTCCCGCCCGCAGCTCTGATCCCGACCATCCAGCTTGGTGTCGGCAAGGGCTCGGTCTGCGAAAAAGCCATTCTGGAAGCCAATGAACATCCCGCCGCCGGGATCGCACCCGGCGCCACCACAGGCTCAGGCCCCAGCAGCATCCCGCACCCGGCACACCCACAGACAGCAACGCATCCGCAAGCCTCACACCACCACCTGTCTCCGGCAGAGATCCACAAAGCATGGGAGAAAAAATCGAACCCGAAATGAAAAGATACGCTCCGGGTCGTGGCAGAACCAGCTTTTTTGACTATAGCTTGGCCCAGCCATCCCCTGCCCCCGGAGTGTCCGCTTGCTGCTATCCAGACTCGACCGCTGGTTCCATATCACGGCCCGCGGTTCAACGATCCCGCGTGAGGTCATTGCCGGACTGACGGTCTTCGGGGCCATGGCCTATATCGTGGCCGTCAACCCGGCCATCCTTTCGGCGGCAGGTCTGGACCGTCACGACATGGTCATGACCACGATCGCCGGCGCAGTCGCGGGTACGCTGCTGATGGCGCTCTGGGCCCGCCTGCCCATCGCCCTTGCCCCCGCCATGAGCAGCAATGTCCTGTTCGCACAGGTTGTCGTGCAGCAAGCCCATGTCAGCCCGCGCACAGCCTTTACGGTCGTCTTGTTCAGCGGACTGTGCTTTACCGCCCTCTCCCTGAGCCAGATCCGTCAACGCATCATCCGCGGCTTTCCGCCTTCGATCGTGCTCGGGATCCAGATCGCACTCGGTGCCTTCATCGCCCGGATCGGTCTAATGACGGGCGGCATCGCCGTTCCTTCGCCCGAAGGTCTGACATTTGGCTCCCTGAGCAACCCGTCCGTCCTGCTCAGCATGGCTGGCGTCGTCCTGAGCGCCATTCTCGTCGTCCTGCGCGTCCCGGCCGGGCTGCTCCTCGCCATCCTCACCATTACCATCGCCGGACTGTTCATCCACACGCCCTCAGGCCCGATCACGCATCTTCCAGCCCAACTTCTGGACTGGCCGCATTATCCGACCAACCTGTTCCTTCCTTTCGATTTCCACGAATATTTTTCCCACCTCGGACTCCTCGTCCCCATCACGCTCTATTTTCTGCTGAGCGATTTTTTCGACGCAACCGCAACAATGATGAGCGTCGCCCACCGCGCAGGCCTGGACGGAACGGTTGAAAAACCTGCGCTCGATCACCGCGCTTTCGGTTCCGATGGAGCGGCCAGCATCATCGGTGCCTCGCTCGGAACCTGCACGGTCTCCGCCTATGTCGAGAGTCTGGCAGGCGTAGAAGCCGGCGGCCGCACGGGTCTGAGCGCACTGGTCGTCGCCGTCCTGTTTGCCCTGTCTTCCGTTTTCTGGCCGCTCATCACCGCCATTCCCGCGATCGCCACAGCGCCCGTGCTTATTCTCGTGGGACTAAACATGCTCGGCAGCCTCAGCCGTGTCGCGGAAACACCCGCAGAAGCCATTCCGCCCCTGATGATGCTGCTGATTGCAGGCGTGACCGGTAATTTCATGCTGAGCCTGTCCTGCGGCCTGCTGATCTACACCGCGCTCGCCGTCGCCACACGTCAGTTCCAGCGCCTAACGCCAATCGTCCTCGGTCTGGACGCCGCCTTCATCTTTTACATGGTTCTTCAGGCACACATGGGAGCATGAGGACTTTTTAAAGCGCGGTTTTAATTCTTTTTTCATAGCTTCAGGGCAGGCTGCCTCGCATGACTTCCTGCCCCCCCAGTCCGCGCCACATCTTCATCGCCACGCCCTGCTTCGGTGGCACCATCACACTGAATTACATGCAGTCCCTCATCGGCTGCATGGCCACAGCACCGGCCCATAATCTGCAACTCACCCTGTCCACAATCGGCAGTGACGCCCTCATCACGCGGGCCAGAAACACGCTTCTGCATCAGTTCGTGACCATGACCGATGCCACCCATCTTCTTTTCATCGACAGCGATATCGGCTTTTCCATAACCGACATTCTCGCCCTGCTGGATGCAGACCGCCCTCTGATCGGAGGGGCCTACCCCCTGAAATCCCATTACTGGGACCACGATACGGATCGTTTCATTGCCGCTGGCGAAGAGCCCAGAACAGCCAGCCTACGCTATGTCGGAGACTGCGCCGCCCTGCACGATGACAGCGCACCGGGCGAAATCGCGAACGTCTCCTATATCGGAACCGGATTCATGCTCATGACCCGTCAGATGCTCCTCGACATGATCGCCCACTATCCCGAAACCCGTTACAGCCGCATCGACGCGAAGTCCGAAGGCCAGACTTCGCAAGCACCCTCGTCAGACGCCTATGCCCTGTTCGACTGTCTGATCGACCCGGAAACCCGGACCTATCTTTCCGAAGATTTCGCCTTCTGCCGCCGCTGGATCACAATCGGAGGAAAGGTCGCCCTCCACCGCGGTCTGTCGCTGACTCATACAGGCAGCACGACGTTCAAAGGCGACCTGTCTGCGCGAACGCTGCCACTTTCTACACCCTGAACCTCAAACGGCGCATTTTCCGGCATCATCTGCCACTATTCGGTCATATTAAACCGGTTTAAACAGTCGTGCGGTGTCGGGAGCGTGATGCATACATTCCCCGACACCGCTCCCACTCTCTTCAGACCATAACCGCCTGACGGAAAAACGGGATGTTGGCCACAGGGTCAGCCGCCCCTGCAGCCGTGTTGTAATACTGCTTGTGAAAACGGCTCAGAACGGCCGGATCGCTCGACGACGGCAGGGAGACCGGCGTCCGGTAATACCGGATGCGGGCCATTGCCGATGCATATCTCAAATTGGAGACAAGCTGCGCGCTTTTGGGCAGATCCTGCGAAAGCATCCCCTCCAGAATCCGCTCGAACCTCCTGCCTGCCGGATAACACAGAAAGTTGACCCAGCAGTCGTCATGCGTTGCGGGCTCCATCTGCCACAAACCCAGAGCCGGGCCCCCACCAATCTGCCGGACATATGTCCCCCGACTTTCCGCAAGCGCCGTGCCCGTCACCAGATTAACCGCAACATCCCCATCGAGCCCGAGCGCCGCCAGTGCGGGAGCGACCACCAAATGCTTGAGCTGGCCTGCATCAATTCCACTCATAGCCCCTCCTCACTTCGTGGTCAGGGAGAGAGCAACATGCACCATGCCCGTCCCCAGAATGGATGTGACCAGTGTAATGATCCCTGTAATGACCGCTCGCCCTCCGATCAGCCGGTCCAGCTTTCCGTTGACCACGCGATTCCCCTCATCAACCTTCGTCTCCAGCAGTTTCATCTGATCCCGCAGCGACGAGATTTCCTGCCGCATCTCGGTACGCAGTTCCTCATATCGATCCGAAAGCCCCCCCGCGATCGTCTCCAGTCGCAGAACCCGATCCTCAAGCATCCGCAGCGTATAGGCGCGTCTCTCATTTCCATCAGCCAGACTGACTACCTGGCCTTCCCCGTCCGACATGCCGTCCCCCAAATAAAAAAAGCGCTCCCCGGAAGGAACGCTTTTGTGGCATTAAGCCATTAATATAGAAACAAGCACCTGATTTATCAATGAAAACCTGAAACCTTCAGGCAAACGCACCAAAAGCCGACTTGGCCGCCTTCGGAGATAGGCGCATAATTGCGTCCCATGACTGTTCTTCCGACAGAAACACTTCTCGATCTGCGTGGTCTGGCCTGCCCCATGCCCGTCCTCAAAGCCAATCGCGCCCTGCGTGACATGGCCCCGGGTGCGAAGCTGCGCATCCTCGCCACCGACCGCGCCTCAGTGGCGGATTTCCAGTCCTATTGCCGCGAAACCGGCCATGCGCTCATTGCGTTCACGGAAACCGCAGGCATGCTTTCCTTCGTGATCCGGCGACGTGCAGAAACGTCACCCTCCTGAGGAAACTCCAGCGTTCCCGTGTGCGGGGCTGGCAAAAACTGTCTTCTGCCTGTAATCCCCTCGCTACCTTGTTCCAAAGTGTGCCTTGAGGCTTTTCATGCCCGAACCCATTGATGCCCCCATGGATGCCCTGTCTTTTGAGGATGCCCTGTCCGAACTGGAGAGGATCGTCCGTGGCCTTGAAGGCGGTCAGATGAAGCTCGAGGACGCTATTTCCGCCTATGAACGCGGTGCTGCCCTGCGCAGACATTGCGATGCGAAGCTGGGAGAGGCCGAGATGCGTGTGCGTGCCATCGTGCAGAACGATGACGGCACGACAGGCACGGAGCCTCTTGCCGATACCGGAGACTCCGGCCGATGAATGCCCCTACCCCGTCTGTTTCCCTGAAGGACGCGCTTTCCCGCGCCTGTGCCGAAATCGAAAGCACGATCGACGCCCTTCTGCCCATGGTTCCGGGAGACGAGTCCGTTCTTCTGGACGCCATGCGTTATGCTGCCCTTGGCGGCGGCAAGCGTCTGCGCGGTTTTCTGGCCGTCGAAGTGGCGACATTGTTTGGCGCAGACCGTGAAGCCGCCCTGCGCGTTGCCGCGTCGGTCGAACTGCTGCACGCCTATTCGCTGGTCCATGACGACCTACCGTCCATGGACGACGACGACCTGCGCCGCGGTCAGCCGTCCACGCACAAGCAGTTCGACGAAGCGATCGCGATTCTGGCAGGCGATGCTCTGCAAACCCGCGCTTTTGAAATTCTCGTCGAACCCGAAACCAGCCCCAACCCGGCCGTCCGCGCCAATCTGGCCCTTGCCTTGGCGCAGGCCTCTGGATCGGCTGGCATGGTCGGCGGTCAGGTCATCGACATCCGTGGCGAAGGCCGCGCCCTGCCGCTGGATCAGGTCCGACGTCTGCACGCCCTGAAAACCGGCGCCCTCATCCGCTATGCCGCCGAGTCCGGCGCCATTCTGGCTGATGTGGACGATGAACGCCGCGCTGCCATCGTCGCCTATGGCCGCGATCTGGGCACCGCGTTTCAGGTCGCCGATGACGTTCTGGATTATACCGCTACCGCCGAGGAACTCGGCAAAACCGCTGGCAAGGACGAAGCCAGCGGCAAATCAACTTATGTCTCCCTGCTTGGCATCGACGGTGCCCGCGCCGAAGCCCGTCGCCTGAGCGACCGGGCCCGGGAGGCTCTTTCATCTTTCGGTGCACAGGCCGACGCCCTCAGGGCACTGGCAGATTATGTCGTCGAGCGCAGGAACTGATCCCATGAGCAAGAATTCCTCTACGATTCCTACCTATGGCCGCTATCCCGAACTGGATCGCGTCCGCTTCCCTGCCGACATGCGGAACCTGTCCGTCGACCAGCTCAAGCAGCTTGCTGACGAACTGCGCTCGGAAACCGTTGACGCCGTCTCCACCACGGGCGGCCATCTCGGCGCCTCTCTTGGCGTAGTCGAACTGACCGTTGCCCTGCACGCCGTCTTCAACACACCGGACGACCGCATCATCTGGGACGTCGGCCATCAGGCTTATCCGCACAAGATCCTGACCGGCCGCCGCGACCGGATCCGCACCCTGCGCCAGCCCGAGGGCCTGTCCGGCTTCACCCGTCGTTCGGAAAGCGAATACGACCCGTTCGGCGCGGCGCACTCCTCGACGTCTATCTCGGCTGGCCTCGGCATGGCCGTTGCGCACCATCTGCGCGCTGAAGAAGACCCGAGCTATCACGAACGCAACGTCATCGCCGTCATCGGCGACGGCTCGATTTCGGCTGGCATGGCCTATGAAGCCATGAACAACGCCGCAGTCGCAGGCCCCGGCGCAAACCGCCTGATCGTGGTGCTGAACGACAACGAAATGTCGATCGCACCCCCGGTCGGCTCAATGTCTGACTACCTGTCGCGCCTGATGTCTTCGCGCCAGTTCTTCAGCCTGCGCGATCTCGCCGGCAAGGTCGCGAAGCGCCTTCCGGGCAAGATCGAGCGCACCGCCAAGCGCGCCGAAGAATATGCCCGCGGCCTGATCACCGGTGGCACGCTGTTTGAAGAGCTCGGCTTCTATTATGTCGGCCCGGTCAACGGACATGACATGAGCCAGCTCGTGCCGATCCTGCGCAATCTGCGCGATGCCGACGATCAGGGTCCGATCCTGCTGCACATCATCACCGAAAAGGGCCGCGGCTACAAACCCGCTGAAGCCGCCGGTGACAAGTATCACGCTGTCAGCAAGTTCAACGTCGTCACGGGTGAGCAGAAGAAGGCTCCGGCCGGTCCGCCGAGCTACACTTCCATCTTCAGCCGCGAACTGATGCGCCGCGCCAAGACCGACGACAAGCTCGTGACGATCACCGCGGCAATGCCGTCTGGCACGGGTCTGAGCGCGTTTGCCAAGGCCTATCCGGATCGCTTCTTCGACGTGGGGATTGCCGAACAGCACGCCGTTACTTTCGCCGCCGGTATTGCATCCGAAGGCCTGCGCCCGTTCTGCGCGATCTATTCGACCTTCCTGCAGCGCGCCTACGATCAGGTCGTTCACGACGTGGCGCTCCAGAACCTCCCCGTCCGCTTTGCCATCGACCGCGCCGGTCTGGTCGGTGCCGATGGCGCCACCCATGCCGGTTCGTTCGACCTGAACTACCTGTGCTGCCTGCCGAACATGGTCGTGATGGCACCGTGCGACGAGATCGAATTGCTGCACGCTACGGCGACGGCCTGTGAATATGACGCCGGACCGATCGCCTTCCGCTACCCGCGCGGCAACGGTATCGGGCTTGATCTGCCTGAAAAGGGCGAAGTTCTGGAAATCGGCAAGGGCCGCATCGTCCGCGAAGCCCGCCGCGCTCCGAACGCCCGCGGTGGCGTCGCCATCCTGTCGCTTGGTCCGCGCCTGCATGAATCCCTGCGCGCCGCAGATCAGCTGGCCGCACAGGGCGTGCCCGTTACGGTCGCCGATGCCCGTTTCGCCAAGCCGATCGACAAGGCTCTTGTCGAAGATCTGGCCAACCAGCATGAAGTCTTCATCACGCTTGAAGAAGGTGCCATTGGTGGCTTCAGCAGCCTCGTCGTGCAGCACCTTGCCGAGACCGGCCTGCTGGACAAGGTGAAGTTCCGCCCGCTCGCCCTGCCGGATCGTTACATCGACCACAACACGCAGGACGCCCAGTACGAGGAAGCCGGCCTGACCGCGCCGAACATCGTGCATGTCGCCGCTGCTGCCCTGGGCGTAGACGTCGCCCAGCAGTCCGCCTGAGCGACTGATGGCCAAACGCCGCGCCGACCAGCTCCTTGTTGACAGGGGGCTGGTCGAAAGCCGGACGCGGGCACAGGCCCTGATCATGGCTGGCCTCGTCTATACAAGCGACCGCCGGATCGCGAAGGCTGGCGACCAGCTTCCCGAAGATGCCCCCCTCGCCCTCAAAGGTCAGGACCATCCCTGGGTGTCGCGCGGCGGGCTCAAGCTGATTCACGCCATTGAACATTTCGGGCTGGCCCCGAAAGGCCGTATCGCCATTGACGTCGGCGCCTCGACCGGAGGCTTCACAGACGTCCTCCTGACCCACGGTGCTGAAAAAGTCTATGCCGTGGACGTTGGACATGGTCAGCTCGCCTGGAAAATCCGCTCGGACGAGCGCGTCGTCGTCATGGAAAAGACGAATGCCCGCGCCCTGACAGTCGAACAGATTCCTGAGCCCGCTGGAATTGTCGTCTGCGATGCAAGCTTCATCGGTCTGCGCACCGTCCTGCCCGCAGCGCTTGAACTCACCACGCCGGATGCCTGGGCCGTCGCCCTCATCAAGCCGCAGTTCGAAGCGGGACGCGGCGAAGTCGGTGCCAAAGGCGTCGTCCGCGACCCTGCGGTTCATGAACGTGTCTGCGAAGAAATCCGCGAATGGTTCACAGCCCTCCCCGGCTGGAACGTTCTCGGGATCGAAGCGAGCCCCATCACCGGCCCCGAAGGCAACCGCGAGTTCCTGATCGCTGCCAGAAAAACGGCTCCGGCCCAGCCAGAAGCGGAATAGTTTTCCAAAAACAGCTTTCCCGGAAAGACCGCGCTTTTCCTTTGGAACTGCGGGTCTTCTCCGTGCTATGGCTCCGCCGTCATGACAGCCGTAATCCATCCCGACATCCGCCCCCGAATCAATTCCGTCGCCTCCGACGACCTGAACGCTACCGAGCGCGAGCGCATTCACGCGAAATCCGCCCTGTTCGCGCCGCCCGAAGCGCGTCTCGCGGATGGGCGACGTGATCTGGTGGGCCTGTCACGCGAAGAGCTGGCCGCACTCATGACGGATATCGGCGAGAAGCCTTTCCGCGCCAAGCAGCTCTGGCATTGGATTTACCATCAGGGTGCGACCGATTTCTCGGCCATGACGACCATCGCCAAGCCGATGCAGGCCAAACTCGCCGAACATTTCGTCGTCAGCCGCCCCGAGACCGCCACCGAACAGACCTCCGTGGACGAGACGCGCAAGTTCCTCTTCCGCTTCCGCGACGGTCAGGAAGCCGAAACCGTCTATATTCCGGATCGTCGGGAAGACCGGGGTGCTGTCTGCATTTCCTCACAGGTTGGCTGCACCCTATCCTGCACCTTCTGCCACACCGGCACCCAGAAACTCGTCCGCAACCTCGGCCCGGCCGAGATCGTCGGCCAGTTCATGGCCGCCCGGGACAGCTATGGCGAATGGCCTAGCCCCAGCGCCGACATGCCACGCTATCTCTCCACGATCGTGCTGATGGGCATGGGTGAGCCGCTCTATAATTACGAAAATGTCGCAAAAGCCATGCGGATCATCATGGATGGCGAAGGCATCGCCCTTTCCCGCCGCCGCATCACGCTTTCGACTTCCGGTGTCGTCCCAATGATGGATCGCTGCGGCGAAGAACTTGGCATCAATCTGGCCATTTCCCTGCATGCCGTGACGAACGAACTGCGCGACCAGATCGTCCCGCTGAACCGCAAATACCCGATCGAAGAGCTGATCGCTGCATGCCGCCGTTATCCGGCTGCGTCCAACGCGCGGCGCATTACCTTCGAATACATCATGCTCCGGGGCGTGAACGACAGCGAAGCCGATGCCCGCGAACTGGTCCGCCTGATTCGCGACCTTCCAGCCAAGGTGAACCTGATCCCGTTCAATCCCTGGCCTGGCTCGGATTTTCAGCCTTCCAGCCGCGCCCAGATCGCGAAATTCGCCAATATCGTGATGGACGCAGGCTTCGCCTCCCCCATCCGGGCGGCACGCGGACAGGACATCCTCGCAGCCTGCGGTCAGCTGAAAACCGAAAGCGAACGCCAGCGCCGTACAGCCGCATCGGATACCTGACACGCGCCCGGTTTCCCTCTGTCGGCTGAACTGCTAGAAACGCTTCTCAAACGAAACACACCAAGGACCCCACCGTTATGAGTGCCCACCAGGACGTCAAGAAAGTTGTGCTCGCCTATTCTGGCGGCCTGGATACTTCGGTTATTCTTCGCTGGCTTCAAAAAACCTATAACTGTGAGGTTGTCACCTTCACTGCCGATCTCGGGCAGGGTGAAGAACTGGAGCCGGCCCGCAAAAAGGCCGAGATGTTCGGCGTCAAGGAAATCTTCGTCGAGGATCTGCGCGAAACCTTCGTCAAGGATTTCGTGTTCCCGATGTTCCGGGCCAACACGCTCTATGAAGGTCAGTACCTGCTGGGCACGTCTATCGCCCGTCCGCTGATCGCACAGCGCCAGATCGAAATCGCCGAAGCCGTCGGTGCCGATGCCGTGGCGCATGGTGCGACCGGCAAGGGCAACGATCAGGTCCGTTTCGAACTTGGCTATTATTCGCTCAAGCCGGACGTGAAGGTCATCGCTCCATGGCGCGAGTGGGATCTGACGTCCCGCACAAAGCTCCTTGCTTTCGCCGAAGAAAACCAGATCCCCGTCACGAAGGACAAGCGCGGCGAAGCCCCGTTCTCCGTGGATGCGAATCTTCTGCACTCATCTTCCGAAGGCAAGCTGCTTGAAGACCCATCGATCGCAGCCGAAGAAATCGTCTTCCAGCGCACGATCTCGCCGGAAGCTGCTCCTGACGTCGCAACGGAAATTGCCATCGATTTCGTCAGCGGTGACCCGGTCGCCATCAACGGCGTTGAAATGACCCCGGCAACTCTGCTGACCCGCCTGAACGAACTGGGCCGCGACAACGGCATCGGCCGTCTCGACATCGTGGAAAACCGTTTCGTCGGCATGAAGTCCCGCGGCATCTACGAAACGCCGGGCGGCACGATCCTGCTGGCCGCGCATCGCTCCATCGAAAGCATCACGCTTGACCGCGAAGCTGCCCATCTCAAGGACAGCATCATGCCGCGCTATGCCGAAATCATCTATAACGGCTTCTGGTTCTCGCCCGAGCGCCGCATGCTTCAGGCCCTCATCGACACCAGCCAGCATTCCGTGACCGGCCGTGTCCGCATGCGCCTGTACAAGGGCAATGTGACCTGCGTTGGCCGTGAAAGCCCGAACAGCCTGTACGATACCCGCGTCGTGACTTTCGAGGACGACGAAGGCGCCTATAATCAGCAGGATGCGCAGGGCTTCATCAAGCTCAACGCCCTGCGCCTGCGGCTCGGCGGTCAGATCGGCCGTCGTGGCGGCACACTCTGACTTCTCAACTGACTCCCCGGGAAACCATGACCAGTCTGATCCGTCTTACATCCGCTTTCGCCCTGTGTGGCGCCTTTGCCCTCGCGGGCTGCTCGGGCGCTCCCAAGCCGGTGGATGATTCCGACCTGACACCGGCGCAGTTCATGGCGAAAATCCATGCCCAGCCCGGCGTCAAGACCCTGCCGGACGGCCTGGCCTACAAGGTTCTCCAGTCAGGCCCGAAAGATGGTGACAGCCCGCATCACGGCTCAACCATCATGGTCATCTACGAGGGTCGCCTTCCGGATGGCGGTATTTTCGACAGTTCCGACCAGCACGGCAACGGCGCCTACATGGAAATGCCGCTCGACGGCCTTGTGCAGGGTTGGCTTGAAGCCCTTCCCATGATGCATGTCGGCGACGAATGGATGCTCTATCTGCCGCCAAACCTTGGCTACGGCAAGCGCTCCATGGGCATCATCCCGCCCAACAGCCCCTTGATCTTCAAGATCCGCCTTCTGGGCGTCAATAACGGCGGCGGCGGCCAGCAGTAACAGCCGTCATCTCTGCCGGAGCCGCCTTCAGGGCCGTTCCGGCAGGGTCCAGTGCGCCTCGCAGCGCGCTTCATAAAGCTCCTGATCGCCCGTCTCCAGCAGATGGCCGGTGTCATGGGTTTTGGCGGTCCATACCGCAGGCGCGCCACAGACATGACAGCGGGCCTTCAGGACAATAACGTCGTCGGCCTCTTCCCTCAGCCGCTCCATGACGTCGAACGGAACGCGCCGATAATCGGTATCAAGCCCCCCGACGGTCACATCCACGCCCCGCGACCGAACATCCCGGATATCTTCAACGATATCGCCCTGATAATGCGGCGCAACCCAGAACTGCCCCTCATCCAGAACGATATGGCCGTACCGGTCCGCATCTGCAGGCCATGTGTTCACCGAAATCGCAGCGAGATGAGATCCATCCCGGCTGACAAGTTCTGCGCCATCGCGCGTATCAAAGCCGGGTTTGAGGGCCAGAACATCCGTCTGCTTTTTCGCTGCGGCAATCAGATGCGCGGATTTCCCCGCAAACATCGGCCCCACATACACTACAAGACGGCCTCTGACGGTCATGGTTTCTCCTTCCGATAGCGCCATGAGCCCTATTACAGCCGATTTGCCAAGCCCCGGACTTGCTGAAACGGCTCTGAAAATGCGACAACGACACTGTGATCAGAATTGACCCAGCCGTCCGACTTCCCCTGTTTCTCGCCATTTTCATGGTGGCGGTCTTCGTTGTCGGTCACGCTTGGGAAAATCGCGCTCAGGCCCCGCGCGAATACGCCAATGAATGCAGCACCTGCCACCACGGCGGTCATGGTCAGGTTTCTGAAGTCGCCCCTATTTTCGGCCGCGTCGGCCCGATCGCACAGACTCCTGCCGGTCATCACTATCTTGTCGATGTCCTGCTTTACGGACTGGACGGCCCCATCACAGCGGGAGACGGCCAGTACAACAGTTCCATGCCGTCTTTTCATCGTCTTCCCAACGATGAAATCGCCCGCATCCTGACATTCGTCGCAAGTCAGGAAATGTCCGCAGACGCCCCCAAATTCACCGCCGCCGATATTGCAGCGGCACGAGTTCATCCGATGTCGGCGGCGGATGTCCTGCAGGAACGCCAGAGGCTGGACCTGCAAACACCCGTTCATTGAAGCCGTTCGCTTCCCCTTTCCCAGCAAATGAAGACAGAACCCATGCAGCGCGTATTTTCCGGCATTCAGCCAACCGGCATTCCCCACCTGGGCAATTATCTCGGAGCAATCCGCAACTGGGTTACGCTGCAGGAAGACCATAACTGCGTCTTCTGTCTGGTGGACCTACATTCCATCACCATGCCCTGGGATCCGCAGACCCTGCGTGAACAGACGCTCGGCTCAACAGCCTGCCTGCTCGCGGCCGGAATCGAACCCACACGTCTGTACAACCAGTCCGCCGTCAGCGCGCATGCCCGCCTCGGCTGGATTTTCAACTGCGTCTCACGCCTCGGCTGGCTCAACCGCATGACCCAGTTCAAGGACAAGGCTGGCAAGAACCGCGAAAACCATTCGGCGGGCCTGTATGTCTATCCCAACCTGATGGCCGCTGACATTCTGGCCTTCCACGCAACTCGCGTCCCCGTCGGCGAAGACCAGCGCCAGCATATCGAACTCACCAACGATATCGGCCAGAAATTCAATCACGACATGGGCGTGGAGTTCTTCCCGCAGGTGGAGGCCTTCATCCCTCCCGCCGCAGCCCGCGTCATGAGCCTGCGCGACGGCAGCAAGAAAATGTCCAAGTCCGACCCGTCAGAGCAGAGCCGCATCGTCCTGACCGACACGGCAGATGACATCGCCCTGAAGATCCGCCGCGCTAAAACTGATTCCGAACCGCTCCCCAGCGAAATGGACGGTCTGAGCGAACGTCCGGAAGCCCGGAACCTCGTTTCCATCTATGCAGCCATGTCGGATGAAACACCGGCAGACATTCTGGCCCGTTTCAGCGGTCAGGGCTTTGGCCCGTTCAAGAACGCTCTCGCGGATCTTCTGGTGGAACGTCTGGCCCCGGTCGCCAGCGAAACACAGCGCCTGCTTCAGGACGAAGCGCATCTGCTCTCGGTTCTGCGTGCCGGTGCCGAACGTGCAAACAGCGTTTCGGAACCGATCGTTCAGGAAGCCGAACGCCTCGTCGGCTTCCTGCGCTAGGATTTCAGATGCTGGACGACCGGGAAACCGGCTCGTTCAGCAGATCCATGATCTCGGCGGCGGCAGCATCTGCGGGCGTTCCCACCGGCGGTGCAAGCATCTCAAGCACATCGGCAAACGCCATACGCTGTTTTTCGGCCATTTGCGGATCACTCAACAGCTTCGAGACCATCTCGGCCAGCTTCTTTGGCGTGCAGTCTTCCTGAAGCAGTTCCGGCACAACTTCCCGACCAGCCAGAAGATTGACCATCGCCACATGCGGCACTTTGATCAGACGCCGCGCGATCGTCGCCGTCACCGGGTTGACCCGATACGTCACCGCCATCGGCACATTGCCCATCGCAAGCTCCAGCGTAGACGTCCCTGACTTGGTCAGGGCACACTGCGCGGCTGCAAAAGCATCATGCTTGTCATGAATGTCCGTGACGATATGCGGTTGGATCGGCCATTTGCGGATCAACTGACGAATCGTCGGCGCAATCACAGGCGCAACCGGGATCACAGGACAGATATCCGGATACTGCACCCGCAATAGATCCAGCATCTTACGAAACACAGGCAGAAGCCGGGGCGCTTCCGAACGCCGACTACCCGGCATCAGGATCACGACCGGCGCATGGGGCGGAATATTGTGCCTCAGCCTGAACCGCTGCGCATTCCCCTGCCGCACACCGGACTGAAGCACCGGATGCCCGACAAAGCGCCCCTCAAGTCCGCGTTTTGCAAACCATTCAGGTTCGAAAGGCAACAGGCAAAGAAGCCTGTCCCACAGACCCGGAAATTCCTTGACCCGGCTTTCCCGCCAGGCCCAGACCTGCGGCGCCACATAATGAACGCGCTTGATCCCGGAACGCTCGATCTTCTGCAACAGCCGCAGGGCAAAACCCGGACTGTCGATCGTCACGACAAGATCGGGTTTCCGCAGTTCGATATCCTGCACAGCCTCCAGAAGCCGCTGCGACAGATGCCGCAGGCGAGGCAGAACCTCGACAAACCCCATCACCGCCAGATCGCTCATGGGAAACAGGCTGTGCAGCCCCAGCGCTTCCATGCGGCCGCCCCCGACGCCTGCGAAAACCAGCGAAGGGTCCTGTGCATGAAGCGCCTGCATCAGGCGCGCTCCAATCACGTCTCCGCTCGCCTCGCCTGCCAGAATCCAGATCACCCGCCCGTAACGGGGCAAAGGTGTGGTCTTTTGGGAAGGGTCCGCCGTGGCCTGTCCGTCAGATCCGGATTCTGGAAGAGAGTTCATCGACGCAGTACTGCCCCTGTTGCCTTGAGAACCGCAGCTTCCACCGATTTGGAAACCGCTTCAAGCTGCGTATCCGTAAGACTCTCGCTCTGCGGCTGCAAGACCACTTCCACACCGAGCGAGCGGTGCCCTTCTGGCAGACTGCCGCCTTCGAACACATCGAACAGACGCACATCCTGCACCAGATTGCGATCCGCCATCCGCACCGCTTTCAGAACGGCCTGGATTTCGACATCCGGCCCCGCGACGAAAGCAAAGTCGCGCCGAACAGGCTGCAACGACGACAGAACAGGCACGGATTTCCGTTTGACCTTCGGCTGCGGCACCTGATCCAGATAGACTTCAAACGCCACCACGGTTCCACTCAGGCCCAAGGCCCGCGCAACACGCGGATGTAGTTCGCCAAAGCTGCCCAGAACCGTCTTCGGCCCCTGCCGGACCTGCCCTGACCGACCCGGATGATAGAAGCCCGGAGCATCCGCCGTCACGGACAGCGCCGCTTCCGGCACACCAAGCGCCACCAGAGCCGCCGATAGATCCGCCTTTGCATCCCACAAGGTTGCGTCATGCGCCGCCACACCCGGCTCCCGCGCTGTCTGTCCGGCCCGCAGTCCGGCAAGACGCAGATGCTGCCCCTCGGCATCAAAGCACGGTCCGACTTCGAACAGCGCACCTTCTCCCGAGACGCCGAGGCCACGCGCCAAATTACGGGACAGCGCCCGCGCCAGATTGACCAGCGGGGTCGGGCGGAGCTGATCCAGATCCGTGGCGATCGGGTTCAGAAGATGCTGGGTCTCCGGCAGATCTCCGAACAGTGCAGCATCATCCTGCGCCACAAAGGAAAAGCCGACTGTCTCGGTCAGTCCACGCGCTGCACAGATCCGCCGCAACAGAGCCGCGCGGGCCTGAAGAGACGTCACGGCTGGAGCCGGAACCACCGTCGCCTGAGGCAGCGCGACCGCTGGAACATTGTCCAGCCCGTAAAGACGCAGCACTTCTTCAAGAAGATCGCACTCCGCTTCCATAGCCTGAACATGGCTTGCAGCCTTCGCCGCCACAACCTCATCCAGCGTCGGGGCCTGTGCCAGAACCTGCCCCGAAGCGATATCATTCCGCCAGGACGGCACAAGGAACGTCGCAGCGTCCGTCGTCTGCTCGGTCACCTCAAACCCGAGATGTTCCAGAGCCCGTACAGCATCTTCAGACGCGATCTCCACGCCACCCAGCGTCTTCAGACGCTCGAAACGCAGTGTCGCGGTCCGCTTCCAGTCCGGCAGAGTGCCCGCTTCGGTAATCTCACTGACCTCACCGCCACACAGATCACGGATCATGATCGTAGCGGCCTCAAGCCCGTTAAGAACCTGCGCCGGATCAATCCCACGCTCGAAACGCTGCCGCGCATCGGTGTGAATGGCCAGACGGCGCCCGGTCAGGGCAATCCGCACCGGATCGAACAGAGCGGATTCCACGAACACATCCGTCGTGTTGTCGTCCACACCGCTGCTCTCGCCGCCAATCAGCCCGGCAAGCGACTGCACCCCGGCTTCATCGACAATGACCATGTCCTCGGTGCCGAGCACATATTCGCGTCCATCAAGCCCGGTAAAGGTCTCACGCGCGGCATGCGTCACCGTCAGCGTATCGCCTTTAAGTTTTGTAAGATCAAAGACATGCAGCGGTCGGCCAAGATCGTATGTGAGGTAGTTCGTCACATCGACGAGGGCCGAAATCGGCTTAACCCCAACAGCTTCCAGACGGCGCCGCAACCAGTCTGGACTCGGGCCGTTCTTCACACCCCGGATGACCCGACCGACAATATACGGACAGGCCGGATGCTCGGTCTTCCACGACAGCGAAGATGGAAAATCCCCTTCCACGGCTTCCGTAAGCCAAGGCTTGAGACGTCCGATGCCTCCCGCGGCCAGATCGCGCGCAATGCCACGAATGCTCAGCGCATCGCCGCGGTTGGGCGTAATCGCGATCTCGATAACCGGATCATCCAGTTCCGCATAGGCCGCGTAGGCCTCCCCAATCGGAGTTGCTTCGGAAAGCTCGGCAATCCCGTTGCTTTCCTCGCCCAGCCCCAGTTCCTTCAGGGAGCACAGCATTCCGTTGCTGTCCTGCCCCCGGATCTTGCCTTTCTTGATGGTGATGTCGAGCCCCGGAACATACGTCCCCGGCGTCGCAAAAATCACATGCAGACCCGCACGGGCATTCGGCGCACCACACACGACCTGCACGTCTTCAAAACCAGCGCCAGCCGCCACACGACACACCTGAAGGCGGTCCGCATCAGGATGACGATGCGCTTCCACGATCTTGGCCGTCCGGAAACCTACCAGACGATCGGCAGGGTTCTCAACGCCTTCGACCTCAAGCCCGATGACATTCAGGCGGGCGCAGATGTCTTCAACAGAAGCCGTAAAATCAAGATGTTCACGCAGCCATGAGAGAGAGAACTTCATGTCACACGCCCTCCGTCAGCGTGGCCGGCGAAAACGCCGAAAATCCATAATGACGCAGCCAGCGCAGATCGCTCTCATAGAAAGAGCGCAGATCGGGGATGCCATTCTTCAGCATCGCCAGACGCTCGATTCCCATTCCGAACGCAAAGCCCTGCCATTCAGCCGGGTCCAGTCCGCAATTCGCCAGAACCCGCGGATGGATCATCCCCGAACCCAAAACCTCAAGCCAGTCAGACCCGCCGCCGATCTCGCCCGTCGCCTTCGACCATCCGATATCAACTTCCATGGAAGGCTCGGTAAACGGAAAGTAAGAGGCACGAAAACGGACCGGCAGGTTTGGTTTGTCGAAATAGACGCGCAGGAATTCGATCAGGCAGCCCTTGAGATGGCCCAGCGTGATATTGCGATCCACCACCAGACCTTCGCACTGATGGAACATCGGCGAATGCGTTGCATCATGATCGGCACGATACGTCCGGCCGGGTGCAATAATACGGACAGGCGGCTGTGAGCCGAGCATCGTGCGGATCTGCACGCCGGATGTCTGCGTCCGCAGCACCCGCGGCTCCATGCCTTCTGTTTCCGGCGGAAGATAGAACGTGTCGTGCTCAGTCCGCGCGGGATGATGGTCCGGCGTGTTAAGTGCGGAGAAATTGTGCCACTGACTCTCGATATCCGGCCCTTCGGCAACGGAAAAACCCATCGCGCCGAAAATGGCCGTCATTTCTTCAATGGTGCGGCTGATGGGATGGATGGTGCCTGTCACAACCGCAGGCGCGGGCATCGTCACATCGACGCGCTCGGAGCGCAGGCGGGTCTGAAGCGCCTCTTCCTCAAGATCGTGACCACGCGCCTCAACAGCGGCCGTCAATTCGTCGCGCAGACGGTTCAGCGCCTGACCGCGCTCCTTGCGCTCCTCAGGTTCCAGCTTGCCGAGCTGCTTGAGCAAACCAGTCAACGCACCGGATTTACCCAGTGTCCCGACGCGGATCGCGTCCCACTGCGCACGGTCCTGCGCGCCAGCCAGCGCCGCCAGCGTGTCATTCCTGAGTATATCGAGATCGTCAGCCATACCGCCCATCTCCTGCAGCACAAAACAAAACGGGCCGTCCTGATAACAGGACGGCCCGCCAGCCACCAGACCCCGAGGACGGGATCAAGCCGGAAAAGCTCAGCCGAGAGCGGCCTGGGCCTTCTTCACGATTTCACCGAAAGCGGCGCTATCGTCAAAAGCGATGGCAGCGAGAACCTTACGGTCGATCTCGATACCAGCCTTGTCCAGACCGTTGATGAAGCGGCTGTAGGTCAGACCATGCTCACGGACGGCAGCGTTAATACGCTGGATCCACAGGGCGCGGAAATCACGCTTCTTGTTGCGGCGGTCACGATACGCATAACGCAGCGCCTTCTCGACGCGCTCCAGAGCAATGCGATAGTTCGTGGACGAACGGCCGCGATAGCCCTTGGCGAGCCCGAGAACCTTCTTGTGACGGGCGTGCGACGTTACGCCCCGCTTGACACGTGCCATAGTACCTTATCTCCTCAGAGCCCGTAGGGCGCCCACTGCTTGATTGTCTTCGCATCCATGTCCGTCATGGTCTGGGGACCACGGTTGGTGCGCTTCATCTTCTGCGGACGGTTGATAAGGCCATGGCGCTTGTTGCCCGGGCCGCACATCACTTTGCCGGTCGCGGTAATCTTGAACCGCTTCTTGACCGACGACTTGGTCTTCATCTTGGGCATTTCGGTCTCCCTCGCCGTAAACGATTGGTCCCTCGCACAGTAGGGACTCTGCACGGCCGGGCATGCCACTCGTGGCCCGGACGCGTGCGCGGAAGCGGTGTCCTTATCGGAGGCCAAAGTATTCTGCAAGCGCATTATTTTCTTGAACGCTCAATCATAAGTGCCTCCTTTCCTCAAGTCACGACGACGTGAATGTCCTCACAGTGACGTGAGCAAAGTGAACCTTCTGACATCTTGACCCTTGATATCCTTCCATGTGCTTTGTCCGGAAGTCACCGTGCTGCACCAGAACAACATCTTCAGGAACATCATGAGCACATCATCCCGGCCAGGGCTCTGGGCCCTGATAACGGCCGCGGTCTTCGCGCTTTGCGGCGCGATCCTTACCGTAGGCGGCGCTTGGGTCGCCGCTATCGGCGGCCCACTCTATTACGTCCTCCTTGGCCTGGCACTTCTTGCCACGGCTTTCCTCTCATTCCGACGCAATCCGGCTGCACTCTATCTGTTCGCAGTCGTCGTTTTCGCAACGGTCATCTGGGAACTCACAGTTGTCGGCCTCGACATCTGGGCCCTGATCCCGCGTTCGGACATCGTCATCATCCTCGGCATCTGGCTGCTGCTGCCGTTCGTCTCCCGTCAGATCGGCGGAACACGCACGACCATTCTGCCGCTTGCCGGTGCCGTTGGCGTTGCGGTTCTGGCCCTGTTCGCCAGCCTCTTCACGGACCCGCACGACATCAGCGGCGAACTGCCGACGCAGATCGCAAACGCCTCCCCCGTCGACCCCGACAACGTCCCGGCCAGCGAATGGCACGCCTATGGCCGCACGCAGGCCGGTGACCGCTGGTCCCCGCTGAATCAGGTCAATGCATCAAACGTCAGCAACCTCAAGGTCGCGTGGCATATTCATACGCACGATATGATGACGCCCAACGACCCGGGTGAAGCGACGAACGAAGCCACCCCGATCGAATTCAACAACACGCTTTACATGTGCTCCCTGCACCAGAAGCTGTTTGCGATCGACGGCGCGACCGGCAACGTCAAATGGGTCTATGATCCGAAGCTCCAGATCAATCCCGGCTTCCAGCATCTGACCTGCCGTGGCGTCAGCTTCCACGAAACCCCGGCCAATGCGACCGATTCCGATGGCAACCCCGCCCCGACGGACTGCGCCAAGCGCATCATCCTGCCGGTCAACGACGGCCGTCTGGTTGAAGTCGACGCAGACACGGGCAAGACCTGCTCGGGCTTCGGCACCAATGGTGAAATCGATCTGCGCGTTCCGAACCAGCCCTACACGACGCCCGGCCAGTACGAGCCGACGTCCCCGCCGGTTATTGCGGACAAGCTGATCATCGCCAACAGTGCGATCACCGATAACGGTTCGGTCAAGCAGGCTTCGGGTGCCACGCAGGCATTCGACGTCTATACCGGCAAGCGCGTTTGGGTCTTCGACGCCTCGAACTCCGACCCGAACCAGCTTCCGGATGAAAACCATCCTGTCTTCCATCCGAATTCTCCGAACTCCTGGATCGTGTCGTCCTACGACAAGAACCTGAACCTCGTTTACATTCCGATGGGCGTGGGCACTCCCGACCAGTGGGGCGGATATCGCACGAAGGATTCCGAGCGTTTTGCTCCGGGCATCGTCGCGCTGAACGCAGACACGGGCAAGCTCGCCTGGTTCTATCAGACGGTTCATCACGATCTGTGGGACATGGACGTTCCGTCCCAGCCGAGCCTCGTGGATATTACGCAAAAGGACGGCACACTTGTTCCGGCCATGTATATCCCGACCAAGACCGGCGATATCTTCGTCCTCGACCGTCGCACCGGTAAGGAAATTGTCGCAGCTCCGGAAACCCCGGTTCCCGGCGGCGCTGCTCCTGGCGACTACACGAACCCGACACAGCGCATGTCGCAGCTGACCCTGCGTCCGAAGAATCCGCTGAACGACTCTGATATCTGGGGCGGCACGATCTTCGACCAGATGTTCTGCAGCATTTATTTCCATAGCCTGCGCTACGAAGGCCCCTTCACGCCGCCGTCGCTTCAGGGCTCGCTCATCTTCCCGGGCGATCTGGGTATGTTTGAATGGGGCGGTCTGGCCGTTGATCCGCAGCGCCAAGTGGCTTTCGCCAACCCGATCTCCCTGCCGTTCGTCTCCCAACTGGTTCCTCGCGGACCGGGCAACCCGCTCTGGCCTGACGAAAACGCCAAGGGCACGGGCGGCGAAACCGGCCTGCAGCACAACTATGGCATTCCCTATGCCGTCAACCTGCATCCGTTCCTGGATCCGGTGCTGCTGCCGCTCGGCATCAAGATGCCCTGCCGCACGCCGCCCTGGGGCTATGTCGCCGGTATTGACCTGAAGACCAACAAGGTCGTCTGGCAGCACCGCAACGGTACTCTGCGTGACTCGATGTATGGCAGCTCCCTGCCGATCCCGCTGCCGCCGATCAAGATCGGTGTCCCAAGCCTTGGTGGCCCGCTCTCCACGGCTGGCAACATCGGCATCCTGACGTCGTCCATGGATTACTACATCCGGGCTTACAACCTGACGACGGGCAAGGTCCTCTGGCAGGATCGTCTGCCGGCTGGTGCCCAGAACACCCCGATGACCTATGCCATCAACGGCAAGCAGTACATCGTAACCTATGCTGGCGGACACAATTCGTTCCCGACCCGCATGGGCGACGACATCATTGCCTACGCCCTGCCCGATCAGAAATGATCTGACAGGACCATACAGGTCATGAAAAAGGGGAGGTGCCATCCGGCATCTCCCCTTTTTTGATGGCAGCTGGCTGGCCAGAGAACCGTTCGTTACATATGGTAATATTCTGGTCGTAGACAAGAGACATGCCATGACATTGCCCGCCATCCGCCCCGCACTCGCGATAACGGCTGCAGTTCTCAGCACGATAATGGCAGTGCATGCCGAGGAGCGCCCCCTCGGTGCCATGCTCGACCCACATCATCACGGCAGGCTCATCTACCCCCCGGCGGAACTCGAACAACGCCAAAATGGAACGGCGCATATCCGCTGTACCGTCAGTGCTGCGGGCTTTCCCACAGAGTGCGAGACAACCGCATCACAGCCGGACTTCGCACTCGCCGCCGAAAATCTGGCCTATAGCTCAAAATTCCTGCCCGCTTACGAGAATGGGAAAGCCGTCCAAAGCGCGTGGGAGTACACATACACTTTCCACACGTCCGCCGACCTGACACATCCGCTGCTCGATAAAATGCACTCTGCCCCCCCTCATTATCCGGAAGCCGCAGATGTTGCCGCCATCGGGGCCCACATCACCGTCACATGCCAGATCGATCAGATCGGGATCGCCCATGACTGCACCGCCAGCGACGGCCCCGCCATCCTGCAACGCGCATCGCTCGCCTATTACGGTCTCGCAAGATACTACCCGGCCCTGAAGGACGGACAGCCCGTCTCAGCGCAGTATCACGGCAGCATCGACTGGGACGCCTCCCACCCGGTAGACCAACAGGGATTTCGCTGATTTTAGCAAGTGCGACGAAACTTGCGTCCCGCCCGCAACCTATTGCATGATTTCCGCCAAACTAGGGCGCGGCGTCCACGACCCGGCCCCCTCTGGAGACCAGCATTATGTCATTCCGCCGCCTGTCCGTTGCCGCTTTTGCCGTCATGGCCCTCGGTGCCCAGATGGCTCACGCCAAGCCGTGTCGTGACGAAAAAGGGAAGTTCACAAAATGTGAAGCCCCTCCGAAGCCGAAGCCCTGCCGGGACGCAAAAGGCAAGTTCACCAAGTGCCCTGCACCTGCCAGCAGCACGGCTCCCGCAACAGCGCCGAAGTAACATTTCACATCCCCGAAGGCTCCAGCCAACGGGGATTTTTTTACGCCTGAAGGGCAGCCCGCTTCTGGATCGCCTGCGCCATGGCTTCCACCCCGTTGCCACGGTTGGTCGAAAGCGCTTTGACCAGCCCCATCTCGTGCAAAAATACCGGACTTGTCCCAAGGATTTCTGCGCTGGATCGGCCTGAGTAAACCCTCAGTAACAGCGCCACGAGCCCCTGAACGATCGCGGCATCGGAGGCACCAGCAAAAAACAGCTTCCCGTCCCGCTCAATCGCTTCAAGCCAGACCTGACTCTGACAGCCCGGCACACGATGGGCATCATCCTGCCAGTCTTCCGGAAAAGGCGGCAGCTTGCGGCCCATCTCGATAATGTACTGATACCGCTCCATCCAGTCATCAAACAGACCCAGCTCAGCCTCGACCTCCTCAATAGCCGCAGCAGCCGTGTCTTCCGGGGGAACAAGATAGGCATCACTCACGCGTCACAATCTCCGTTACAGGCCTCAGTCCGCACTTCCGCTGCCGTGACGCATGGTTTCGGCAACGGCTCTGCGCAAGGCGTCCTGTGTAAAAGGCTTTGGCAGAAGCAGACCGTTTTCAGGCGTTGGCATATCATCTGTATGTCCGCTGATAAACAACACCTTCAATCCCGACACCGCTTTCTGTAACGCTGTCGCACAGGTCAGCCCATCATGATCAGGCATCCGCATATCGACGATCGCCAGATCAAACGGAGCTGCCGCATCAACAGAGTTCAACGCCTCTTCCAGCGAAGAAACAGCCGTCACCTTATGTCCGTCCTGTGTAAGGAAACCGGATGTCACCATCCGTACCGGCGCTTCATCATCCAGAACCAGAACCTTCAGCGACCGCCCGACACTCCCGCCGGGACGTTCAGGCTGACGACCCGGTTGCTGCCCGCTCTGTGCCACAGGCAGAATCAGCGTCATGCGCGTTCCCTCACCCACGACACTGTCGACAACGATCTCCCCATAACTGCGGCTGAGGAACCCATACACGCTCGACAGGCCCAGCCCTGTCCCGCGCCCGACATCCTTGGTCGTAAAGAACGGATCAAAAATTCTCGCCGCAATGTCCGGCGTCATGCCCGCGCCTTCATCCACGACGTCCAGCGCCACCGCCCGATCGGGACAACACTCGGCAGGCAGGTCCGTCCGCTTTTGTGTCACAATCCGAGCACTGATCCGCACCGTTCCACCCTCCGCCATGGCATCGCGTGCATTCACACACAGATTCAACAGGGCCATTTCAAGCTGATCGGCATCCGACCACACCAAAGGCAGATCCTGCGGGAGGTCTTCAACGCACAGCGCACAAGGTGACGCCACCGCAGGCGCACCCCGTTTTTTGAGACTCTGACGCAGAAGGTCCGTCAAACCGGGCAGGAGCTGCTCCAGCGACACCGCCGACAGACGCGCCTCACGCGGACGTCCGAACTGAAGCAGCCGTCGTGTCAGAACTGCTCCACGCTGCGCTGAGTCAGCAGCATTGCGCAGCAGCGTTAAAGACGCCTCGTCAAGATCGGCAATATCTTCCAGCAGTTCGAGAGACCCGGAAATCGCGGCGAGCAGATTATTGAAATCATGAGCGATTCCTCCTGCCAGCGTCCCGAGAGACTGAAGCTTTTCCGCCTGTCGCAGCCGCGATTCCATGGCAACACGCGATGTCACATCCCGGTCCATGCTGACCTGCCAGGCATCTTCCGAAGTCACACCTTCTGGCCACGCCAGCGCCAGTCGCGTCAGTTCATGCCAGCGCATGGATGTCTTGCCATCCTCCTGCGCAAGAACTTCCCCAACCAGACGCTCTTCCTGCCCAGACCTGCGGACGCTCTCTCGCATAGCTTCCACGTCAGGCCACAGATTTTCCGGAAAATGGGCCTGCTCGGTTTCGGCACCACTTTCGGATTCATCACGCACATTGCTGCGGATACACCGCCCGTCGCGATCAGAAAAAACCAGTCCAATCGGCAGCGCTTCCATCAGTCCCCGCAGCAGAGCCTGCTCGGTCCGCAACGCCCGCTGCGCCAGACAATGCTGCGTGACTTCCCCAACCAGTGACCGCAGCGCATCCGAATCCCAAGGCTTATGCACATAAGCCTGCACCTGCCCCTGATTCAGCGCCGATACGACGGCCTCCAGATCGGCATACCCCGTCAGCAGAATACTGCGCGCGTCCGAAAATGCCCGCGCCTGCATCAGCAACTGATCCCCGGTCAGGCCGGGCATCCGCTGGTCGGAAATGATGGTCGCAACATCCCGATGTTCCCGCAGCAGATCCAGCGCCCGCAGTGGGTCCGTCGTGGACAGGATTTCATACTGGTCTTCCAGCAGATCTGTCAGGGCAACGAGGATCTCCTCCTCATCGTCCACCAGCAGAATCAGAGGACGCGACGGTCCTTTTGCGCTCCAGAAAGTCATGCTGCGCGGCCAGTCGCCACCGGCCCCTCCTCGGTCATGCGAACGGGCAGACTCAGCCGGAAACAGGCTCCGATGCCATGCCCGCCCGGCAGATTGGCGTCCGTTACTTCGATCGTCCCGTCATGCGCCTCCATGACACTATAGGCAATGGCCAGTCCCAGCCCTGTCCCTGTTCCCACAGGCTTGGTTGTGAAAAACGGGTCAAAGATCCGTGTCCGCAATTCATAAGGCAGACCCGGTCCGTCATCACTCACACTCATCTCATAACGCCCGTTCTCCAGACGCGAGGCGATGACGATCGTCCCGCGCACCACATCACTATCCACGGACAGATCCGCAAGCGCATCCGCCGCATTGGAAATGATGTTCATGACAACCTGATTGAGAAAAGCCGGCTGACAGACCAGTTCAGGCGGAGCCTGAAGGTCCTTCCGAACCACAATCCCCGGCCCCAATTTATGGGCCAGCAAAGCAAGCGCCGTGTCCAACGCAGCCGGAACATCGACTTTCTGGAACGAGCTTTCATCCAGACGTGAAAACCGCCTCAGGCTCAGCACCAGATTTTGAATCCGCTGCAAGCCGAGCTTCATGGAGTCCAGACGCGACATACCTTTTTTCGTCAGCGAGATTGCTTCGTCAGACGCATTGACGCCCTGCAACCGCTTCAACGTCCGTGCCACCGTATCGGCATGGGCAATGGTGAAGGCCAGCGGATTGTTGATCTCGTGCGCGATCCCCGCCACCAATTCACCCAGCGAGGCCATTTTTGCCGTCTGCACGAGCTTGGACTGCGCCTGAAGAAGCCGCTCGTTCGTACGCGCAAGTTCCATGTTGGCCTGCGCCAGCGCTTCGGCCATTTCCGCCTTGGCTCGTGCGGCCTCCAGTGTCAGAGCGTTCTGCTGGCGCTCGATTTCCTGCTGGCGGAACTCGTCCTGTGCCATCCTGCGCTGGGCCAGTGTCCGGATTCGCATCGCAAGAGCTTCAAGCGCGATATCGCTCGGCACCAGATCATCAATTCCGGCCTCAAAAAACTCCCCGGAAGACTGCCGCCTGAACCGTGACGCCTCCACGATCCCCAGTGTCCGGAACGGAATTCCGCCAGCCTCCAGAACAGCCTGCCGCCGCGCATCCAGAAGACGGCAGAATTTCAGATCCTCGTCTCCGCTTCCGAGTTCCAGCACCAGACAGTCCGGACTGTCGGCCCCCCGCAGCCATCCGCCTTCGATCAGATCGTCCGAACGCTCGATGGATGTCACGGTATGCCCGTCACGCCAGAGCAACTCCCCCAACGTCGTTTCGGGTGCTTCCTCAGCTGTATCGTCTTCGTCTTCCTCCTCCCGTGGAGAATTGACGATCACGATCCGGGCCCGACGCAACCGGGATGCCTCATCGACCTGAAGAAGCTCCGGCCCTTCCCGCAACAGGGCCCGCATCCGCAGGACCATCAGGTCAGGATGAGCCGATTTGGAAATATAAGCGTCAGCGCCGCTCTCAAGTCCCTCACGCTCGACGCCCGGCGACGCATCTTCCGTCAGCATCAGGATCGGAATGTTGCGAGTCAGCGCATCCAGCCGCAGCCGCCGCGCAAGCTGGCCTCCGCTCATTCCCGGAAGCTCGGTACAGGCCACAACCAGATCGGGCATCGTATCCTCGATCGTGCCCAAACCTTCCTCGCCGCTGGTCGCGCAGGTGAGCGCAAAGCCTTCATTGACCAGAATCCGAGCAATCTGCCGGGCATGGTCGCAGTCAGGCTCCACCAGAACGACCCGGGGCATATTCGGCGTTACCATCGGCATCTCGAATTCAGGAAAAGGCATGACGGCACGGGAAAGTTTGCATTGGCGATCTCTTGCAGCTAGTCCGAAGTGAACCATTCGTCCGCTTTCAGGGACGAACACTAACTCCCGTTGCCGGACCACTGGAAGCCATATCTCATGGACATGCAGCCCCCGCCCCATATCACGGACCGTCTCCTCGGTAGCAGAAGCCGGAGCGAGTCATCGCTCACAACATCGTCGATGATCCGGATGGGCGTATGGTCCGTCTGCTATTTTGCCTTCTATCTGGCCCAGCAGATTGCCGAACTCATGGCGCCTCTCCTGCTGATTCTGGGTCTGGGCTGGTACATTCTTCCGCATATCGTCAATGCGATCACAACCAGCGCAGCCAGTGCCGACCCACAGGCACGCGATGTCATGAATCACGTCGCAGGAACCCTTCCGACCCATCTTCAGATCGGCAGCCACCTCATCACGCCGGGTTCCCTTATTTTCGACGGCATCCTGCTCATGGCCGTAGCTGCCATCGGGGCCACACTCTCGGCACTCGCCGCCCGCAACATGTAAGATCAGCCGGTGTCGGCCAAACCGGGGTTCAGGAAAAATGTCCGATCCCCGGAAGAAAACCCAATACACCCGCGCCCTTGCAGTACCACAACGCCGCAGCTCCGGAGCCCGCCAGCACAAGACTGGCACCCCAGGCCGCGACCCAGAGACCGGTAGACCCGATCATCGACGGACCAGCCTGTTCAGCCCGTGCCTGCACGTCGCCAGCTGAACGGGAATGCAGGACAGCCGAACGGCGCTCAGCGTTTCGTCCCGCCATCGCCCCGGTCGCCCGGAATGTTCCTTCCGAAACGGACGAAGGGGCGTCCACCACATCAGGCTTGCTGCTGCTTTCCTCTTCCGGAACCTCAAAAACAGCCGGCGTGGCTTCGGGAACAGATTCCTGCACCACCGCCGCAGCAGAGGCAGTCATTTCCCAACTGTCTCCACAATTGGCGCAGCGCAGACGCTTAACCCCTTTTGCCATCGCCTCCGGTACTTCAAAGACCGCATGACAATGGGGGCATTCAATGCGCATTCAATCAATCCCTTCGACAGCCGGCTCCGATCCAGCCTAGCCTGATCCGCGTACTTGTCTGTTATGACAAAATGATCGTTATTAAATGGTTAATAAATTACTCCAATTTTCAATGAAAGCGTCATGATCCGCCTCCTGAATGTCTCGATGATGCCTCCCGGCGTAGGGCAGCCGGTCTTGCGAAACCTGACGCTTTCCGTGCCGCAGGGAGAGTTCCGCTGGCTGCTCGGACCATCCGGCGCTGGCAAGTCGAGCCTTCTGCGCCTCCTGACGCTCGAAACACGCCCATCCGCCGGTCAGATGGACCTGCTCGGCGTTTCCGTCAGCCACGCCAGCCGCGCAACGCTGCGAAACCTGCGCCGAAGAATCGGGTTTGTTCCTCAGGACTATCGCCTGATCGGGGAATGGACGGTGTTCGACAATGTGGCTCTCCCGCTCAGACTGCGCGGCGCTTCCGAGCGCGACACCAGACGCGAGGCATTCGCCGTACTGGAATGGCTGGATGTGGCCCATCTCGCCGATAAGCGCCCCGGCGCCCTGTCCGGCGGTGAGCAGCAGCGCACGGCCATTGCCCGCGCCCTGATCGGTCGCCCCGAACTCCTGCTCGCCGATGAACCGACCAATGCACTCGAAGACGCGCAGGCCAGACGCCTTCTGACGACATTTCAGGAATTGATCGAAATGGGCACGACCGTCATCGTCGCCACCCATAATGAAGCCTTGGTCCGCGAAGCTCCGGCAGCCTCCATCATCCTTCAGGACGGCACGATCGCAAATACCGACAGTCAGAACGGAACTTCCACCAGACGGACAGAACGCTCATGAGTGCCCCGGTCTCCCCCGGACTGCGTTCAGGCAGCCTGCCGCTTCTCGTCGCACTCATGACCCTGCTCGCAGGCCTCTCACTTGCTGGGCTGGCAGGCGTGCAGACCCTTGCCGAAAGTTGGTCCGGTGCCGCCCGAAACGCAACCACAATCGAGATTCCGTCCGACACGCCCCAGTTTGCAGACCGCACCCACACCTTAGTCCAGACCCTGAACAAAACGCCCGATGTCACAGCAGTCCGCGAACTCTCCACCAAAGAGGTCCAGACCCTTCTCACACCATGGCTGGGGCAGGTGTCTGACAGCGCAGGCCTTCCAGGCCTCTCACTGCCTGCCGTCCTGATTGTCGCCCATACCGGCACGCCCGATCTGGGCGCAATCGTACATAACGTCCTGCCTGAAGCCGTCGTAGAGGAAGACCGGCGCTGGGGTGAACGTCTCAACGGTCTGGGAAGCAGCCTGATCGCCTGTGCATGGCTGGCCGTCAGCCTCATCGCGGCCATTGCGGTTCTTTCAGTCGGCATGACCGTCCGCCGTTCCGTCATGGCCCAGCGAAAGGCCGTCGAAATTGTCCATTTCCTTGGCGCAGGAGACCTGACCATCTCCAGCAGGATCGCCGGGCGGGCAGCATTGCTCAGTCTCGCCGGAGGGCTCGTCGGCCTTCTGCTTCTGAGCCCGGTCATCACCATGCTGGCCCAGAAGCTCACGCCCTTCTCACATGGCGCACCTCCAACCAACTCTCCCTCAAACACATGGGACGTCCTGATTGCGACATGGTGGAGCACCCTGCACGTCCTGCCACGCATGCTTCTTGAAGAACTCGGCGCCCTGCCCCTGATCGCCGCCTGTCTGGGTTGGCTCACCGCACAGACCGTCGTGCTCGTCTGGCTCCGGCGCCTGCCATGACACGCCTCTTCCGGGCATGTCTGGCGCTGGGAGGTCTCTGGCTGGCGGGATTCGTCTGGTTCGTTCAGGACGCCAGCAGCCCTCCCGTCACCGCCACTGTCTGCGATGGCATCGTCGCCCTGACTGGTGGAGAACAGCGCGTCGATACGGCCATTACGCTCCTGCGGGGCGGATACGGACATCTGCTGCTGATTTCAGGCGTTGGGCCGCATGTTACGCTGCAACATATCCTGCATCTTCAGCAGGAACCCCTCTCTTCGCCTTTGGCCGCACGCATCACTCTGGGGCGCCGGGCCACCAGCACCATCGGCAACGCCCACGAAACGGCCGAATGGGCCAAAAACAACCGCTTACACCGCCTTCTCGTCGTCACCTCCGGCTATCATATTCGTCGGGCTGTTCTCGAAATCCACCGCACAGCCCCTGATCTGGACCTCATCACCTATCCGGTGGTGCCGCTCGCCCTGCAAAGCACCCCGTCGCGCAGAACCCTCTTCCTGATGTTTCGGGAATACAACAAACTACTCGGAGCCGAAATTGGCGTCCTGACAGGCCTGCCAGATGGTCGTGAAGGACTGGATGGCGCCTGACAGCCCTTGTGCCAGACAGGTTTTTCTGGTGTGCAGAACACCATGATGAGCATTCTGCGCGGCGTCCTGTTCAATCTCTATCTCTTTTGGATCACCCTGTTCATGGGCCTTGGGACCATCCCGATCCGCCTGATGAAAAATCAGGATCTGGCCCTCTCTTATGCAAAACTCTGGGCGCGTGCCGTTCTGTTCGGCTTCACCCGGATCTCGTCGGTCAGAATCAAAATCACGGGTCAGGAGAACCTGCCGCCCGGCCCGCTGCTGATCGCCTCGCAGCACCAGTCCTTCTTCGATGGCTTCATCTGGATGACCCTCGTCGAACGCCCTGACTACATCATCAAAACAGAACTGACGCGCATTCCCGTGGTGGGCCCGATGCTGCGCCTGACCGGCATGATTTCCGTCGACCGAAAAGCCGGTTCAAAAGCCCTCCGCACCATGATGCAGGATGCAAAATCGGCTCACGACGCGGGCCGCCAGATCATCATCTTCCCCGAAGGCACCCGCACGCTGCCCGGCGAACGTCATCCGATCCAGCCCGGTATCGTCGCTCTGGCACGACAGGCCAACGTTCCTGTCGTACCCGTCGCAACCGATTCAGGGCTCTTCTGGGACCGAAACCCCTGGCTCAAACGTCCGGGCACCCTTCACGTTGTGATCGGTCAGCCTCTCGCGGCCCAACAGGAACGCAAGGCCTTTACCAAGGCTTTGGAAAGCACGTGGGACGAACTGTGCACAACCCACGCCCTGCCCAGAGATCCTGTGGATAACTCTGTGGACCCGGAAAACGCATGATCGGGCTGCAAAAAACTGAAATTTTTCAACGCTCTCCCAAAAACTTCGCGCTTCCAACATCCAACCATTAATAAAATCTCCATATCCTTTGGTTTTCTGCGGTTTTCACTGCTGCACAACCGCCATGGCTTTTATGGCAAACCGACCTATGGACGCATTTTCGGGCACTCCCGAAGCACTTTCCATGGCTGGGGATAAAACAGACAGGGGTTGACCAATCCCGCAGCCACTCCCGAAAAGAGATGCTCAATGGATCGTTCGTTCTTTACTGTCGGTTACAGCAGATATGCTGTGGTCTTGATTGCCATTCTCGCAATATCGATCCTCCTCGATACACTCTGCTGGCATCACACGATCCACCGGCTGGAGACCAGCGCCCACACCGCCATCGCCACCACAGACAAAAACGGCTGGGCCGTTCATGCGACTCCGTTACGCAGAGGCGGCTGGCCGTTTGGCGCATGGGTGGAACTGGACCATCTGGACGCCACACATCCAGCATCGTCCGGTTCGCCCTACGAGGCAGGCTGGGCCGCAGAGCATCTTCGTCTTGGAGGATCATGGACCTCCCTTCTTCGCACAGGGCTTCCGATTTCCCTGACGGGGCATCAGGCGATACGGCTTGTCCTGAATGACAAAATCCTGACTGTTCTGACGTCGGGTGTTCTGATCCGTTTCAGGACCCCAGAAGACCTGCGATTTTCAGCGCCACAATTTCAGATGGCGCTCTCGGGCGGATGGCCTGACAGGCAGATCTTCGCGAAAAACCTCTCCGGACGCCTCATCCGTTTTCCTGAAGCCCCCGTCGGCGCAACACGGCTCGGCATAGAGGCAAAAGCGGCAGAACTGTCCGGGTTTCCACTGCCCTATGGAGCCTCCGCCAACCTGCATCAGGCGCATCTTGCGCTCGCCCTGACAGCATCCGGATCTTCCACAGACCGCTCATTTCTTGACCCGGCGTCATACGACCGTCTCCTGCTTCAGGGCGCCTCAGCCTCCCCAGCCTCGACAGGCAGTCACATCATGCTTTCCGGCGCCCTCACCCTCCCAAACCAAACCGGCACGCTTACCCTGACCCTGATGCACTGGCAGGAGCTTGCAGCACGCCTTCTGGATCGGCCTGGAATAGAGTCGCACCTCGCCCCGGACCTTCAGGCCGCCCTCCGCAAAGCGCTGGAAAAGGCTTCCGTTCCACAGCCCCAAAACGAACAACCATTTTCGGTGGCGCTCCCCGTCGTCAACGGCCAGATCCTCCCGGATACACAGGCGATTTCCACGCTTTTCAACGGAACATTCCCTCCCCCCTGAGGCCGAAATTTCCGCTTGATTTTCATCAAAAAACCCACCGGAACACAGAACTTTCTCTGGCCAAACACGTTCTGTGGGTTCAAAAGACGGCGACACACGAAACGATCACAACTTCGTTACCCTCGTTCTGCGTGCGTCAGATCCCGCAGGGAGCGGCCTTGCTTCTGACGGAATCTGCCTCTCGCCATCTCTCCAGAAGGCAACTGAAATGTTTGGCCTCTCGGCTTTATTCCTGGCGCGGTTCCAGTTCGCGTTTACGGTCGGGTTTCACATCGTGTTCCCGGCGTTCTCAATCGGTCTTGCAGCGTACCTGGCTGTTCTGGAAGGCCTCTGGCTCAAGACAGGCCGCAGCGCCTATCTGGACCTCTTCAAATACTGGCTGAAGGTCTTTTCCGTCGTCTTTGGCATGGGCGTGGTCTCCGGCCTCGTCATGTCCTACGAATTCGGGACGAACTGGTCGGCCTTCTCACAGAAAGCCGGGCCGATCCTTGGTCCGATGCTGGCCTATGAGGTCATGACGGCGTTCTTCCTTGAAGCCGGGTTCCTCGGCGTCATGATGTTCGGCCTCAACCGCGTCGGCAAAGGCCTGCATTTCGCAGCCACCTGCATGGTCTCGATCGGTACGCTGATTTCCATGAGCTGGATCCTGTCCTCCAATTCCTGGATGCAGACTCCCCGTGGCTATCGCATCGACGAAGCCACCGGTCGTTTCCTGCCCGTCGACTGGTGGCAGATCGTCTTCAACCCGTCTTTCCCATACCGCATCGTCCATATGGGCCTCGCAGCCTTCCTGTGCGTGGCGTTTATCGTGGCAGGCGTGGCCGGATGGCATCTGCTCAAGGCGCGTCGTGAAGGCCATCAGGCGTCCGAACAGGTCCGCCTGATGTTCTCCATGGCGATGTGGATGGCCGCAATCGTCTCCCCGATCCAGGTTCTGGCCGGTGATACGCAGGGCCTGAACACGCTGGAATATCAGCCCGCTAAAATCGCCGCACTTGAAGGCGACTGGGAATCCGAAAGCCGCGCACCGGAAATCCTGTTCGGTATTCCCGACATGGAAAGCGAGACCACCCGCTACAAAATCGCCATCCCCTATCTGGGCTCGCTGATCCTGACGCACAGTCTCGACGGCAAGGTCCCGGGCCTGAAGGACTTCCCGAAAGAAGACCGCGCCTACTCCCCGCTGCTGTTCTTCTCCTTCCGCATCATGGTGGCCCTTGGCATGCTGATGGTGCTGGTCGGTCTGTGGTCGCTGTATCTGCGCTGGAAAGGCAAACTGTACGACACGCCGCTTCTGCATCGGGTCGCATTGTTCATGTCTCCGGCGGGCTTCCTCGCCCTGCTGTGTGGCTGGGTCACGACTGAGGTCGGCCGTCAGCCCTTCACCGTCTACGGCCTGATGCGGACCGCCGACAGCGTGTCTCCGATCGCCCTGCCGAGCATCGCAACGTCGATGATTGCCTTCATCGTCGTCTATTTCATCGTGTTCATGGGTGGCATTACCATCCTGCTGCGGACCTTCGCCGAAGAACCCCATCCGGGCGAACACGGCCCCGCCGAGGACCAGCCCCAGCGTGCCGCAGGTACAACACAGGTCTCCCATCAGCCCCCGTCCGGCCCGACAGCCGGCGCTGGCATGGCGGAGTAAGAACCATGACAGAAACAGCCGGCTTCTGGCTTCCGGTGGTCTGGGCGCTGCTCGCAGCAACCGCCATCTTCCTCTATGTCTGCCTTGATGGTTTCGACCTCGGGATCGGCATCCTTTTCCTCAAGGAAAAGGACCACGATCATCGCAATCTCATGGTCAACACGGTCGCCCCCGTCTGGGACGGCAACGAAACCTGGATGATCTTTGGCGGAGCCGCGCTCTATGGCGTCTTCCCCGTCGCCTACGGCACGATCCTCCCGGCCCTTTACCTGCCGATCCTCTTCATGCTGCTGGCCCTGATCCTGCGCGGCGTGTCTTTCGAGTTCCGCTTCAAGTCGGAATCGCCCATGAGCCAGTTCTTCTGGGACAGCTCCTTCTGCGGCGGCTCCATCGTTGCGGCCTTCATGCAGGGCGTCATTCTCGGAACGCTCGTTCAGGGGATCAAAATCGAGAACAATGTGTTCGTTGGGTCCAGCTTCGACTGGTTTACTCCCTTCGCCCTGTTCTGCGGCCTCGCCGTCGTCATCGGTTACGCACTTCTTGGCGCAACATGGCTGCTGTGGCGCTGCGAAGGCGAACTGCATGATGCAATGCGCCGGATCTCCTTTGTCCTCGGCGGCCTCATGCTGGTGACGATCGCGCTCGTCTCGATCTGGACGCCAATGCTCCACACCACCTACATGCAGCACTGGTTGGACATGCCGCAGCTCGCTCTGGTGGCGCCGGTTCCGGTTGCAGTCGTCGTTCTCGCAGCGGCACTGTTCCTCGGCCTGCGCAACCCGCGCTCGCACCTGCTGCCCTTCATCGCAACGCTGGGCCTGTTCTTCCTGTGCTTCAGCGGTCTGGGCATCAATGTGTGGCCCTATATCGTGCCACCGACCATCACCATCTGGCAGGCCTCCTCCCCGCCGGAGAGCCAGACCTTCCTGCTGGTCGGAACGATGTTCCTCCTACCGCTGATTCTCTCCTACACCGCCTATTCGTACTATGTGTTCCGCGGAAAAATGTCCGCCGGGCACCACTACCACTAACGGCGGAGGATCAGCCCCATGCGTATCGAATACGGTCAGCCCGACGAGAAACCGGGCTTCCTGAACTGGATGAAACGCGTGGGCTGGTTCGTGGCGATCTGGGCGGGCGGCGTTATCGTCGTGGGCCTTGGCGCTGAATTGCTCAAGAAAATCATCTTCGGCTGGTAACGGCCTGATGATGCTAAAAAGCCCCGCCTCTTTCGAGCGGGGCTTTTTTTGTGCCGTCAGAACGTATCCTTTTCCCTGCGCAGGCGCGCAAAAGTCGCAACATCCGGCGCAAGCAGAAACGGATTGGTCCGCCGCTCCACGCCCAGCGCGACCGGGAGCGTCGGCCGCCCGGCTTCCAGCAAACGCTCGACTTCCCCGGCCCGCGCCTTCAGGGCGGCGTTCTCCGGATCGACATGCAGTGCGAAAGCAAGGTTGGAGCGCGTATATTCATGCCCGGCACAGACAAGCGTGCTGTCCGGCAGACTGTCATAGCGGTGCAGGCTGTCGAAGAGTTCCTGCGCCGTGCCTTCCAGCAATCGCCCACAGCCCAGACTGAACAACACATCCCCACAGAAAAGCGCCGGAACCGCGGCCACAACATACGACACATGCCCAACCGCATGACCCGGCGTGGACCAGACCTGAATCTGCGTATTTCCTAGAGAAACAACGTCCCCATCTTCAACAGCATGATCCAGCCGAGGCAGCCGTTCCTGATTCTGGCGCGGCCCGTAAACCTGCGCGCCATAGCGTTCCCGCAATGCTTCCGTCCCGGCCGTATGATCAGCGTGATGGTGAGTCAGCAGGATCATGTCCAGCCGCCCCTCCCCGATCTCATCAAGAATCGGCCCGGCCTCACCGGGGTCCACGATGGCCCGTTCCCCCTTTGGCGTCGTTAGCAGCCAGGCATAATTATCCGACAGAACCGGAATCGGCTTGATATCAAGTGGCATGACTGTTCCCCTTGGACTGTCCTGCTAATGAGGTAGTTACATGCTGACGTCCCTGGCCCGCATCCGTTCCGATGATGCCGCGACTTTCTATGAAAGCCGACAGGGACAGCGCACGGCCCTGCTCCTCAACGAGCGCCTGCGACGCATCATACCCCCCATGCGGGGCCGACGCATTCTCGGCATAGGCTACACAGCCCCCTATCTTCCGGAAAGTGCCGAATTCGCAGTCTCCGCGCGCCTGCTTCATGCGCAGACGCAAAAAACACTGCACCCTTCCTCGAAAGACTGCATCGTCGACAGCGCCCGCCTGCCTTTCGACGACCTTTCAATGGACGCGGTGCTCGTAGTTCACGGTCTCGAATTCACGCGTGTCGCCCCGGATTTCCTCCGGGCCATCTGGCGCACCCTCACCGATAACGGCGTCCTGATCCTGATCGTTCCCAACCGTTCCGGCTACTGGGCGCATACCGACGCCACCCCTTTCGGCCACGGCAGTCCCTACAGCAGCCGCCAGCTGACCCGCCTTCTCGACCAGACCCTGTTCCGGATCGACCATCATTCGGGTGCTCTGATGGCGCCACCCGCTGCTCTTTCCGCCACACAGGGACGGATCATGGAGCAGATCGGACGCGGCCTGCGCCTGCCATGCGGCGGTGTTCACCTCGTCACGGCCCGCAAAAATGCCTATGCCGGAATCCCCATGATCGACGATAAACTGGCCGCCACACTTCCCCAACAGGTCCCCAGACCCGCCTGAACCAGAAAACCTGCCCGAAAAACGCCTTCTTTGTGGCGAATTCTTGACCCTCCCGCCGTGTGCCGTAAGAGTGCGTTCCATGTCGCTGATCCAGTCCTTCAAGCTCGTCCTGTCGCCGCCGCACCGCGCCGCGACTCCCTTCCTCCTCGCCGGTTCGTTCGTCGGACTGCTCGGACGGGCCACGCCCTGGCGCGCCACGCGCCTGCTGGGCAATGCGGGCATCGCCTTCACGGCGTTCTGTTTGTACTTCTTCCGCGACCCCAAGCGCACCCCGCCGCCGCGCCCCGATCTGGTGCTGGCGTCCGCCGATGGCCGCGTCACATCCGTCGCCCTCGTCACGCCGCCACCCGCGCTGGAAATGGGACACACGCCGGTCTGGCGCGTCTCGACGTTCCTCTCCGTGCTGAACGTCCATATCAACCGGATGCCCGCCGCCGGTGAAGTGACGAAGATCGCCTATCACGCAGGCAAGTTCCTCAATGCCAGCCTCGACAAGGCGTCGGAACACAACGAACGCAACGAACTGCGCCTGACGCTGCCGGATGGCCGCAATATCGGCGTCGTCCAGATCGCCGGCCTGATCGCGCGCCGCATCCTGTGCTTCGTCGAGGAAGGCGATCGCATGGAAGCAGGCGAACGCTTCGGCCTGATCCGCTTCGGCTCCCGCACCGACGTCTATCTGCCACCCGGCGTCGAACCTCTGGTTGTGGAGGGGCAGACCATGGTTGGTGGCGAAACTGTCCTGGCGACGCTCTGAGCCAGACGCCATACATGACCACGCCTCCGACGGTTGAACCCACCCGCGAACCCGCCCAGCCTGTTGGCGCCTCTGTGAGCGCTTCTGGCCGAAAACGCCGCATCCGACGCAGACTCCGCCGTATGGGCCGCAACCCGCGCACCCGTGTGCGCGGGCCGTCGTTCAACCGCCTCATCCCCAACATCATGACAATGCTCGGCCTCTGCGCCGGGCTCAGCGGCATGCGGTTTGCGCTCGAGCACCAGTTCGAACCCGCGGCCGTAGCACTGCTGATCGCCGCCTGCATCGACGGGCTCGACGGACGTATCGCGCGCCTCCTCAAGGGCGCCACCCGCTTCGGCGCGGAATTCGACAGTCTGTCGGACTTCGTCTGCTTCGGCGTCGCGCCGTCTTTCGTGCTGCTGATGTGGTCGCTCGAACATGCCGGGCGCTATTCTTTCGTCCCGTGCATCCTGTTCACGGTCTGCATGGCCCTGCGTCTGGCCCGCTTCAACGCCAGCCTCGATGACGACGACAAGCCGGACTATTCCTACAGCTTCTTCACAGGCGTCCCGGCCCCTGCCGGAGCCGGACTGGTCCTGTTTCCGGTCTTCCTCGGCCTCGAAGCCGACCGCCTCCATGCCGAAGGTCTGGCCGCATTCGCCCGCCTGCCCCTCGTCTCGGCCGTCTGCCTGATTGTCACCGGCCTGCTGCTGGTCTCGACCCTGCCGGTCTGGTCGTTCAAGAACTTCAAGGTTCCGGCGCGTTATGTCCTCCCTCTGATGCTCGGAACGGGCCTGTACGCGGCCCTTCTGGTCGCGGACCCCTGGGGCGCCCTCGCAGGCGCAGGACTGCTCTATATCGCGATCCTGCCCTTCTCCCGCCGCTCGTACCATCGCCTGAAACTGGCGGCGGAAGAGATGTCGGAAACGGTGGAAGAAGAACCCGCCTGAGAGCAGGAAATCCCAACAAAAAAGGCCGCCCGGTTCTCCGGGCGGCCTTTTTCATGTCCAATACGCGACAGGCTTATTCCGTCACGTCCCACAGCCATGCCGCGCCACGCACGCCAGAGCTGTCGCCATGCTTATTCTTCACGATCGGCGTCGTGCAGACCGGCGTGATGACATGCTTGGCCAGAAGCGGCGGCACGCGCTCATAGAGCGTGTGAAGGTTCGAAACACCGCCACCGAGAACGATCACATCCGGATCAAGGAAGTTGATGACCATGGCGCAGGCCCGGGCAAAACGCTCGGTATAACGGCCCAGTGCCGCAATCGCAGCCTGATCGCCATTGGCCGCAGCCTCTTCGATACCGGCCGTATTGCGATGCCCCGGCCCCTTCCAGTCCGCGGCAAGTGCCGGGCCCGAAAGATAGCGCTCCATGCAGCCCTTGTTCCCACAGAAGCACTCGCGCGGCGGCGCGTCTTCTTCCGTCGACCAGGGCAGAGGCAGATGCCCCCATTCGCCAGCAATATGATGACGCCCTTCAAGAACGCGACCATTATTAACGATGCCCGCGCCCATGCCCGTCCCGATGATGACACCGAAAACGGTCAGCATGCCCTTGGCCGCACCATCGGCAGCTTCAGACAGCGCAAAGCAGTTGGCGTCATTTTCCGTCCGGACCGGACGGGCCAGCGCGGCTTCCAGATCGTGCCCGAAAGGCTGGTTATTCAGCCAGGTTGCATTGGCATTCTTGATCAGCCCGCTCTCTGGCGAGATCGATCCCGGAATCCCGATGCCCAGCGTGGACGTATGCTGCCCCGCCGAAACGCGGTGGCTCGGCACCGCACCCAGACGATGATCCACATCCGCCACCAGATCCCGGATCGCCAGAACGGCCTCGTTATAAATACCGGGATTGGCAATTCGTTCCCGCAGGACGAGATCGCCCGAACGATTCAGAACTGCGATTTCGATCTTCGTGCCACCAAGATCAATTCCAAGGCGATAATCAGCCATCTCAAGCCCTGTGCTCTGTGCGGCGACCTGAACGACAGGTGGCCGGACCTCATGGGAAAACGCATCCAGTGCGTCCGTCTGCTTTAACGCGAAACCGTGTCACGACAAGCCATCCGAAGACAAAACTTCGTTGTTTCAGGCAATTTCCAGTTTCAGAATATCGCGATCAGACCCGCGCCAGTTCCTGAAGGGCCCGCAGGATCTCCTGCGGCGCGGGGGGACAGCCCGGAATCGCACGCCGCACCGGCGTCAGGGCCTGTAAGCCCCCCAGCGTCGCGTAACTGGCCGGAAACGGCCCTCCATCGACCGCACAGGCCCCGACCGCAATCAGACTCCGGCCCGGCGGCATCGCCCGCCAGACCCGGTCCACCATCTCGGCACAGACCCGCGTCACCGCGCCAGTCAGCAGCAGCCAGTCCGCATCCGCCGGATCGCTCACACAGACGAAGCCCGCCTGCTCCAGAGCGAAAGCACTGCCTTTCAGGGACTCGATCTCCATGAAGCAGCCCTCGCATCCCCCCGTCTCCAGCACATACAACCCGATGGGACGCTCACGCCCCAGAAATGCGCCCTCTGTGGAGGGCCGCCAGCGACGCGCATCCATGAAGGCGTAAAGCAGGCTCAGAGGCCCTGTCCGCCGTAATCCCTTCACAACGCAATCCCCGCCGGAGACAGCCCGATCGACCCAAGAGCCGCAGGCACACGCTCCACAGGACAGCCTTGCAGCATCGCCCCCAGAACCGGCAGAACCGAGACACCCGGATCACGGACATGCAGGTTCTCGATCCGCCCGTTTTTCAGCCGCGCCCAGTACCACACATCTCCGCGCGCACCCTCGGCCACGCCGATACCCTCATCCGTGCTGTCCGGCGCGGGTTCGTCATCGTCCAGACCAATGCTGCCCAAAATCCGTTCCATCAGCTTCAGCGAATCCCGGATTTCCGCAAGCCGCAGCCCATCACGCGCACGGGCATCGCCCCGGCTCGATCCCGTCGCCCGCAGCGCCTCCAGCCGCATTCCGGCTTCCCGCCGTCGCATGTCCATGCTGCGACCGCTCGCACGCCCCGTCACACCCCCGACGGCAAAACGCTCCGCCAGCCGCACATCCAGAACTGCAAACCCGTTCAGACGGGACGCAAACACCCGATGAAGCTCCTCCAGCGCCGCAAGACGTGGCTGCATCGCCGCGTGAACCGCCTGCGCCAGCGGGACGATTTCCAGCCCCTCGCGAAAGCCGCCACAACTCACCGTATCCATCAAACGCCGCGACACCCCCTGTTCCGAACAGGCCTGCGCAATGGCCTCGCGCGCATGATCGCAATGCGTCGCCAGAAGCTCCGCATCCACGCCCCGCGCCGTCCGGGCCATGTCGAACAGATGAAGCGACATCCGCTCGATCTCCAGCAGGATCATCCACACATCCCGAACTCCCGGCCCCGGAACCTGCCCGCGCGCCTGCGCCACAGCACGCGCAAAGGCCAGAGGATGCGCCACAAAACCGCCCGCCGTCATCCGTGCCACGAGGACCATGGCCTCTTCCGGCGTCTTCCCCAAAAGACGGGACACCACACCCCGATGCGCCCCGCCCGCACAGACATCCACAGTCCGGACTTTCCCTTTCAGAACCTCGAAAGACAGGTCCAGAGGGCCGCTCAGCCCCGTCTGCTCCGGCCGCAGAAAGCGGCTCCCCCCGATCGGACGCAGACCGCCCGAAGCCGGTCCGGGACGGGACGACAGTGGCCATGTGGACGTCCAGCCACCTTCATCCAGCGCAGGCGTACCATTCCCACGCGCCTCCATGGCCTCGACGCCATACAGATCATACGACACGCGCTCGCCCCATTCCGCTCCGGCAAACCGCGACGACGGCGCCAGATACCGACGGTCTTCCACAACCGTACTCGCCAGAAGCGGGCGATCCCCCTCCAGCAACAGAACAGAGGCGCGCGCATCATCCGCCCAGCACGAGATCAGCGGCAACGTCGCGCCCGGAACACAGAGCATATCGCTCCACTGTGCGGGATCGAGATGATAATGCGACAGCGCCACACGCTCGCCACTGCGGATGATCCGCCCCATGCTCCTCATGGTCGCCACCCCGTCACCGGATGCCATGCAAGAAACAGCGGCCCACACAAACCGCCCAGCAGAAGAACAGCCTGCGTCACAGCTACGATACCCCGCTCACCGCGCCCGAACGCTGGCAGCAGGGTCACAGAACGTACGGACCACAAAGCAGGCAGCAGACACAGCACCAGCAGAACGAGTTGCCCAACATCAAGCGACCGCCCGATCCCGACCAGCGCACAGAACACCGGCCATGGTGCGGCTCCTGCCCCGATAACCTCTGCTCCCTCAGCCTCATGCAAATCCAGAACAGCCAATCCCAGCGCTGACAAAAGCAGCAGGACGAGCGCCGGACCTTCGCCGGTCGCGGCCGCAATAGCACCCAGCGCCGACAGCATCGGCAGAGAGATCGTCCGCCCCGTCGAGCGCGACACCACCAACATGAGGAGTGTTCCAAAACCCGCAATCAGCATCAGCAGATGGACCAGCGGATAGGCACTCAGGCGGAACATCAGCATCAGCGCCGCAAACCGCAGCCCCGTATCCAGCAGAGCCGCCTCCGGCGCAGGCGCGGGTGATGGCCCCAACCCCGCCACCATGCACAGCCCGACCGTCAACAGAACCGCCCCCAGTGAGGACTGCTGCATCGGCAGAAGCGACGCGCCCAGAAGCCCCAGAACCACACCCCCGAGCCGACTGCGCGCAATGTCCCACACAATTGCGGCCTGCCGGGGACCACGCCCTTCGCGCCACGCCAAAAGAACCGTTCCCGCGCCACACAGGATCGTCACTGCGAACGCCGAATGAACATTCAGCGCCAACAACGCACATCCCGTCACCAGAAACGGCAAAATCCGCCCTGTCCGGTCCCGCGCCTGCGGGAGAAGCAGCGGAATGGCCGTCACGATGCAGGAACACGCCGCAGCCAGAGCGTCCGTCCCCGGCATCAGCCACACGGCCAGCGGCGTGATGACAAGCCCCGCCACAGCAAACGTCCGACTGCTGGCGGCCTGACGGTTTTCAGGCGTCAGGAACAACAGAAATGCTGCCAGAAGCGGCCAGACGGTAACGGCGAACAGCGTGCCAACAGGTGCAAGCGGATGCATCAGACGTCCTCCACCCGCCGCCATGCCAGACGGGGCAGCAGCGTGACGCCAAGGGCCGCCAGAACGCCCCACAGGCTGAGGGCAGCAGCAAAAAGCGGCCATGAATTTAGAACGCACGCCACAACAACCAGCCCGTCCGCCGCCCGGATCAGCCCGGTAAACTGAACCAGCGGCGTTCCCCACGCCGCACCACATAACCCGGCCAGAACCGCCCCCGCGCCCAGAACCGGAGCAAGCCCCAGCCCAGCCCCCGACAAACCAAGTGCCAGAAGCAGAACAAGCGTACCCACAACCGGCAGAACAGCCGCCTTGTCCGGCGCTTCCGGCGCAAACCGTCGCAGCCAGATCCATGCCAGAACGTTCAGCCCGATCAGCGCCATGGACGTCAGCAGCGCCATCAGCCCCGAACAAACAGTCGCCCCGGCAAAAGCGCAGACCGCCCCATAAAGCGGCAGTCCCCGCCCGTCTTTCCCCAACCCCGCGAGCGCCAGCAGCAAAAGCAGTCCGAACCCTACAATCATGTGCCAAACCTCCCCGCCAGAGCCAGAAGGAGCGCCACACCCGCAAACAGCGCCGTCAACCGCGCGCTCCGCTCCTGCGCCATCAGTCTCAGCCCGACCGCCACGCCCACAGCCAGCGCCAGCCGTGCGACAAGCGCAACCAACCCGAGCCACCAGCCCTGAACGCCTCCCTGCGCGAGCCCCACACTCACCGGCCATGCCAGATCAGCCAATAGCAGCAGCCAGCCACAATTCAGCACATCCGCAATACTGCGCGCCGCCTCACGCTCCTGCCGGTCCCGCACCCCGGACAACATACCCGTCACGTCCTCGGAACGAAGCGGCGGACATGCAATTCCCAGAGCCAGCGCACAGGCCGCAAGTGCACCCTCCAGACCCGGCTCAGGCTCGATATGCAACATCGCACACAAGCCCCCAAGGCCATCTGTCCCCGGAGCAGCTAGCGCGATCAGTGCTTCCGTCAGACACAGCAGCAGAACCGCCGGAACCAAACGCGATGCCTCTCCCGACAGAACGCCCGGCCCCAGAAATCCACGCCCCATCAACAGCATGAGACCCATGACAAGCGGGTCTACGAGCGGTGACAGCACCGATCCCGTCGTCACCGCAGGCAGGCACACAAGCGCCAGCACACCCACGGTCAACGCAAGCGCCGGACGCCCCCCCAACGGACTCCAAAGCACAGCTTTCCAGAACCGTCCCGCACCCAAGAGACGAAACCGCACCGCACCACCCGCGCGGCCAGCCAGCCAGAACGGCAGACCGTCCAGACACCAGCCCAGCACAGGCGCCAGAACGAGCAGCAACCCCAGTTGAAACAGCGCTTCAAGAACCGACAGCGCAATCAGCCCTGCGTCATGCGCCATTACGTCATCACTCCCAGCACCGCGAGAACGAGGCCGAGAAGAACAAGCCAGAGCCCCACGGCCCCCTGTCGCAGATCGGGCAGAACAGGTGCTTTCATCCCCTTCAGCGCCCTCAAGCGAAGCCGCCCTGACACGACAAAACGGCGCAGGCTCCAGCCCAGAGACGGCGCCTCTTCAAACAGGGCATCGCCTGATGCCAGCAGTGTCATCAATGCCGGAGCCAGCGTGGAGGCTGCGTGAACGATCCCCCCCATAATGCGCCAGGGACGCACGAGAAGAATCCAGATCAGGGCTCCAACCATCACGAAGGCCATCAGCCGGAAATGGGATCCATCGCCTGCACCAATACTCCAGACGGGCCAAACCCATTCCCCTCCCACACCATGCAGCGCAGGACTTGTCAGCCCGAACACCAGCGCGGGCAAAAATAGGCTCCCAACACCCACCAGCAATACGGAAACACCGGATATGGCAGCCTGCCCTCCAGACATCTGCCGCCCAACGACAAGCAGATCGGACAGCGCCAGAACGCCCAGCAGCAATGCCACCGCCACGCCGAGTACGCTCCAGCCCTCAACACCTGCCGCCATACCCAAGGCCGCATGAATCCCAAGCCACAACACAACCAGTCCGGGCAAAGGCGGAAACGGCAGCCGCAATACGGTCAGTGCCGGAAACCGAGGCTCCAGTGATGCCATCAAAACCAGCGTTGCGAGATCAAGAAGCGCGGCTTCCAGCGCAATCCGGGCACAGACCGCAAGCCCCTCATTCTGCGCGGCCACCACGAGAGCCATCAACAGAACGGGACGCAAAAGCCCCAGATTCCCCGGCCGATGCGCTCCCAGAACAGCCCAGCCGATCAGCCCGAGCACACACACGCCCAGACCCGCAACCAGCTCCGCCGATACCGCCCCCGGAGCATGCCACACCAGCGACACACCCAGAAGGCTCATAACGGCGGAGCAGCCCCCGTCTCTGCGACGCGCAAGCGCAGACCAGAACAGAACAGGCAGCAGCCCCAGCAGAACAGGCGTCTGGGCTGGAAACAGAACGCTCAGCAGCAGAACCGGAACACCCCATACCGCGGGGCAGGTATCCCGCTCCTGCGCCGCAATCACACCCAGCGCCACAGCCAGCACGGCAGGCGAAAGCGCCAATACCGCAGCCAGAGCCGTCAGACACACGACTACGGCCTGCCCGAACCGTCCTGGCTGGATCGCCAACACACAGGCAGGCACCACCAGAACCGCAAGGCAGAGGGAAACCGGATCAGTATGGAACAGGGACGTGAAAATATGCAGGGCGCGGTCCGCAGGTTAGGAAGAACGGACCGCAACCATCACGACCGTCAGATCATGGCGAGAGATAGCTTGCGTTTCGGAGAAGGGAAAGCGCCGTCAAGCGTTTTGAGATCCGCATCCGTCAGGCTGATCTCCAGACTGGCCAGATTTCCCGCCACATGCGTCTCAGACGCGGCCTTCGGAATGGCCAGAACATTTGGCCGACGCAACACCCAGGCCAGAGCAATCTGGGCGGGATCGGCAGGCCCAAGCGACGTTTCATGCCGTGATGCCACCTCTTTTAGTGCCGGATGCTCCAGAAGCTCCCCACCCTGCCCAAGCGGCGAATAAGCCATCGTCACCGTCCCGGATTTCAGATCATGGTCCAGAAGATCGAACTCCGTCCCCCGGTGCTCCAGATTGTACAGAACCTGATTAACCAGACAGTTTTCGGACAGGCTTTCGATCTCTTCCATGTCATCGACATCGAAGTTCGACACCCCCCAGCCCCGGATCAGACCTTCGTCCTTCAGATCCTCAAAGGCGCGGATCGTTTCCTCAAGTTGCGTCCCCCCGTGCCAGTGCAGTAGATACAGATCCAGCCAGTCCGTATCCAGATGCTTCAGAGAACGCCGGCACGCCTTGTGAACCCCGTCATAAGACGCATTGGACGGCACGACCTTGCTCACGAGATAAACCTCCTCGCGCACATCCGCGATGGCTTCCCCGACCAGATCTTCCGAGCGCCCGTTGCCATACATCTCAGCCGTATCAATAACCCGCAGACCGGCCTCCAACCCCTTTCGCAGGCTCTCGATCTCGCTGCTGCGCCGTGAGGCACTATCACCGATATTCCAGGTTCCCATCCCCAGTGCCGGAACCGTGACACCATTCCTGAGCGTGACTGTTTTCATGACCGTCTCCTGTCCGTGTCCTCAAGACCTATGTTCTCAGACAACGACAGGATCCGCGCTCTGTTCCCTCACAATCCCCTCGACCTTCAGAAGATCGCGCAGCTTCCGCACGATCGGGAAAACCTCGACGTTGTGATCGCCCCCCAAGTCCCGCCAGGCTGCCTGCTCCAGTTCCATGATCTCCCGGTCTTCCTCAAAAATCCGGTTCGTGAAAATGCCTAGCGCGGGCCAGATCACATCAATCAGGAATGGCGTTTTCGGACGCAGCACCGAAAGCAGACCGAATGTCTGCGTACTCGCACCATCAACACTATTCGGGACGTAAACACTGAACAGCTCCATGATCAGATCACCGTCCTTATCGTGGATTTTCAGGCTCTGATACGGATAGGTCGTGCGGATACTCACGATTTCCTCAACCGGCTGTTCACGGCCAGGATCATCGTGATGCTTGCCGAAAATCAACCGCTCCGCCAATGGCTGCTGGTTGCCGCTACGTGCGAAACTGTAACGCGCCTCAATAAAGCCCTCGCCCGCATCCTGCCCCAGAAAACGCGCCTTGATCTGCCCCATCTGGCGGCGGTGCAGGAACTGATGGTTCATGTCCATCAGGTTCTCATGCATGAACGTGTAATGGCATTTCACGACAGGGCTGAAATGCCGCGTTTTGAACGCTGGATTGTCCACCTGCGCCAGTGGCGGCAGGGGAACGCTCTCCGCTTTCGCCGCATCACCGGGAAACACGAAAATCATCCCCCCCGCTTCACGGCAGGGATAGGTCCTCACACCGTTCGGAAGCTTGCCCTTGCCCAGATACGGCACATCAATGCACCTCCCTGAGCGGCCATACGCCCAGCCATGATAGCAGCACTGAACAGCCTCACCGCTGACCTTGCCCAGACTGAGCGGAACCTGCCGGTGCGCGCAACGGTCTTCCAGCGCAAACACGCTCCCTTCTGCAGGCCGGACCAGTGCAATCGGATGCCGCCCAAACCGACGCCCGATCGTCTTCCCGCGTTTAAGATCCTTCAACCACGCCAGCGGATACCAGAAGTCCGGATTGATATCGACGCGACGCAGATCGGTTTTCAGAGGATCAGGGGAAGAATTCGTGGGGTCCGGCACAGTCAGGTGTCCTCTCCAATGACATGAAAGACGCGCCTGTTATCGAGCGTCTTCCACCAATGGCTTCAGACATACTTTGAAACCTTAACCGGCCTTTTTCCAGCCCCGCTCTTCCTGTTTCCAATACACGAGATTGTGACCTGAAGATTTCATCGCCACCCAGCGGTCTCTTGCACGCTGCACTGATTGCGGATTGCCACCGTCGAACAGATCGAAAATCCGGGTAAATGGCGCGAAATCATCTTCCCCCGCACCATCAACCCGAAACAGGAAACGCGCCCCGTTCGGCACGTCTTCGCTTTCCGTCAGCCAGATCGGCTGTCGAGCCGCATGACCATTCTTTGCGCTCCCATGCGGAAGCCAGACCGGGTCCCGACACGCCCAGAGCGCCGTATCCAGCGCCATAACCGCCGCCGCATCAGGACACCGCACAAGCGCGCGCTCCCCCGCATCCAGCGTCCGGCCCAGAAGGGCCGGAAGCGCCTCTTCAAGCGGCGTGCGCGTCAGATGATAGAACCCGACATCCACAGCGTGATCCTGCCCCTCAGGCGCTGGCTTCATGCGCCTTCACAAAACGGTCCAGCAGCCGCACACCGAAACCCGTTGCACCCTTCGGCGCAACGGCAGACGCCTTGGTCTTCCAGGCCGTCCCGGCAATATCGAGATGCGCCCAGTCCGTATCGCCCACGAAGCGCTTGAGGAACTCCGCGGCAAGGATCGCACTGCCCGGACGACCACCGATATTCTTCATATCGGCAATATCGGAATCGATTTCGCGGTTATAGACCTCGCCCATCGGCATCCGCCACAGGCCTTCACCCACCTGCGCGCCCGCCTCCGAGAGCCCCTTGGCCAGCGCATCGCTGTTGCTGAACAGACCGGCGTTTTCATAGCCAAGACTGACCACAATCGCGCCGGTCAGCGTGGCGAGATTGACCATGAGCTTCGGGCTGAACCGCTTGCGCGTATAAGACAGCACATCCGCCAGAACGAGACGCCCTTCCGCATCGGTATTGAGGACTTCGATCGTCTGCCCGTCATAGGCCCGCACGATATCGCCCGGACGCTGCGCCCCACCGGACACCATGTTCTCAACCAGCCCGACCACGCCGATCGCATTGACCGGCGCCTTGCGACGGGCCAGCGCACTCATGAGACCAATCACGGTCGCGGCCCCGCCCATATCGGTCTTCATCTCGTCCATGCCAGCCGCAGGCTTGATGGAAATGCCGCCACTATCGAACGTGACCCCCTTGCCGATGAACGCCAGAGGCGCCTCGCTTCCACCGCCGTCGTGACGGACGATCACCGTCCGCGGCTTGTGTACGCTGCCCTGCGCCACACCCAGAAGCGCACCGAACCCAAGCTCCGTCATGGCTTTTTCGTCAAGAACCTCAACCGTCAGGCCAAGGTCACGCAATTCTTCAATCCGCTGCGTAAAGCTCTGAGGATAAAGCACATTCGGCGGCTCGCTCACGAGGTTCCGCGTCAGGATCACACCTTGGGACACCGCATCCAGAGCCGTCCAGCGTGCCTGAGCCGCAGCCACGTCCGACACTGCAACAGTCAGCGTCTTCAGAACCGGTCGCGCACCGGGCTTCTTGCTGCGATACAGGTCGAAATCATAAGACGCCAGACGCGCACCCAGAGCCGCTTCTGGAGCAAACTGCTCCAGTGCCCCGGACACGACCAGAACCGCGCTTTCAACGCCATCCAGCAGTCGCACCGCCCGACCCGCAGCATTCTCAACCGCCACAGCATCCACAGCCGCGCCGCCCTTCGGCGTCACCCCGGCGAGAACGATCTGCGACAGCCCTTCAGCCGGAGCAGGCAGCACCACGCTCTGCCCGGCCTCTCCTTTGAACCCCTTCAGAGCAACAGCGCGCGACACCGCCCCCGCCGTCGCCTTATCCAGCGCCGAAAACGTCTCGCCAGCCGCAGTCTCGCACAGCAGTACGACCGCCTTGGGCGCATCCGCCGAAAAAGCAGGAAGGGAATCGAAAATCACTGAAAGCATGATGGCCCTGTCGTCTGGAACATGAATATCGTCAGCTCCGTTATCGGAAACACCGCCCCGGCATACAAGCCCTCCCCCGAGAAAGACCTTCCATGCGCCGCACCGCCCTGAAGATCCTGCTCTGCTCCGCCGTTATGCTCGGCCTCCCGAAAGGACACGCCGCTCCCACAGCGCCCCGGATCACCGACATCGTGCCCGTCCTGATCGGCAACAGCCCGGTTACTCTGCATCCGAAGGGCTTTCCCGCCGTGACAGTCACGCCGTTCTGGCGTGAAAACGGAAACGCATGGGGCTATCATCTCTATGCCGTCACCGCCCTCGACGCCGAACAGCCCGATCAGGCCGACCTCGTGGACAGACAGGACGCGGACCCGTCCGCTCCGCTCACCGACATGCTTGCGGACAGTCCCCACACCGGCGAAGACGCAATCCAGACCGTCCATTTCGCTAAGGCCCGCGTGAACGGAAAACCCGGCCTTCTGCTGTTCGTCACAACGCGTGACATGGGCCTTTACCCCGTCCCGCAGCCTAGCCCGGCGCATGTCCGGATCTATCAACTGACACGCGAAGACGGCGAACCCGGCACCACGGCATTCACCTTCAGGCCCCTGTCCACAATCGCCTCCCCCGTCACGACCTGCCATGCGGACATCGCGCTCAGCGCCGCAACAAAAATTCCGTTTACAACATGGAACGGCCCTCAGGAGCCCGTGCCGACCTGTCCGCAGTGACACCACCCGCATCAACACATGACGCAAAAGCCATCTTGGAGTAGTCTGGCAGAATGACTTCCGCTTCCCCCTTCATCGTCCCCGCAAACGATGACCGCGCCCTGCTGGATCTGGCATTCAGGCTCGCTTCCGAAGCCTCAGACATCATCAACGCCATCCGCGAACGCGGCTTTCGCACGGATATCAAGGACGATGCTTCCCCCGTCACGGAAGCGGACCACGCATCCGAACATCACATCCTGTCGGGCCTGCGCGCGGCCTGCCCGTCCATTCCTGCAATCGGTGAGGAAGAAATGTCGGCCGGGATCCGTATCGCCGCAGGAGACGCCTACTGGCTGGTCGATCCGCTGGACGGCACGCGGGGCTTTGCATCGGGTGGCAGGGATTTTACGGTCAATATTGGCCTCGTCCGCCATGACCGTCCGGTTCTGGGCGTTGTAGCGCTTCCCGGTTACGGACTGATCTATAGCGGTGGTCAGGGCTTGGGGGCGCATCGCTGGGACGGCACCCAAAACACCCCGATCCAGACCGCTACCCCGTCTGTCGAGGGCCTGCGCGTGCTGGCCTCCAGCCATCATGGCGACCCGGAACTTTTGGACCGCTGGCTGGCAGGGCGGAAAGTCGCGTCCATCGACAAGCTCTCCTCGTCGGTCAAATTCATGCGCGTCGCAGAGGGATCGGCGGATTTCTACCCGCGCTTTGGTCCCACCATGGAATGGGATACGGCCGCCCCACAGGCCATTCTCGAAGCGGCAGGGGGCGCCCTTCTGGATGCGAACGGAGAGCCCCTGCGTTACGGCAAGCCCGGCCGACTGAATTCGTCCTTTTACTGCACGGGAGGTGCATCTTGAGCGACACGCCGTATACCGAACGCCTGACAGCCACGCCCGAGGGCATCCGCCGCGCGGCGGAGCTTCTGAAAGCCGGAAAGCTGGTCGCCTTCGGTACCGAGACCGTCTACGGGCTTGGGGCCATCGCCTCGTCCGATACGGCTGTCGCCCGAATTTTCGCCGCCAAGGGGCGCCCGCGCTTTAATCCCCTTATCAGCCATCTTCCCGATGCCGAAAGCGCCTTTGCACAGGCCTCCCTCAGCGGCAGGATGAAAGAAATCGCCCATACGCTGGCCGAGCGGTTCTGGCCCGGCCCGCTGACGATGGTGCTCCCCCGCTCTCCTGACTCGACCGTCTCGGATCTCGCCGCCGCCGGGCTCTCCACGCTCGCCTTGCGTGTCCCCCGTGGACGGACGGCACTGGCGCTCCTGCGCGAAGTGGGCGCACCAGTTGCTGCACCGTCCGCTAATGTTTCGGGCACCGTCAGTCCTTCCGATGCGTTCCACGTCCTGCGCTCGCTGGATGGCCGGATCGACGCGGTTCTGGATTCCGGCCCATGCTCCATCGGCGTAGAAAGCACGGTTCTGGACCTGACCCGGAACGTGCCGGTCCTTTTGCGTCCGGGTGGGGTCACGCTCGAAGAGCTGAACGATCTCTGCGGCCCGATCCGCCATCCGGACGATTTCGCTGAAATCGCCCCCGCCTCCCCCGGCAGACTGGCCTCACATTACGCCCCCAGCCTGCCCGTCAGGCTGGACGTGACCTCCATTGCGCCCGACGAAGCCCAGCTTGCTTTCGGCCGACCATTCCCCGGCGCGGGCCTGACATGGAACCTGAGCGAAAGCGGCAATCTTGAAGAAGCAGCGGCCCGTCTTTTCGCCGGACTGCGCTTTCTGGATGCTGAAGGCACACGGCGCGGCCTGAAAACCATTGCAGCCCAGACGATCCCCCGTCACGGACTGGGCCTCGCGATCCGTGATCGCCTGCGCCGCGCGGCCGAACCCCGCACTGACACCCACGCAGATACCATGGCACCGTCCTGAACATGGCCCGTGCGCCTGATTCCAAAGATATCGACCCGCGGGAAATCAAGATCCTGTCCGACATTCTGGCACTGGTGCTGGACGAACAGCCCGGCCATGCCGCCACGGCCCTGGAACGGATCCGACAGATGGCCCGCCGCGATGGCGTCACCGGCGGCGCGCTGAAAAACCTGTTCATCACACGTATCGGTACTGTGCCCCAGCGAGACACTGCAACGCGGGAAAGAGGCCTGCGCGAGCGCGTTCACGATCTGGAACACCGCCTCAGCCAGAGCGAGACCGATACCCGCACCGCCCAGTTGCGGCTCGGGCGGTGCCAGATGGACATGGGCCTGCTTCAGGTGGAAGTGGCCACATTCCGGATGCAGAAACCCTGGCGCTATATTGCCATTACCTTCGCAGCGGGTGCAGGTCTTCTGGTCGGTATCGCCGGGACCCAATTCTACCACAGCCTGACGGACACAAGGGCGCCCATCGACCGAGCTGCCTACCTGCGATAAAAACTGTTTCGTTTTTTCGCCTTCCTCCCGCCACGCGCTAGGGATAGATGAAGGACCATGGCCTCATCCTCCGGTACTTCCGGGCGGCAGATCCTGCCTCTGCTCGACCGCTACATCCTCCGTCAACTCCTCATCGCCCTGCTGGCGCTGACCGGAGGTGCCACGGCCCTGATCTGGCTGACCCAGTCGCTGCATTTCGTCTCGATGGTGGTTCAGCACGGCCTGTCCCTGCGCGTGTTCATCCAACTCACCTCGCTGATGCTCCCGACGTTCATCGCCGTCATCCTTCCCATCACGACCTTCCTCGTCGTGCTATTTACCTATCAGCGAATGGTCGGAGACCGGGAACTGACGGTCATGCGCGCCGCGGGACGCTCCCCGCTGGAACTGGCCCGACCGGGACTGCTCTGCGCGTTTTTCTCCGTGGCGCTGTGCTATACCCTGACATTATGGCTCGCGCCCGTATCCTATCATGCGTTTCACCGCTACGAATTCCAGATCCGCAACCGCATGGCCGCCTTCCTGCTTCAGGATGGTGTCTTCACCAGCCTTTCCGGAGACATGACCGTTTATGTCCGCGGACGGACGAGTGACGGCCAGCTTCATGGCGTTCTGGTCGAAGACGACCGCAACCCCGATTCTCACACCACGATCCTTGCCGAGCGCGGCACCATGGTCGTGGTGAACGACCAGCCCCGCGTCGTTCTCTATGATGGCTCGCGCGAGGAAATCGACCGCCATACCGGGCGGCTGAACGTCCTGACCTTCGGGCGTAACACCATTGACCTGACCTCAGGGCGCCGGAACAGCCACGAAGACCGCGACCCGGACGAGATGTCGCTCCACGAACTGTTCCATCCCGACCCTCATGAAGTGTCCGAACGCGATCGCGGCAAGAACATCGTCGTGGGCTGGCGACGGCTCACCTCTCCCCTGACCGCTCTGTCCTTTGCCATGATCGGGCTGGTGACAGTGCTGCGCGGTGCTTTCTCCCGTCATGGCAACATCACCCGCCCCCTGACGGCCATCCTTACCGTCGTCGGACTGCTGGCCCTCTCGCTCATGCTCCAGAACCTCGCCGGCCGGCATCTTGCGCTGGTCCCGCTCATCTGGCTCGAAGCTCTCCTGCCCGCAGTCGTTTGCGCCGTCCTGCTGTTCCTCGAACAATGGACCGGAAGTGTGAAGCAGCCCGTTCCCATGACACCCTCGCCGGAGGCCTCCAGATGAGAAGTATCGCCTCCCCGAGACTGGGCTCATGGCTGACCTCACTGTTTCAGGCCTTCAGTACCCGAGACGACCACGCCGGTTTCTCGACAACGCTTGCCATCTATATTGCCCGTCAGTTCATGCTCAGCACCCTGTCCATGGTGCTGGCTCTGACCGGTCTGGTCTCACTGTTCGATTTCATCGACCTGCTACGACGCGCAGCCACGCGGCCCAATGTTCCGGCCAGCCTCGTCGTCAAGATCGCAGCGCTGCATGTGCCGTACTACATCATCTATGTCCTGCCCTTCGGCATCCTTCTGGGCGGGATCGTCTGCTTTTCGCGCCTGACACGCTCGTCCGAACTCATCGTCGCCCGCGCCGCAGGTATTTCCGCCTGGCAGTTCCTCGCCAGCCCGCTGGCCTGCGCGATTCTGACCGGCCTGCTGACCACAACCGGTATTTCCGCCCTGTCGTCGAGCATGTTCCGCAGCGCCGAAATGCTGGATCAGACCTATCTCCGCACCGGCGGAGGCCCCCTGACCCTCAACGGAGGCGCCCTGTGGCTCAGACAGTCCGATGACGGACTGGTCCCCCACGGCGTTGCCATCCTGCACGCGCAGGATGTCCATCTCGTCAACGGCGCATTGAACGTTTCCGGTGTTTCCATCTTCCGCCTCGACGACCGGGATCGCCTGATCCTACGTGTCGAATCCCCCAATGGCGCTCTAGGCGATCATCAGTGGCTCCTGCACGACACCTCCGTGTTGCATCCCGATCACCTGCCCCAAAAGATCGGCGATATGACCCTGCCATCCGACCTGACAGTCGGCCGTGTGCAGGAAAGTTTCGCCTCCCCCGACACACTGTCGGTCTTCGCACTTCCGGGGTTCATCAACCTTCTGGAACGCTCGGGATTCCCCTCGATCCGACACAGACTTCATTTCCAGTCGCTGCTGGCCCTTCCCATTCTGGCCGGGACCATGGCATTGGTATCCGCAGGCTTCTCGATGCGTCCGACACGGCGCGGCGGCGTGGCCCGGATGCTGGGATCGGGAATTGCCGCAGGCTTTGCGCTGTTCACCATCTCGAAAGTGGCCGAACAGTTTGGTGAATCCGGTGCTTTGCCACCGGTTCTTGCGGCATGGGCGCCGACGGGTGCGGGGCTCTGCCTCGCCGTGGCGCTTTTACTGCACATGGAGGATGGTTGATGACGGTGCCCCTGTGGCTCCCAGCACGCGCCCGCAGACGCGCTTCGTTCGTCGGTGCCACACTGATGGCTGGAACCGCGCTCGTAGCGCCGCAGAAAATGTCTGCCAACACGATGCAGCGCGACAACTCCCATGTCATCGTCATCGGAAAGCCCACGTCCCAGACCGATCCCCTGACCTATCTCGCCGATAGCGAAAGCTATGCGAAGAACGGCCTGATCACATGGGACGGCAATGTCCGCGTCTGGCAGGGCGACCATGCCCTGCGCGCGGACCGCGTGACCTATGACCGCAGCACCGGCATCCTGTCGGCAAAGGGCCATGTCGCGGTCGTGGAACCCGACGGCAGCACGACCTATGCCGATTATGTCGAGTTCAGCCACGGCATGCACGATGGCATCGGCAGCGGCATCTATATCCGCATGGAAGACAACGCCAAGCTGGCCGGCAACGGCATGCGCCGTACGAACGGGATGCTCAACGACCTGACGCATGCCGTCTATACGGCCTGCAAGATCTGCGAGAAGAATCCAGACCTACCGCCGTTCTGGCAGTTTCAGGCTTTCGACGCGACGCAGGACGTGCAGCACAAGCGGCTCGAATTCGATCATGCCTGGCTTAAAATGCTCGGTCTGCCAGTCTTCTATTTCCCGTTCTTCTCCATGACCGATCCGTCCGTGAAACGTCAAAGCGGCTTCCTGATGCCGGGCATCAGCCCGCATGACCGCTATCTCGGCACCTATTTCACCCTCCCCTATTTCTGGGCGATCGACGAACAGCAGGATCTGACGGTCCGTGGCCTCGTCTCCACCAAGACCGGCCCGGAACTGACCGCGCAGTACCGCAACCGCCTCAACTTCGGTTCCATCGACGTCACCGGTGGTGTCGCCTACGACACCCATGACGAGAACCGCTACACAAACACCTTCGGCAACAATGTCGGTTCCTCTAACGAATACGGCATTCAGGGTTATGTGTTCGGTCGGGGCAATTTCGCCCTCAACCGCAACTGGCAGCTCGGCGCCAACATCAACGTCGCCAGTTCCGCCAATTACATGCGCGACTACCGCGTTCCCGGCTACGGTCAGGAAATGCTGAACTCCAACCTGTTCCTCGAAGGATATGGCGTCGGCTCCTACCTGCGGTTTGACGGACAGGCCTATCAGGGCCTGAACCAGGGCGTCATCCGCAACTCCGATCTGCCCTGGGCTCTCCCGCGACTGACCTATGCGTTTCAGGGACAGCCGGACATGTTCGGCGGTCGCCTCAGTGTGCAGACGACCGATTTCAACCTGTACCGAAAGAACGGCATCAACGATCAGCGTGGTCAGGCCGCCATCCAGTGGGATCGTCCGTTCCACAACAAACTCGGCCAGCAGTTCCTGCTGACAGCGCGGATCGATTCGATGGTCTATCACGCCACGCAGGCCTACCAGCAGCCGACCTATTACATGAACGCAGGCGGCAACCATCTCGTGGGACAGGTCCAGCCGACCATCGCCCTGCGGATGAACTGGCCGTTCCTGCGCAGCTTCGCCAAAGGCCATGGCTCGCAGATCCTGGAACCCATCGCCCAGATCATCGCCGCGCCCAACACCGGCAATTCGCAGAACCGCCACCTGCCCAACGAAGACAGTTTGTCCTATGAATTCACGGACACAACGCTGTTTTCCCTTAACCGCTATCTCGGGACCGACCGCCTTGATGGTGGCCTGCGCGCCAATGTGGGCATCCATCAGAACTGGTCATGGAACGGCCATGCGATCGACATGCTCGTCGGCGAAAGCTTCCAGCAGCATATCGACCATAACCGCCTGCCCTATTCCGGCCTCGACCATCACCTGTCTGACCCGGTGGCCCGCCTGCGTGTCAGCCCGAACCAGTATGTCGATGTGACAGCCCGCGGTCGCTATAATCCCTGGACCCACCAGTTCGATTACGGCGAAGGCCTGATCAGCACTGGTGTTCCAATGTTCCGTCTAACAGGCGGCTACGTCTATGCTCCCGTCACGCCATATTATTATTACGCAACAGATTTCCGCCAAAACGGCCCCAACGCCCCCTATCTGGTCAAAACCAGCGAAGTGACAGGCGGTTTCTCCACCCACTGGCGCAATTACCATGCGTCAGGTTTCTTCCGTCGCAGCCTGTCCCGGAAACAGTTCGTCGCCAATGGCGGCACAATCGGCTATTCCAATGACTGTTTCGGGCTGGATATCATGTATATCAAACAATACACCCGTATCGGCGGCGAACAGCGTAACGAGACCATCCTCTTCAACTTCACGTTTAAGACGATCGGCACCTTCGGAATCAACGGTTGAGCATGTCCAAGACCCATTGCACCGCATCCACGGCCCTGGCTGTCCTTCTGGCTTTCTCGGCCACTCTCCCGGCCATGGCCGCCCCGCACCACAAGGCGGCCACGAAACCTGCTGCCACCAAAGAGGCCGCAGCCCCGGTCAAGCCTCCTGAGGACCAGATTCTGGCCGTCATCAACGGACAGGTTCTCACGCAGCGTGACGTGGACAACCGCGCAAAGCTGTTCGTGCTTTCGACCGGCCTGCCCATCAGCCCGGAAATCATGGGGCGCATGCGTGGCCAGATCATCCATCAGCTGATCGACGAACGCCTGAAAACGCAGGAAATCCTCAAGCGCCACATCAACGTGGAGCCGGATCAGATCGCAGGTGCCATCGCCAACATCGAACAGCGCAACGGGATGCCCAAAAACGCCCTGCGCAACCGTCTGGCTTCGGACGGCGTCTCGCTCACGACACTGATCGACCAGATCCGCGTCCAGATCGGCTGGATGCAGGTGCTCCGTGAAAAGCTTGGCGAAGAAGGCCGGATCACAGCAACCCAGATCAGCCAGCGCGAACAGGCGCTTCAGGCGGAACAGGGGCGCCCTCAGTATTTCATGAGCGAAATCTTCGTCCCCGTCGCCGACCCGCGCCATGACGAAGCCGAGCTCGCCTTCACCAAAACCATCATCTCCCAGCTCCGCGAGGGCGCGCCGTTCCCGATTGTGGCCGCGCAGTTCTCTCAGGCCCAGTCCGCTCTCGACGGTGGCTCCATGGGCTGGGTGCAGGAAGACAACCTCGATCCGCAGGTCGTCAACATCGTCCGCCAGATGCCGATCGGCGCCATTTCCAACCCCATTCAGGTCGCGGGCGGCTTCGTGATCGCCACCGTTCAGGCCAAGCGCGTGGTCGGCAAACAAATGGGCACCCAGCTTGACCTGAGACAGGCGTTTTTCCCGTTCGACGCCCCCCTGAACCCGCAGAACCCGACCGAACAGCAACGTGCAGCTCTGCAAAAAGCCACGACCGCCGTTCAGACGATCCATAGCTGCGATGCCATGGAAGCGCTCAACAAATCTCTGGGTGAAAAGCGCCCCGGCAATCCCGGCTCTCAGATTCTGGAACGCCTGATGCCGCAGATGAAATCCGTCCTCGAATCGCTGCCGCCGAACAAGGTCAGCCGCCCGCTGGTCTCGATGGACGGTATCGCCCTGCTCATGGTCTGCAACCGTCAGCAGAAAAATCTGGCACAACAGAGCCCGAGCGAAATCGCCGACCAGCTCATGAACGAGCATGTCGAGCAGGCGTCGCGCCAGCTTCAGCGTGATCTTCAGCGCCGTGCCATCATCGAGATGCGCCCCGCCGCCAAGGCCACCAACTGACGTGTCCCTTCCCTCACTGCGCGACACCATCCAGATCCATGGTCTGGATGCCAAGAAATCCCTCGGCCAGCACTTCCTTCTCGATCCGGGCATCTGCGCCCGGATCGCAGCCCTCGGCGGCGACCTGACCGGGCGCAGTGTCGTTGAAATCGGTCCCGGTCCCGGCGGCCTGACCCGTGCTTTGCTGGACACGCCCGCCGCCCGCGTCGATGTCGTGGAAATCGACGAACGTGCCTGGCCCCTGCTTGACGAACTGGCGACCTACTATCCGGACCGCCTGCACGTCGTCCGCGAGGACGCCCTGAAGCTGGATGCCGCCACCCTCGCCCCCGCACCGCGCCAGATCATCGCCAACCTGCCCTATAACGTCGCCACCCCGCTCCTCGTGGGATGGCTGCGGCAGGCGTGGCAGTGGGAACGGCTCTCCCTGATGTTCCAGCTCGAAGTCGCTGAGCGGATCTGCGCAGAACCGGGCAGTTCAGCTTACGGGCGCCTCGCAGTTCTGGCCCAGTGGTGCGCCACATGCTCGGTCGCCCTGCGCATCCCGCCCGGAGCCTTCTCACCGCCACCCAAGGTCCATTCCGCAGTGGCCGTCATCATCCCACACGCCGAGCAGCCCACCCCACAGTTGTTCCGCGCCATGGAGCAGGTTACGGCAGCCGCCTTCGGACAACGCCGCAAGATGCTGCGCTCCTCGCTGAAATCCATCGGGGGCGAGCGCCTTCTGGAAAAAGCCGAAATCGAGCCGACCCGCCGCGCCGAAACCCTCTCGGTCGCTGAATTCGCACGGCTGGCGGAACTCAATCTCGCCAGCCGCTAAAACTCCTTACTAGCCTGCGCTTTCCCGTTCACGCTCGAACATGTAATCGCGCGTGAACGGCACCGCATCAATCGACCGGGTCAGCTGAAGCTGAAAGTTCATGTGCCCCTGCACCCGGAACGACAGCTCAGCCCCGACCAGATAGAACTCGAACATCCGGACAAAGCGCTCGTCATACAGCGCCCGGATCTTCTCACGGTTGGCATCGAAGCGCTTGCGCCATTCCGCCAGCGTGCGCGCATAATGTAGACGCAGCACCTCACAATCCGTCATCCACAGCTCCGATCGCTCAATCGCTGCCAGTGTCTCGCTCAGAGCAGGCGAGTACCCGCCCGGAAAAATATATTTCTGAATCCAGGGATTGGTCGTTCCCGGCCCGTCCATCCGTCCAATCGAATGGATCAGCGCCACGCCATCCGGCTTCAGACAGGCCTTCACTTTCTGGAAAAAGGCCTCGAACTGCGGCGGCCCCACATGCTCGAACATGCCCACCGAAACAATCCGGTCAAACTGCTGGTGCAGATTGCGATAATCAATCAGTTCAAACCGGACCTGCCCGTCAAGCCCCTCATCCTTCGCCCGCTGCCGCGCCACAGCAAGCTGTTCTCGTGACAGCGTGATCCCCAGAACCCGTGCGCCGTAATCCTTCGCCAGCGTCAGCGCCATGCCACCCCAGCCACAGCCGATATCCAGCACCTCCAACCCCGGACGATCCAGATTGAGCTTAGCCGCGATATGGCGCTTCTTGGCACTCTGCGCCTCCTCCAGCGTCATGTCCTCGCGCTCGAAATACGCGCAGGAATACTGCCGGTCCTTATCAAGAAACAGATCGTACAACGCGCCGTTCAGATCATAGTGATGCGCCACATTGCTTCGGGACGTCTTGAGAGAATTCAGTGTCTTCCAGGCCCGGGTGACATAACGCAGACGATCCTCGATTTCTTCGAAGACATGACCATGGTTGTTGATGTTCTCCATCAGCACCGTCAACAGCGTTTCAAGCGTACATCCGTCGGGCACGATGCTGCCCGCCATGTATTCTTCACCAAAGGCGAGACCGGAATTGACGATGAGGGCCCGCTCGGCCTGCTTGGTCCGAAGATGCAGACCCGCCTCAAGTCCCGGCTTTGATCCGCGATAGGTCCGGACAACACCATTGCTGAATGTGACCCGCAGGCGTCCCGTCTGAATGAATTTCCGCAAGACAAAATCCAGAATTCGCTTCATTCCGATCTCCTGATTCCAATACCGGGAAAAAGCCTCAGCGGGCCTGTAGTTGTATCCTGCCAGTCAAATGGACATAAAAAAACCCGGCTCGGGAATATTCCCGGCCGGGTTCTTTAAAACCAAGATCAGCGGTAAAAGCCTTACGCTTCTTCCGATGCCTCGGCAGCTTCAGCAGCAGCCTCTTCGGCGGCGTTCTCAGCCTGCAGGTCACCAAGGATGTTTTCATCCTCTTCCTGCACGCCGATCTCTTCGCCACGAGCCTGACGCTCGGCTTCTTCAGCGGAACGGGCAACGTTGACCGTCAGCGGAATGGAAACTTCCGGATGCAGCACAACGCGTGCTTCCGTCAGACCAAGCTGCTTGATCGGGTGTGCCAGAACAACCTGCTGACGCGAAATCGTCAGGCCGGCATCCGTAGCAGCAACCGCGATGTCGCGGGTGCTGACGGAACCATACAGGCTGCCACTATCGCCAGCCTGACGGATGACAACAACGGACAGCTCATGCATGCGCTCGGCAAGGCGCTCGGCCTCTTCGCGCTTCTTGAGGTTCTGGGCCTCAAGCTGGGCGCGCTCGGTTTCGAAACGCTTCTTGTTGGCAACCGTGGCGCGCATGGCCTTGGCCTGGGGCAGCAGGAAGTTACGGGCATAGCCCGGCTTCACGTGCACCAGGTCGCCCATCTGGCCGAGATGCTCGACCCGCTGCAGCAGGATCAGTGCGGTCTGGGACATGATGCTCTCCTCAGTTCACAACGTAGGGGAGCAGGGCGAGGAAGCGGGCGCGCTTGATCGCCTGTGCCAGCTCACGCTGCTTCTTGGCCGAAACGGCCGTGATGCGGCTCGGCACGATCTTGCCGCGCTCGGAAAGGAAGCGGCTCAGCAGACGCACGTCCTTGTAGTCGATCTTCGGAGCATTGGCACCGGAGAACGGGCAGGACTTGCGACGACGGTAGAACGGACGACGTGCGCCAACTGCCGTGCGACGGGCAGCGGGGTTCACTTCGTTTGAATCGGGAGTGATGGTGTCAGACATGATTCTTACTCCGCTCCAGCCGTCTCGCGAGCATCGTCATGCTCACCGCGTGCACGATATTCTTCACGGTCTTCGCTGCTGCGACGGGGACCGCCACGGCCGCTCTCGAAACGACCAGCCGGCTTGGAGCCGCCACGGAAGTTACCGCGATCGCCACGGTCGTCGCTCTTGCGAGCCAGAACCGGAGAGGGGTTCTCGTCGATCTCGTCGACGCGCAGCGTGAGGACGCGCAGCACGTCTTCGTTCAGGCCGAGCTGACGCTCAACTTCGCGCAGCGTGTCGGGGGTGCAGTCAAGGCCCAGCAGGACGTAATGGCCCTTGCGGTTCTTCTTGATGCGGTATGCGAGGGAACGCAGGCCCCAGAACTCGCGCTTCTGGATGGAACCACCGTTGTCCGTGAGCAGGGTTTCGATGGTCTCGACCAGGGTTTCCACCTGAGCCTGCGACACATCATTACGTGCAATGAGCACGCTTTCATACAATGGCATGAAGACTCCCTTCGGATTGGGTCAACCCGCAACTGGCTCCGACCCATGCCGGAAACAGGGCCCATGTTTCAGGGCGCGGGTATAGCCGGCGCGATGCCACATCGCCCGGCAGGGAAAGGCGGCATTAATCACGCACAGCCCCCAAAAGCAAGTCTTAACTCAGAGTCGCCTCAGTCTTTCCGGCACATATTCGTCCGGAACGTCCCATGTTTCAGACACAACATGCCGGACTGCAAATCCCGCCCGACGATAATTCGGAAGCGCATTGGGATGGTCCAGCGTGCAGGTATTGACCCTCAGCCGCCAACTCCCTGCCCCGAACGCCCGCGCAATGGCATGGTCCAGAAGTGCCCGACCCAATCCACGTCCCATTGCCTGCGGCAGAAGGCCGAAATAGGCCAGATTGGCATCCCCACCCTGCCGCAGATCCAGCTCATAGAAACCAGCCGGTTCGCCACTATTGTCACGCAGAACCATGAAATGGACAGCAGGATCGTGGAGGATTTCTTCCAGCTCCGCATCCGGCATCGACCGGCGCATCCACCAGCAGTATTCCTGCCCGACTGTCGAATATAGGAAACGATAAAGCGGAAGAGCTTCGTCCCCCGTCATGCGCGACAGGGAAAACCCTTCAGGCAGAACCGGAGAGGGTCGGGAAGAACACGTCTCCAGAAAAGTGACATCCACCGCAAGACGGGTGGATGCCCCTTTCGGCCTGAGCCAGTCCGGCAACATTGTCGCGCGTTCTCAGACGGCTCAGTTGTCGTCGAGGAAGGAGCGCAGCTTGCGCGAACGGCTCGGATGCTTGAGCTTGCGCAGCGCCTTTGCCTCGATCTGACGGATACGCTCACGCGTGACGTTGAACTGCTGGCCCACTTCCTCAAGGGTGTGGTCCGTGTTCATGCCAATGCCAAAGCGCATCCGCAACACGCGCTCTTCACGCGGCGTCAGAGACGCCAGAACGCGGGTCGTGGCTTCACGCAGATTCGTCTGAATCGCGGCATCCAGCGGAATAACGGCCGTCTTGTCCTCGATGAAATCACCGAGATGGCTGTCTTCCTCGTCGCCAATCGGCGTCTCGAGCGAAATCGGTTCCTTGGCGATCTTCAGGACCTTGCGGACCTTCTCAAGCGGCATACCGAGCTTCTCAGCCAGCTCTTCCGGAGCAGGCTCACGCCCGATCTCATGCAGCATCTGGCGCGATGTGCGGACCAACTTGTTGATCGTCTCGATCATATGAACCGGAATACGGATCGTCTTGGCCTGATCCGCGATGGAACGCGTGATTGCCTGACGGATCCACCAGGTCGCATAGGTCGAGAACTTGTAGCCGCGACGGTACTCGAACTTGTCCACAGCCTTCATCAGACCGATATTGCCTTCCTGAATCAGATCCAGGAACTGCAAGCCACGGTTCGTGTATTTCTTGGCGATCGAGATCACCAGACGCAGGTTCGCCTCGATCATTTCCTTCTTGGCACGCGTGGAATCACGCTCGCCTCGGGAAACGGTCGCATAAACGCGACGGAATTCACCAACCGGCAGACCCGTTTCATGCGACAGGGCCGCAATCTCGCCACGCAGGTTGCGCAGCTGGTCCATGTGCTTGGTCGTCAGATTTTTCCAGCCCTTGCCGGGCAGCGCGGAAATGCTGTCCAGCCAGGTCGGGTCCAGTTCGCGGCTGCGATATTTGATGAGAAAGTCATCACGCGAAATCTTGCAGCTCTCAGCCAGACGCATCATCCGGCCTTCAACGCCGTTCAGCTTCTGGACCTGCATCTTGATCTGCGCGACCAGTTCCTCGATCCGGTTGTTGTGCAGATGCACCTGCTCAACCAGACTGACCAGTTCATGACGCAGCTTCTCGTAGGTCTGCTCGGACTTGTCCGAGTGATCCTCGCCGCCCGTCAAGGCCTCAATACGTTTGATCTGGATCTTGCGCAGCTTGTGATACAGCGGCTCGATGGCTTCGAAACGGGCCAGAATTTCCGGCTTCAGCTTCTCTTCCAGCGCGGACAGGGACAGGCCACTGCCTTCCTGCTGCTCGCCGTCGCCCTCTTCGTTCTCGTCCTCGGCCTTGTCGTCCTCTTCGGACGCCTCATCGCCTTCTTCGCCCTCAACGGCGTCCGGATCGGGACCACCGCCCTGACTGGCCTCCAGATCGACGATGTCGCGCAGAAGCATCTCGCCGTCCTTGAGGCGTTCATGCCAGGAAATGATGGCGCGAATCGTCAACGGACTCTCGCACAGGCCGCCAATCATCTCATCGCGGCCCGCCTCGATCCGCTTGGCGATCGCGATTTCGCCTTCGCGAGACAACAGTTCGACCGAACCCATCTCACGCAGATACATCCGGACCGGATCATCCGTGCGGCTGGCGGCCTCGGCATCAACGTTGCCGCCCTGGGGGCCTTCAGCCTCCTCGGTCTCGGCTTCGCTTTCCTTCTCGGCAGCCCCTTCGCCTTCGTCCTGATCCTCGTTTTCAAGAACCTGAATGCCCATTTCCGACAGGGCCGCCATGACGTCTTCGATCTGCTCGGAAGACATCTGGTCCTGCGGCAGGACCGCATTCAGTTCATCAAAAGTGATATGTCCGCGTTCACGCCCTTTGGCGATCAGCCGCTTGACGGCAGCGGACTGCGTATCAAGGAGAGTGGCATCCCCCTCCTGTTCCTGCGCGTTCCGATCCGTTCCAGAGGCTGTTTTCGTCGCCATTCGTCTCTCCGTCAACTCCGCCGCGAGTTAGCAATCCGGCAGCGTGCAGGTGGTCGATCCTTCGCCCGAAGTCAAGATTGCAGCCCCAAAGAATGCAACCTTTCGGGAATAAAAATCGTTTCGTATTCGTTTCTTCGCAAGTGATCCCGACATCACATCAGTGCGCTCACTCTCCGACTCTTTCTCCGCTTTTGAGAGCATCACGCACCCGCAGCCGGGTCATGAGCGCACTGGGAAAGCGCAACCCACTCTGACCAGTCTCATCCACAAAAGACTCCATGTCACCATTCACAACAGCTTTGGTCACGTCTTCTTCAAGAGTGCGCTCGAAAGTCTGGAAATTGACCAAGGCATAAAAATGCCACCAGCTTTCAATGACATCCACCTTCAGGATCTCATCCCGGACCTTCCCGTCCCCCACACCGCGCGGCAGCGGTCCGCTTTTCAGCGCCCCCGCCAGATCCGCCAGCCCATGCTCTTCAAGCCACGCCATGCAGCTTTCTTCCGTCAGGGCATCGCGCCCCTCTTCCTGACAGGACCAGTCCAGAAGCGCAGAGCGCAAACGATCCAGATCCGACGGGAGAGAAAGCCCTGCATAGGCCTGTTCCACTTCCGGAAGGATATCGGGATGCAGCAGCAGCATCGTCGTCATGATGTTGAGCCGCTCCACATTGCCCGACTCCACATCGCGCATCGCGCCGGGGGCCTGCGTGGACAGCTTCAGACTCTCTCCGGCCTTGCGCTGGAAAGTTTTCTTCCGCCTGAAACGCTCGAAGAACATGTCCAGCAGGGTGCTGCGATATTCCGAAGACAACGCCCGATCCGGGATCAGCTTCGATAACGTCACCAGCTTCTCCCGCAGCGCCGCCCGCTGGTCCGGCCCTGGATCGACCAGCCCCGCCGTCAGAAGCCCGAACAGTTCCTCCGCCATGGACGTCGCGCCTGCCAGCGCCTCCTTCATGGCTCGCGGTCCACGACTGCGGATCAGACTGTCCGGATCGTCCTTCGCATCCAGCCGACAGAAGCGGATCGTCCGTTCCGGCGAAAGAAGCGGCAGCGAAACCTCACACACCCGCAGCGCTGCCCTCGCGCCCGCCGCATCGCCATCCAGACACAGGATCGGCGACGGCGACATGCGCCACAGCAGTTCAAGCTGCTCCTCGCCCATCGCCGTGCCCAGAGGCGCGACCGCCCCGCCAAAACCGGCCTGATCGAGGGCAATCACGTCCATATACCCCTCGACCACCACGAGATCCGCCCCGCGATGCACGCCTTCCCGCGCCAGATCGAGATTGAACAGTGTCCGCCGCTTGGAAAACAGCGCCGTCTCTGGACCGTTGAGATATTTGGGCTGCCCGTCTCCCAACGTCCGCGCGCCAAAGGACATCATCCGTCCGCGCCGATCCCGGATTGGGAACGTCACACGGTTGAAGAACAGTTCCCCCTTCGGCGCGCCCTGCTCGTCCACCCGCATGACACCCGCACGGATCAGCATCTCAACGTTCACACCATGTGGTCGCAGTTCGTCCAGCAACTGCCGTCCGTCTCCAGACCACCCCAGACCAAACCGCTCAATCGTCTGATCTGTCAGGCCTCGCCCACGCAGATATGCCAGCCCCTCGCGCCCTTCCGGACGATACAAACGCCGCCGATAGCTCTCCTGCACGAGATTCAGAACATCGCCCAGCGATTGTGCTTCCCGCGCACGCGCCTCGGTTCGCGGATCCGCTTTCGGAACCTCAAGCCCGGCTTCAGAAGCAAGCTGTTCGACAGCTTCGGGAAAGCTGCGCCCTTCGCTCTGCATCACATAAGAGATCGCATCTCCATGCACACCGCAGCCGAAACAATGGAAATGGTCGTCATAAATATAGAAGGACGGCGTTTTTTCGCCGTGAAACGGGCAGCAGGTTTTCCAGTTACGCCCGGACCTCACCAGCTTGTTGCGCCGCCCGATCAGCGACGGAAGCGGCGTCCGGTTCCGTAATTCATCCAGAAAGGCCGGATCAATTGCCATGGGCAGAAAGAGCCTTTCATGAGCGTTGGAGAAAAGTTTCCCGAGCGCATACAGCGCCAGCGCTCCTGTTTAAAGGAAACTTTCCACCGAAATCCATATCCGTCACATCGCACCGCCCGTTGTTCAGGATACAAGGTTAAGGCATGATTAAAGCTATCTCTCTGCTGCCGGGTCTTCCGACAGCTTTGAAAAACAGGAAACGTTCATGAAAAAGTCCCTGATGCTTGCAGCCGCAACCGGCCTGCTGGCAACGTCGCTCACGACAGCACAGGCCGAACCGGGCGGATGCCTCAAATATGGCGCCGCTGGCGCCGTTGGCGGCCATGTTGCCAACCACCACGGTGTTCTGGGCGCCATGGGCGGCTGCGTGACCGGCATGTATGTGCGTCACCGCTACCGCAAGGAAGCCCGCGCCAAGGCGGCCCTGTACGATCAGGAACACCCGGGCGCCAAAGGCTCTTATGAAGAGAAGGCTACGGCTTATGACGTGGAACACTCCACAAAGCCCGGCCAGATGACTGGCACCGCCCCTGCAACCAACGCACCTGCCGCAACGGCTCCGGCACAGCCCCAGTAAGCACACCACACCGGGCTTCTTTCAACGGAAGCCCGGTTCCATTGAAGAAAGCCCGTTTCAGATCGGAACCGGCACACCATCCCTGTGGTCCTGTGCCTCGACATACATTCGCATGACCGACGGATACCGCGCCCGTGTTATCCGCTCCAGCGCTGACACGCCCTGCTCGACCTGACCGGCCGTCAGCGTATCCTCCCAGTCCAGCGACAGCAGCACGATAATGCTCCCCGGGCCCCGCGTTTCGGTCACAACCTCATTCACCCCGACCACGCCCGGCAGCCTCATCGCCTCCTTGCGCACATAGGCGTCAATTTCCGGATTGCTCTCCCCGACCAGCAAAGAGCGCGTCTCGTTCGTCAGCAGCACCGCCACGATCACCAGAACCACCCCGATCAGCAGCGACGCAACGCCATCCAGAACATGCCACCCCGTCACAACGGACAACACGGTAAAGACCAGCGCGATCATCAGACTGACCAGCGCCGCCCCATCCTCAAACAGCACGACAAACAGCCCCGGATCGGTACTGCGCCGGATCATGGTCCACAAAGATCCCTTACCCGCTGGCATGGACTTCATGGCCGCCAGAAAACCATAGCCCTCCATGCTTCCCGAAATCCCGAGAATGGCCACGTTCAGCCACCAGCCGGGCAGGACGTGTCCCAGAATGTGAACAGACTCCATCGCCGACGGATGCCAAACTTTTTCCCAACCTTCATGCAGGGACGCGACACCACCCCCGACAAACAGCGCGCCTGCCACAACCAGCGTCCAGAAATAAAGCTCCCGGTGATGTCCCAGAGGATGCTCTTTGGTCGCCGGAGCCGCGGCCCGCTTCATCCCCACCAGCAGCAGGATCTGGTTGCCGCAGTCGACAAACGAATGAACCGTCTCCGCCAGCATGGCCGCCGAACCGGTCAGCAGCGCAGCGGCCCCCTTCACACAGGCAATCCCGAAATTGACCCCCAGGGCAATGAAAACGACCTTCGTTGAACCACCTGCGGACATTCTGGCCTCATTCGTAAAATCCGGACATCAGAGTGATGACCTCCACGCGCCGCTGTCAAACGTCCGTCCCAACAAAAAAGCCGCCCCCGAAGGAGCGGCTTTCTGCATCATGGGCTTCTGAACGGTCGATCAGGCCGAAAGATGCGCCTTCACCAACGCACTGGCCTTCGCCGGGTCCAGATCTGCGCCGAAGCGCTCTTTCAGAGCCGCCATGACCTTGCCCATGTCCTTCATGCCCGTCGCTTCGGTCTTCTGCACCGCTTCGGCAATCCCGGCCTTCAGCGCGGACTCATCAAGTTCTGGCGGCAGGTAGGACTTGATCGTGGCGATCTCGCCCTCTTCCTTTTCCGCCAGTTCCGGACGGCCACCCTCGCGATACATCGTGGCAGATTCCGTGCGGGACTTGATCATGGAGCGCAGGGCGGAAATGATGTCCGTATCCGTCACCTCGGCGCTCTTGGCACGGGCAGCGACATCCAGATCCTTGATCTTGGCCGTAATCCCGCGGATCTGCGCCACCGTCTCGGACTGACCGGCCTTCATCGCCGTCTTGAGGTCATCCATGATCTGCTTGCGAAGCGACATCGCCGTTCTCCTTCATCGGACAGCCCGCATGGAGCCATCCCTCATTCCTTGAATCGCGGCAAAATCGCACAAAAGCCGGTTTGCAACAATCCGACAGCCTTCCAACGCACGAAACGAGCCATTCGGAAAAAACTTCCCACCTCCTCCCGGCATGCACAACACGCAGTGGGAAAAAACTTCCCATTCCGTTGCCGATCCCTTATTCAGGGCCTCCAGAGTACATCCGGCAGCCAGCAACGGGGCGACCATGGACATCGACAGAATCATTGAAAAAGCCGGAGGCGCGGACGAAATCGCCGCTCTCGCCGGCGTAGGGCTGGAGGCCGTGCGCAAATGGCGCCAGTCCCGCATGGTCCCCACCAAACACTGGCCAGCCCTGCTGCGCGTGCCGGGAATCGCCCTTCAGGATCTGACAGCGGATCTCACCGCACCTCAAACCCCACAAGAACAAGAAAGAGAGACGGACGTGTCCAATCCCTGCCCTCCCGGCGCCAACGCCGCCCTTGTCCTTGCAGACGGGACAGTCCTGTGGGGCCGCGGCTTCGGCGCCCATACGGAAGGCGCCGTCGGTGAACTGTGCTTCTCCACCGGTATGACCGGCTATCAGGAAACCCTGACAGACCCGTCCTTCGCCGGACAGATCGTGACCTTCACCTTCCCGCATATCGGCAATGTCGGCACGAACGCCGATGACAACGAGGCCCCGAAAATGGCCGCCCTCGGTGCCGTCGTGAAGGAAGACATCACCGCCCCCGCAAGCTGGCGTTCGCATGAACCCCTCGCGGCATGGCTGAAGCAGCACAACCGTGCGGGTATCAGCGGCGTCGACACCCGCGCCATCACCCGTACCCTGCGCGACAACGGCCCGCAGACCGCCATCCTCGCCTTCCCCGAAAATGGCCGCATCGACACGGACAGCCTGCTGAACCGCGCCCGCCAGTGGCCCGGCCTCGAAGGCATGGACCTCGCCAAAGAGGTGACGCAGCCCAAGCGCGTCTGGACACAGGGCGTGTGGGAAACCACCCGCCCGGCGCGGACCGAAAACCGCCGCCGCGTGGTCGCCATGGATTACGGCGCCAAGGATAACATCCTGCGCTGCCTCGTGACCGCCGGATGTGACGTCACCGTCCTGCCCGCCACGGCCACCGCCGAAGAGATTCTGGAACTCAAGCCCGAAGGCGTATTCCTCTCCAACGGCCCCGGAGATCCGGCCGCGACCGGCACCTATGCCGTCCCCGCCATCCGCACGGTGCTGGACGCGAACGTCCCCGTCTTCGGCATCTGCCTCGGCCACCAGCTTCTCGCACAGGCGCTGGGCGGCAAGACCTACAAGCTGGAGCGCGGCCATCGCGGCGCGAACCAGCCGGTCAAGGACGTCGAGAGCGGACGCGTGGAAATCACAAGCCAGAATCACGGTTTTGCGGTGGACGAAAAGTCCCTTCCGGCCGACGTGAAGGTGACGCATGTGAGCCTGTTCGATGGCTCCAACGAAGGCATCGCCTCCACCACAAAGGATGCTTTCTCCGTCCAGTACCACCCCGAGGCGAGCCCCGGCCCGTCCGACAGTTTCTATCTTTTCGAGCGTTTCGTCGCGGTCATGGACCGTCGCGCTAAAGCAGGAGCCTGAGCCATGCCCAAACGGACAGACATTTCGTCCATCCTGATCATCGGCGCTGGCCCGATCGTCATCGGACAGGCCTGCGAATTCGACTATTCCGGCGCACAGGCCTGCAAGGCCCTGCGTGAGGAAGGCTATCGGGTCATCCTGATCAACTCGAACCCTGCCACCATCATGACCGACCCCGGTCTGGCGGATGCGACCTATATCGAGCCGATCACCCCCGAATTCGTCGAGCGCATCATCCTCAAGGAAAAGCCCGACGCCGTCCTGCCGACGATGGGCGGCCAGACAGCCCTGAACGCTGCCATGGCGCTCGACAAGTCCGGCTTCCTCAAAAAGCACAATGTGGAGCTGATCGGCGCGGACGCGGAAGTCATTGACCGCGCAGAAGATCGCCAGAAGTTCCGTGAAGCCATGGACGAGATCGGGATCGAAAGCCCCCGCAGCACCATCGCCCATACGCTCGAAGAAGCTCGCGCGGCCCTGGCCGATGTCGGCCTGCCCGCCATCATCCGCCCGTCCTTCACTATGGGCGGCGCTGGCGGCGGCATCGCCTATAACCGCGAGGAATTCGACCAGATCGTTGCAGGCGGCCTCGATGCTTCCCCCACGACCGAAGTCCTGATCGAAGAATCCGTTCTCGGCTGGAAAGAATACGAGATGGAAGTGGTCCGCGACACCGCGGATAACTGCATCATCATCTGCTCCATCGAAAACATCGACCCGATGGGCGTCCATACCGGTGACTCCATCACCGTCGCCCCCGCCCTGACGCTGACCGACAAGGAATACCAGCGGATGCGGGATGCCTCGATCGCGTGCCTGCGCAAGATCGGCGTCGAGACCGGCGGTTCCAACGTGCAGTTCGGCGTCAATCCCGCCGATGGCCGTCTGGTCGTCATCGAGATGAACCCGCGCGTGTCGCGTTCCTCCGCGCTTGCCTCAAAGGCCACCGGCTTCCCGATCGCCAAGATCGCCGCCAAGCTGGCCGTCGGCTACACGCTGGACGAACTCAAGAACGACATCACCAAAACGACCCCGGCCTCCTTCGAGCCGACGATCGACTATGTCGTCGCCAAGATCCCCCGCTTCACCTTCGAGAAGTTCCCCGGCTCCCCGGCACTCCTCTCGACATCCATGAAGTCGGTCGGTGAAGCCATGTCGGTGGGCCGGTCCTTCGCCGAAGCCATCCAGAAGGGCCTGCGCTCGATGGAAACGGGCCTTACCGGCCTCGATCCGGTCGAAGCTCCCGGCGACGGTTCGCACAACGCCTATCTCGCCGCTCTGGCCGAGCCGCGTCCCGAGCGCATCCTGATGGCCGCACAGGCCCTGCGCGCCGGACTGTCGGTCGAACAGGTCAACGCAGCCTGCAAGTTCGAGCCGTGGTTCCTGCGCCAGCTCGAAGGCATCGTGGCCTCCGAGCGCGAGATCGAAAAGAACGGCCTGCCCACGGACGCCTACAATCTGCGCCGCCTCAAGGCCCAGGGCTTCTCCGACGTCCAGCTCGCCCGCCTCTCCGGCCAGAGCGTCACGGATGTCGCAAAACTGCGTGAAAAACTGGCTGTCACGCCGGTCTATCGCCGCATCGACACCTGCGCCGCCGAATTCGCGTCCGACACGCCCTATCTGTACTCCACCTATGAAGGCGGGTTCGGTACGCCGGAATGCGAAAGCCGCCCGACGAACCGCGACAAGATCATCATCCTCGGTGGTGGCCCCAACCGTATCGGTCAGGGCATCGAGTTCGACTATTGCTGCGTCCACGCCGCCTACGCTCTGCGCGAAGCCGGTTTCGAGACGGTCATGGTCAACTGTAACCCTGAAACGGTCTCAACCGACTACGACACCTCGGACCGCCTGTATTTCGAGCCCCTGACCGCCGAGGACGTGATCGCCCTGATCCGCACCGAAGCAAAGGGCGGCAAGGTTCTGGGCTGCATCGTGCAGTATGGCGGCCAGACTCCGCTCAAGCTGTCTCGCGCGCTTGAAGACGCTGGCATCCCGCTGCTCGGCACACCCGCAGACGCGATCGACCGCGCCGAAGACCGCGAACGCTTCCAGACCATGCTGCGCAAGCTCGGCCTGCGCCAGCCCCGCAACGGCATCGCCCGTAGCCCGGCGGAAGCTGAGGCCATCGCGGAAGAGGTCGGCTATCCGGTCGTCGCCCGCCCGTCCTACGTCCTTGGCGGTCGCGCGATGGAAATCGTCTATGACAAACCGGGCCTCAAGCGCTACCTCAACGAAGTCCTGCGCGCCGCAGGTCCGGAAGTCTCGACCGGCCCGGTCCTGCTCGACCATTACCTCAACGATGCCATCGAAGCAGACGTGGACTGCATCTGCGACGGCGAGAACGTCTATGTCGCAGGCGTCATGGAACACATCGAGGAAGCCGGTATCCATTCCGGTGACTCCGCCTGCTCCCTGCCGCCCTACACGCTCTCCCCGGCACTGGTAACGGAACTGCGCTCGCAGACCGAAGCCATGGCCCGCGAACTGGGCATCCGCGGCCTGATGAACGTCCAGTACGCCATCAAGGATCAGGAAGTCTTCGTTCTCGAAGTAAACCCCCGCGCCTCGCGAACCGTACCGTTCGTTGCCAAGGCAACGGGCGTTCCGGTTGCGAAGATCGGCGCGCGCGTCATGGCGGGTGCGAAGCTCACCGAGTTCAAGCTCGATGGCGGTGCGGTGTCTCCGCATGTGGCGGTCAAGGAAGCGGTGTTCCCGTTCCACCGCTTCGCCAATGCCGACACGATCCTCGGCCCGGAAATGCGGTCCACGGGTGAGGTCATGGGGCTGGATTCCAGCTTCGAGCGCGCCTTCGCCAAGTCGCAGCTTGCCGCTGGCGTCACACTGCCGCTTGCAGGCACGGTATTCCTGTCCGTCCGTGACAGCGACAAGGCGCATGTCCAGCCACTGGCCCGCAAACTGGTCGCCATGGGCTTCACCATCCTCGCCACCAGCGGCACGGCGTCCCGTCTGGAAGACGCGGACATTCCCGTAAAGCGCGTGAACAAGGTGATGCAGGGTCGCCCGAACTGCGTGGATTCCATCCGCTCGGGTGACGTGCAGATGGTCATCAACACCTCACAGGGCGGTCAGGCCGCACAGGACAGCTACGAAATCCGTCGCAGCGCCCTGACCATGGGAATCCCGCACTACACCACGATCGCAGGCGCCCGTGCGGCGACCTATGCCATTGCAGTCCTCAAGGAAGACGATCTGGGCGTGGCCCCGCTCCAGTCCTACTTCAAGGGCGCGTTCTGAACCCTTCCTGACCCTGAAAAACCCCGCCGGAGCACGCTGGCGGGGTTTTTTTGTTTCTAGTCGCCTGAATATCGAAGAAGATCGCCCGGTTGACAGTCGAGAACCCGGCATAAAGCCTCAAGGGTCGAAAACCGGATCGCCTTTGCTTTGCCTGTTTTAAGAATTGAAAGATTGGCCAGCGTTAGCCCCACTTTCTCCGACAGTTCCGTCAAAGACATCCCCCGCGCCTTCAGCAACTCATCCAGATTGACCTGCACCGGCATCAGATGACCTCATCCATTTCGGACTGAAGCTGAACACCCATCTCGAAAAGTAAGGCGATAAGATAAAGCAGCCCCAGACACAGTGCGGAATCAGCAAGATCCGAAAGAAGCTCAATCCAGGAAAATGGACCGTATGCAGCAGGATCTAGGAAACTAGAAAACACTCCTGCGAAAAAGACAATTCCAGAAAAACAAAAGATTTTTCTGAAAATAATCCAAACAATATCGGAATTATTTCGAGAAAAAATTTTCCCCGAGAGAGCATTGTCAACAATCGAGATGGAATTCCCCAAAATGCTCTTCAAAATATAAAAAATAACAACTCCCACGATCAGGCCAGCCATGTCATTGCCATCGTGCGCCAGAGAGTAGGACTGTCTGTTCCAAAACACATACAGTACCGGCATGAGAACAAGAGAGCCCACCAACAGGAGCAGTTCGCACCAAAACAAAACCGCTGAAGTAGCGAAAAGAAAACGCAGAACCTGACGAACGCGATGAAGGGCATCAACTGTTTTCATCATGACTTCTCCTTATCGAAAAACGATAAGCATATATACTCATGATCCAACAAGATTTTTATCGCTTTTCGATAAATAAAAATACGCCATCTTGCAAAAAACTCCCTGAAATCCTATGTTGTCAGGCTGTTTATCAAATTTCAGTCACGCTTTTTCGAGGATTTCAGAGTGCAGAAGATCCCCATGACCGCGAAGGGACAACAGCGTCTCGAAGACGAACTGCGGACCCTCAAGAGCGTCGACCGCCCGGCCGTCATCCGCGCTATCGCAGAAGCCCGCGAACATGGGGACCTGTCCGAAAACGCCGAATACCACGCCGCCCGTGACCGTCAGTCCTTCATCGAAGGCCGTGTTCTGGAGTTGGAAAGCATCATTTCCAACGCAGAAGTTATCGATCCTTCGACCCTGACCGGAACGCGTGTCCGCTTTGGCGCACACATCGAACTGGTTGACGAAGAAACCGACAAGGAAGCCCTGTACCAGATCGTCGGCGTTCATGAGGCTGATATCAAACAGGGCCTGATTTCGATTTCCTCACCGCTGGCCAAGGCGCTGATCGGCAAGGATGTCGGTGATACCGTGTCGGTCCCCGCTCCCGGCGGAGACCGGACTTATGAAATCCTCAAGGTCGCATACCGCTAATGTCTGACGTCCTGACGTCCACCGCCCCTGTTGTGACCGTTGCGGATATTGAGAGCGCCCATGAGCGCATCGCGTCCACCGTGGTCCGCACGCCGACGATTTCCTGCCCTGCCCTGTCCAAACTGACAGGCGCGGAGATTACACTCAAGCTCGAGAACCTTCAGGCGATCGGCTCCTTCAAGGAGCGCGGAGCGGCCAACAAAATGGCCCTCCTGACGCCGGAAGAGCGGTCCCGTGGCGTGATTACCGTCTCGGCAGGCAATCACGCTCAGGGTGTGGCCCGTCAGGCCAGTCTTCTCGGCATTGATGCCACCATCGTCATGCCGCGCTTCACGCCCGCCACCAAGGTCGCGGCAACGCAGGCTTGGGGCGCGAACGTGGTGCTCGCGGGCGACGACTTCGCGCAGGCCAGTGAAACAGCCGCAGAGCTTCAAAAGCAGGACGGACGCGTTCTCGTTCATCCGTTCAATGATCCGGCCGTTATCGCCGGTCAGGGCACGGCTGCACTTGAGCTTCTGCAAGACGCCCCGGATATCGACACGGTCGTCGTACCGATCGGCGGCGGCGGGCTGATTGGTGGGTTTGCCACCGTCATGGCAGCCTTGCGCCCGGACGTTGAGGTGATCGGCGTACAGGTCGAGGCCTATGCCTCACTGTCCAGCTATCCCAAGGAAGACGGCCCGACACTGGGCGGATCGACCATTGCGGAAGGCATCGCCGTTACCAGACTCGGCGATCACTGCCTAAGCGCGTTTCGTAACCGGATTTCCAAAGTTCTCGTTGTCAGCGAGCTTCAGGTCGAGAGCGCCGTCACGACACTGGCCGAAAAAGCCAAGCAGGTGTGCGAAGGTGCGGGTGCGACGGGCCTTGCCGCCGTCCTCGCCTATCCGGAACTGTTCAAAGGACGCCGCGTCGCCCTGCCGCTTTCGGGCGGCAACATCAACGCGCGCATTCTCGCCAACACGATCCTGCGCTCCCTGCTCCGGGATGGACGGATCCTGCGGCTGATCTTCCAGATCCCCGATCGTCCGGGCACACTGGCGGACATCTCCACCCGTATCGGCAATTACGGCGGCAACATCATCGAGGTTTCCCATCACCGCCTGTTTGCCTCTCCGTCCGTTCAGACGGCGGAACTGCTGGTGATGGTGGAAGCCCGCGATACCGAACATGCCCACCAGATCGAAACCGATCTGGCGCGGCATTACATCGTCCGGCGGGATTGATCCTCAGACCCCGTCCACGATCACGACATTATACAGCCCGGCCTTCCAGCGATGCTCCGCAGCCTTCTGGTAGGCCGGGCTTTCGTACCAGGCGCGGGCCGAGGCAGCATCCGGGAACTCGATAATCACCACACCATCAGGCTCGGTGCCTTCGAGTTTTTCCTGCTTGCCGTAGGCCGCAAGGATTTTGGCCGGAAACCCTTTGAAGGTTTCAGCCACGACTTCCGAATATTTCTTGAATTCAGCCGGATCGGCCAGTTTTTCACGAACGAACAGGGCATAGGCAGGCATGAAAAGCTCTCCTCAGGATGAGCCTCCATACCCGCCACAAAACGCCTGGCATTTCAGCACACAAGACCGTGTGCCTTTGTTTCAGCGCGTCCCGAACAGACGGTCGCCCGCGTCTCCAAGACCGGGAACAATATAACCATGCTCGTCCAGATGGCTGTCGATCGAACAGGTCACGATCTGCACGTCAGGGTGCAGTTCCGCCATATGGGCAATGCCCTCCGGAACGGCCAGCAGGCAGGCAAAGATCGGGTTTGTCGCCCCGGCAGCCTTCACACGGGTCAGCGCAGCCGCAGCAGAGTGCCCAGTCGCGAGCATCGGGTCGAGCACGATGCAGGTCCGGCCCGGAACGTCGCTCGGCATGTTGAAATAGTATTCGCTGACCTCAAGTGTCTCATGATCCCGGCGCAGGCCGATATGCCCCACGCGCGCGGACGGCACCAGATCCAGCATCCCGTCCAGAAGACCGTTTCCAGCCCGCAGGATGGAAACGAAACACAGCTTCTTGCCGTCCAGTTCCTCACCTTCCATCGGCCCGCTCGGCGCTTCGATATGACGCGGCGCCAACGAGAGGTTCCGCGTGGCTTCATAGGCCAGCAGCAGGCTGAGTTCGCGCGTCAGGCGCCGAAAACCGGCCGTGGATGTGTTGTGGTCACGCAGACGGGTCAGCTTGTGGCGCACCAGCGGATGGTCGAGGACGATAGGCGGCAGCGCCTTGCTCATGCTTTTTCTCCTTCGGCCGGGCGAAAATCAAGCGCCAGACCATTCATACAATAACGCAGCCCCGTGGGCGGCGGCCCATCGGGAAAGACATGCCCCAGATGACCCTTGCAGTTCGCACAGTGAACTTCCGTGCGGACCATACCATAGCGGCTGTCCTGCGTGGTTTCGACGCCTTCAGCCAGAGGCTGGAAAAATGACGGCCAGCCGCTGCCGCTGTCATACTTAGCCTCCGAGGAGAACAGCGGGCGCCCACAGGCCGCACAGGCATAGGTTCCCCCACGTTTTTCATCATTGAGCGGGCTGGAACCGGGACGTTCCGTGCCATGCTCGTGCAGGATGCGCCGCTGCTCGGGTGTCAGGCCGACGCCGCAACCACTGCCGTTCTGCCCGGTCGGGCCGCAACTCTGGGTCATGCTGGTTCTCCGGAAACTCTAAGGGACATCTTCTGGGGATGGATCTTTGGGGATGTATGAAAGCGCGTCCGTATTTTGTCACGCATCTTAAACTGTCAGAACGCAACCCGGCACGATGAAACCCGTTAATATCCGCACAACATCAAGACGGAAGGATCCGGTCATGAGTTCCATCGAAGACAAGATCAAAGGCGTTGCCAATCAGGTGACGGGCAAGATCAAGGAAGAAGTCGGCCACGTGACGCACGATGAGAAGCTTGAGGCTGAAGGCATTGCCCAGAACCTCAAGGGTAAGGTCCAGAAAGGCGTCGGCGATGCCAAGGATACGGTCAAGAGCGGCATCGACAAGCTCTGACCCCCATCTCCGATCACAATGCAGCGCCCGCCTTCATGGCGGGCGTTCGCATTTGCGGGGAATGGTGGCATGATGGACGGCAGTTCACTCCTTCTTTCCCTTCAGGAGACTGTCATGTCTGCATCCTCAACGCCCCGCCCCGTTATGCTGGTCATTCTCGACGGCTTCGGCTGGCGTGAAGATGAGTCCGACAATGCGGTCCGCCTTGCCAATACCCCGACATTCGACACCCTCTGGGCCACAAGCCCACATGCGTTTCTGAAAACATCCGGCGAGGATGTCGGTCTTCCGGACGGCCAGATGGGCAATTCCGAAGTCGGGCATCTGAATATCGGCGCAGGCCGCGTCGTCATGCAGGAATTGCCCCGCATTTCCCGCAGCGCCCGGGACGGCTCTCTGGCCCAGAACCCCGTCCTTCTGGACCATATTGCGGCGCTGAAAGCCTCGGGCGGAACCTGCCACCTCATGGGCCTGATTTCGCCCGGCGGCGTACATGCCCATCAGGATCATGTCGTGGCACTGGCCAAAATCGTCAGCGCAGCAGGCGTTCCGGTCGCCGTTCATATCTTCAGCGATGGCCGCGATACCGCGCCGCGTTCTGGTGAGGAGTTCATCGGTAAATTCCTCCGCGACCTGCCAGACAGCGTAAAAGTCGCCACACTCAGCGGCCGCTATTACGCCATGGACCGCGATCGCCGCTGGGAACGTGTTGGGCTAGCCGTCGCGGCCATCCGCGATGCGAAGGGGCCTCACGCCAAGGACGCGCTCTCCGCTCTTCAGGCCAGTTACGACAGCGACAAGGGCGATGAATTCGTTCTTCCCACCGTTCTGGGCGATTACGCTGGCATGAAGGACGGAGACGGCATCCTCTCCTGCAACTTCCGTGCGGACCGCATCCGCCAGCTTCTGGACGTTCTGGTTCTTCCAAATTTCGCGGAATATGAGAGCGGACGGAAGATAAAGTTCGCATCCGTCTGCGGCATGTCCCGCTATTCCGACCATCTGGCCCCTTACATGAGCGTCCTGTTCTCCAAGGTGCCGCTCGATGACCTGCTGGGAGACGTGGTGGCCAAAGCGGACAAAACACAACTCCGCATGGCGGAGACGGAAAAATATCCGCACGTCACCTACTTCCTCAACGGTGGCCGCGAAGTCCAGTTCGAGGGTGAGGAGCGCATTCTGGTCCCGTCCCCCAAAGTCGCGACCTACGATCTTCAGCCCGAAATGTCCGCACCCGAACTGACGGACAAGGCCGTTGCCGCCATCGAGAGCGGCAAGTTCGATATGATCGTCCTGAATTTCGCCAATCCGGACATGGTCGGCCACACAGGCTCCCTGCCCGCCGCCATCAAGGCCTGCGAAACGGTCGATGAGGGGCTGGGCCGCATCAATGACGCCATTGTCAAAGCAGGCGGAGCCCTGCTCGTAACAGCGGATCATGGCAACTGCGAAACCATGCGGGACCCCGTAACGGGCGGTGCCCATACGTCCCACACCCTGAATGTCGTGCCGGTCATTCTGGCCCATGCAAACGGCAAAACCATTCATGACGGCCGTCTGGCAGATCTCGCCCCGACCATGCTGGCACTCATGAATATCAGGCAGCCTAACGCAATGACGGGTGTCTCCCTGCTTGAAAGCCCCTGATCCACGACACATTCTGCCGCTTGCCCTGCTCCTGTCGCCCCACTGGGCGACAGCGCATCATGCGTCACACCACCATCCTGCCAAATCAACGGCGACAGCGCCGAGCGCGGGGCAGAAAGCCCTCGCCCGCGCACAGGCCGCACGTCGCGCACTGGAACAGCAACAGGCCGCAGAAGCCGCAACCCTGCGAGCCAAACAGATCGCGTCGGCGCAGGCCGAGGCAAAAGCCCGGCAGGACACCGCCCGGACACTCGCTTATACCGCCCAGACCCATACGGCGCAGTCCGCCATGGACAGCACCCAAAGCCACATCCAGACTCTTCAGGCCAACATCTCAGAACTGAAAAACAAACGGACAGCCATTCAGGCCGACATCCGGCAACAGAACGCCGCCCTGCAACCGCTGCTCCCCATCGCAGCGCGCCTGTCCATAGCGCCTAACGCCGCCTTGCTGGCATCTCCGGAAACAGCATCTGAAAGCGTCACTGCCCTGTCCATTCTCGGCGGCTTTTCCCAGCTCACCCGACAGCGCGCCCAGACCCTTCAGTCCCGCGAAGACGAGCTCCATGCCATCAGCAGCGATCTGGAACAGCACCAGAAAGAACTTTCAGACCTGCTGACGCAACAGACGCATGAACGCAACACCGCCGCGGCCCGGACTCGAATTGCAGCGCATCAGGAAGCCGTCGCAAATCAGGGCGCGCAAAAAGCCCGCAAAGCCGTCGCCGACGCCATGCAGGCCGCAGCGGATCTGTCTGCGGAAATCACCAACCTGGTGCAACAGGAAGCGCAGGCCCGCGCCGAACTTGAAAAAGAAGCCGCAGCTCTCGCCCGCCAGCACGAATTCGAGCGCGCCCGTCATGCGCGCTCACAGGCCCAGTCACTCTCCTCCGCCGGACAGGGCGTTTCCAGCACCGGCGGCCACGCCCCGGTTTCGGGGCATGTTGCGATCCGTTGGGGGCAGGCAACAGAAGCCGGACCGGCCACCGGTATTACCTACGCAGCCCTTTCCTCCGCACCCGTACAGGCTCCGTGTACGGGCCGAGTCGAATTTGCCGGTCCTTTCCGCTCTTTCGGCCAAATGCTGATCCTCGATTGCGGACGCAACTATCGTTTCGTGCTATCGGGGCTCGGCCAACTCACTGTTTCGGGTGGCCAAAGCATCAGGAAAGCTGCCACACTCGGCCAGATGCCTGCGGCGGAAGGGATGCTGTTCGTCCAGCTCCGTCACGGCACACAGGTGGTCAGCCCGACGCCGTTCCTCTGAGCCGGTTTGCCGAGCGCGTCTGACCTTGTAGGATCGTATCTTAGTAATTTGGCAACCTGAACCGGCCTAGTCTCTCTGCGGAGCACCGTCGGCCAGCAGGTTCCTTCGTGCCCGAGGATGGAGATCACATGAAGTTTCGCAGTGGCCTGTTGCTGGGCACCGCCTTTCTGGCCGGACTGGCTGTCGGACCGGGCGCCCTGCGTCTTGCTGGCTCCAGCGACTTTCCGGGCGCAGCCTTCGCCCGTGAGATTTCTCATGACAACAGCGCGGAAACCGTCCGCCTGCTGACTCTGCTGGGAACGGTCATGGACGTGGTGAAGGCGGAATACGTCCACCCCGTGTCCGACAAAGACCTCATCAACAACGCGTTGGATGGCATGGTCGGCAATCTCGACCCCCATTCCTCCTACATGACCGCAGCCCAGTTCCATGACATGCAGACCGAGATTTCGGGCAAGTTCGGCGGTCTGGGTCTTCAGGTTCAGGGTGAATCCGGCCATGTCCGTGTCGTCTCCCCGATCGACGGCACCCCGGCCGCACGCGCTGGCATCCAGCCGGGCGATTTCATCACGATGGTCGACCACAAAAGCATCGACGACCTGACGCTCGATCAGGCCGTCCGCAAGATGCGAGGCGATCCGGGCACCAAAATAAGCCTGACAGTCGTACGCCCCAAGACCGGCAAGACCCTGACCTTCGACATGACGCGCGAAATCGTCCATGTCCAGATCGTAAAATCTGCTCTCTACGGCAGCACGGGCTATATCCGTCTGACCGAATTCGATGACGATCTTGAAGGCGCCATGCATGCCGCGTTCGACAAACTCAAGGCAGAAGCGGCCAAAATTCCCGGTGGCAAGCTGACCGGGATCATCCTCGACCTGCGTTCCAATCCAGGCGGCAAGCTCGATCAGGCCATCGCGGTCGCGGACGATTTCATCAAGGACGGAGAAATCGTCTCCATCCGTGGCCGCCATGCGGAAAACAACCAGCGCTGGGACGCGAAGGGTACGGACATCACCAATGGTCTGCCGATTGTCGTTCTGACGAATGGTGGTTCCGCGTCGGCCAGTGAAATCGTAGCTGGCGCGTTGAAGGACCATCACCGCGCCATCATCCTCGGCGAAAAGACTTTCGGTAAGGGTTCGGTCCAGACGCTGATCCCGATCGGAGATCAGGGTGCAGTCCGCCTGACAACAGCCCGCTACTACACGCCGTCCGGCCGTTCCATTCAGGGCCTTGGCATCACCCCCGATATCCCCGTCTCCGAAACAAAAGACGACGATTCCTACGGATATCGTGAAGCGGATCTGTCCCACATTTTGACGAATATCGGCGGTAACCGGACAACCGAAACGCCACGTACGGATATTCCGCCGATTGCGAAATCCATTCCCAAGATGCCGGATGCCAACTGGCCCACATTTGACGCGACGAAGCCCGCGACGGATTTCCAACTCCAGCAAGCGATCAAGGTCGTCAACGCCATGGCAGGCATTTCAAATCCAGCTCCTGCGACAGCCCCGGCAACCGAGGTCAAAGCTGCCGCTCCTGCTGCCCCCAAAACGCCTGAAGCACATCACTAACTAAGGACATCCCGGATCGTGCAGAACCGTCCCGCCTCCAGCCGTGCAGGGCTCTGGCAACGACTTCCCGTTATCGGACGCCTTCTGATCGCGTTCTGGGCCGTCCTTCTCGCAGGAGGGGCAGGAGCGGCGGCGCTCCTGTTCCATCAACAGAAACCCGTCGTTCTGGCAAAAACTCCCCCCCCGGCACGACCGGAAGCTCCACCTGCACAGAACGCTTCCTCAATCGTCTCCACACCGGTGCCGAAAGAGACAGTCCGTCCTGTCAGTCCGCCTGAGGTGCCGCAACCTGCAACGCCGGTTGCGGCACCGACAGTCATTCCCGCCAAAGCCGTTCCTCCCACACCGGCAGCACCCTCAACCGCCGTGATGCAGCAGGCCCTGCCGTCGGTGCCGTCGCCTGCCGCCGCCAGTTCAACGACCGTTATCAGACCGCCTTCACCCGCAGTTCCGGCGTACAAAACCGCCATTGCAATCGTGCTTCAGGGTTTCGGTTATTCCGACGCGCTGACCTACGACGTTCTTTCGCGCATTCCAGCTCCGGTCGCGGTCGGGATCTCGCCTTATGTGAGCAATATCGGCGACATTATTGCCCGAGCCCATGCCAGCCATCGTGAAGTCTATGTCACGCTTCCGATGCAAAGCGCGCACCCCGAACGCGTCGATGAAGGCCCGCACGCACTGGGATATGGCAATTCCGCCGCCGATGACCAGCGAGAACTGGAATGGTGCCTGTCCCGCGCCACAGGCGCAGACGGGCTGACGGACGCTTCTGAAAACGGAGACGACCAACCGGGCGGCGGTTATGCGACCTCGCCGGATTTCGCTCCGATTGCCAGCATTATCAGCAGTAAAGGACTTCTTTATCTGGCTGGCTCTGCACAGGATGGTCGCCGTACACGCGGCATGACTGCGACAGCCTGGATTGATGGCGACACGGACGCGGCCACTCTGGACAGCCGCCTTTCCGCCCTGCTGCCCCAGGACGGAAAGCCCACGAAAATTCTGTTGATGGTTGGCCCCGTCACCCCCGTCATGATCGACCGTCTTGCAAACTGGCTCAAAGGGCTGGCCGCAGCCAGCTTTGTTCTGGTGCCGCCGTCCAGTTTCGTCGATAGCGGCATCGGAAACGATCAGGCCGCCAATCTGCTGTCTTCCAGCCCGGTTGCCCCTTTATGAGCGATTGCATGACCCTGCCCTATCGTCCGAATGTCGGAATTGCGCTCTTTAATCGGGAGGGCAAGCTGTTCATCGCCTGCCGGACGGATCTCCCGGGACGCGTCTGGCAGTGTCCACAAGGCGGCATCGATGAGGGTGAGACACCCGAAACAGCCGCCATAAGAGAGATGGGCGAAGAAATCGGCACAAGCAACGCCCGCATTCTTGCCGAGCGTGAGGGATGGCTGTCCTATGATCTGCCATCTGCCCTGATCGGCAAAGCTCTGGGAGGCCGCTTCCGGGGACAGACCCAGAAGTGGTTCGTGATGGGATACGAAGGACAGGATTCCGATATTCGGCTGGACCTTCATGAACCAGCGGAATTCGACTGCTGGGAATGGGTTGAGCCGAACGATGTTCTGGAACGCGATCTGGGCTTCAAGAAAGACCTGTATGCCGTATTAATCCCAGAACTGGCGGCCCTGTTTCAGGCCGCCGCCAAAGACTGGGTTCGTACCAGCCGCGCATAAAGACCGTCCTGTCTGAGAAGTTCCGCATGCGTGCCCGCTTCGACGACGGCACCATGATCCATAACGACGATGAGATCCGCCGCCTGAACCGTTGAAAGCCGGTGCGCCACAATTACGGTCGTGCGGCCCGAGCGCAGATTGGCCAAGGCTTTCTGAACCCGCGCTTCACTTTCGGAATCCAGCGCGCTCGTCGCTTCATCAAGCAGAAGTACCCGCGGGTTGCGCAGAAGAGCACGGGCCAGTGCCACGCGCTGACGCTGGCCGCCCGAAAGTCGACGTCCACCCGGACCCACTCGCGTTTCCAGCCCCGCGGGCAGATTATCGAGAAAATCGACTGCCGCCATGGCGCATGCCTTTTCGACCTCATCCCGCGACGCTGAGGGTCGCCCGATCCAGATATTCTCGATCAGAGACATGTCGAACAGGGTTGTGTCCTGGCTGACATAGGCGATGGCATCGCGAAGGGATGAGAGCGTCAGATCGCGCAGATCCACGCCTTCCAGTTGAATACTCCCTTCACTCACATCATGCAGACGCGGGATCAGGGACAGAGCCGTGGATTTTCCGGCCCCGCTAGGCCCGACAAGCGCCACGGTTTTTCCGGGCTGAACATCAAACGTCAGACCCCTTAACGCGACCCGACCGTCTTCGTAACAGTAGCCAGCCTGCTCAAACACCAGATGTCCCTTACCAGCTGGCAAAGGTTTTGCACCGGCCCGCTCCATCACGGCAGGAGGTTCATCAATTACCGCGAAAACACGCGACAGTCCTGCCAAACCTTCCTGAAGAGCGGTGTTGAGCGAGCCCAGCGCCCGAATAGGCCGAGACGCAGTCAGAAGAGCTGCAATAAACGCAGTAAAATCTCCGAGCGTCGCACCGCCCTGAGCAGCCCGCCAGCCCGCGAACCCCAGCACGGCAGCCACGGCTGCACCACCCAGAACCTCAAGCACCGGATCGACGCGGGCACGGCCTTTTGCAATGCGCAGAAATGCCGAATGGAGCAGATCGAGGGAGTGATCGACCCGCGTGCTTTCCCGGTCTTCCATACGGTAAATACGGATCTGCCGGGCCAGAGCGAAACTTTCGTTCAGCAGGGCCGACGTTTCGCCAATCTGCTCCTGCATGCCGCCCGAAGCACGGCGCACTTTTTTGCCCAGCTTCTGGATGGGGACAGCCGCAACCGGATACAGCACGAGTGCGATCAGACTCAGTTCCCAGTCCGTCACGATCATGGAAATCACCAGCCCCACCACCGTCACAGCGTCTCCGAGCGCGTTGACCACACGGATCATAGCCTCGCGGATCGAGATGGCATCGGTCGTAAAGCGGGCGGCCCATTTGGCAGGCGCGTCCTTTTCAATCGTCGAGACATCTGCCTGGAGCGAATGAGCAAACATGCGGGACTGCAATCCCCGGATCACCGCCAGAACCAGCCCCTGCACGGCAATCGTCTGCCCATACTGAGACGCGGCCTTGAGTCCGGTCACAAGCACGACAAGAGCCGGGACCTGATACAGGATCCGGGAATCATGCGCCGCAAACATGTCCACGGCCCGCTTGATGACGGCGGGATAAAGCGCGGTCAGCGCGGCCATCAGAACGGTCAGAACAACGACGGAAATGATCCGTCCCACATGCTGGCGCATTTCCTCGCGCCAGATGCGTTTCATCAGGACGCGGCTGTCCGTATCAAGGGCTGTGGTTTTCGTCATGTCCGGGGGTGTAGCAAACCTTGCGAAAAGGACGAAACCGCGATCTCACGGATATCCGGCAAGATAGGCCAGACACTGCGCCCGATCCGGCAGACATCCCTGCGCCATCCACCAGTCCCGGCCTTTTTTCAGCCACTGCCCCATTCCCGGCCCCGGCAGGATCCCCTGAGCAAGAGCATCCTTGCCCGATAACGGGAACTGCGGCTGTGGCAGCGCCTGCAATCTGGAGCGAAACCGATCCCAGGTGCTGTCAGGTCCGCCCACGAGACGGGCCTGTTGTAGCCAGCTCCGCTCCACAAGCGGATCCAGCTCCTGCTCCGCGCGCAGCCGTCTCAGGTCATCGTCAGACATGCCCGGCGACAAGACGGGTCTGTCTGAGGCCCAGACTTCAACTCTTGACGCATCCGCATTGGAAAGTTTCAGTCGTCCGAGCAACGCCCGGCTGCTCTCGTGGCAGAGAGCAAATAACCTGAGCAGGGGGTTTGCCGGAACACCGCAGTTCAGCAAACGGTTCAAATCGGCCGGGTCCGGGTTCGGCAGGATCACCGGCAAGAGTCCAACCGCCGCCATTGCTGCGATTGTTTCCGCAAGGCGCGGACCCGACAGAATTCTAAAGAGTTCAGACGCAACACGTTCGGCAGAAAGCGTCCCAATTAGCCCGAGTTGTTCTGACACGGCTTTACAGGCGGCGCGGTCAGGATTGCCGTTTCCATAACGGGCGTCGAACCGGAAAAAACGCAGCGCTCTCAAGGCGTCTTCTGCAATCCGGCGCGATGCGTCTCCCACGAAACGGACCTGACGCTTCTTCAGATCCTCCTGTCCTCCAAAATAGTCATGGAGACGATCATGACAATCCAGCGACATGGCGTTGATCGTGAAATCGCGCCGGGCTGCGTCTTCCGTCCAGTCCTGCGTCCAGACCACAACCGCATGACGTCCATCCGTTTCTTCATCCCGGCGCAGGGTCGTGATCTCATACGGAACACCATCCAGCACCGCTGTTACCGTTCCATGGGACAGGCCAGTCGGAATCACACGAATTCCCGCACCTTCCAGCCGACGCTGAACGTCCTCGGGAGGCTCTGGAGTCGCAAGGTCCAGATCATGGACAGGGACGCCTGCGAGCAGATCACGGACAGACCCGCCGACAAGACGCGCTTCAGGCAGGACGCTCCAGATCCGGTCCAGACCGTTCCGATCCGGCAGCCGCTCCAGCAGACCAGAGCTCTGTGTCATGCAGGCCGCGAAAGGGGGAAAAAGCAATCCTGACTCCACACACCGAGACAGGGTTTTCCTTTTACATGACCGGGAACGGCGAGAGCCGCGAGTTCATAATGAACCGCGCGCGTCACCCGTGCCTGGATTGGCAAGGCGCCTTCGCCATCCCGCACATGGATGTAAGGCGCCCCCGCACACTCTTCCGAAGGCCGGTCCCAGTCACAGGACAACGGATGTTCGGGGCCGATGCAGATCAGTTCGTCCATATTGGTGCGGAAACAGAGATTCTGCTGCCGCCCGCAGGTTCCGCGAAAATCCAGTTCGACCGCCACGAACGGGGCGTCCTCGACCTGAATGATCCCCTGTTCCATCGGCGTTTTCAGCCAGTAGATGCCTTCGGGGTCGCGGGTCAGCATGGACGAGAACATGCACAGCATGGCTTTGCGCTTTACCGCAGAGCCACGATACAGCCACGTCCCGTCGCGCTGAATCAGAAAGGGCAGCTTTCGAGGGCCCGTGGACGAGCAGTCGGGAAAGGATGACGGTGCCACCAGCGGATCTGGAGCCGCGAAGACGTCAGGCCGGGCCGCCTGCCGGAACTGATGATCGCTCAATTTTCCCTCCAACTGCATAAAAACTCTCTTCTCACACCAACTTGGGTGCAATCGAGCCTTGATGAAACCCCCACACCTGTCAGACTGGCACTATGAGCGAGCAGCAATATTCTTCCGGCGTCTCCGCCGGCACCCTGCGGGGCGAGGCGGACGTGGCTGAAGCCGATCGTCTGGCTCCGGTTCTCCATCATGTCCGTCAGGCCATCGGCAGTATTGTTCTGGGTCAGGACAGCGTCATCGAACAGGTTCTTGTCACGATCCTGTCTGGTGGTCACGCACTTCTGATGGGCGCGCCCGGTCTGGGCAAGACCCTGCTGGTCAACACGGCGTCACAGGTTTTGGGTCTGGAGGCCACGCGCATCCAGTTCACGCCCGACCTGATGCCGTCGGACATCACAGGCGCCGAAATTCTCGATCAGGATGCTGACGGACGACGTGCCTTCCGCTTCCTGCCCGGCCCGATCTTCGGCCAGCTTGTGCTTGCCGACGAAATCAACCGCGCCAGCCCCCGCACCCAGTCCGCCCTGTTGCAGGCCATGGCGGAACGTCGGGTCACGCAGGGGGGCAAGGACTATGCCCTGCCGCGCCCGTTCCATGTTCTCGCGACCCAGAATCCGATCGAGCAGGAAGGCACCTACCCCCTGCCCGAAGCCCAGCTCGACCGGTTCATGCTCCAGATCAGCCTCGGCTTTCCGAACCGGGACGCGGAACGGCAGATGCTGCTTCAGACGACAGGCGCCACGACGCCGACTGTCTCGGCTCTGATGAATGCCGAAAGTCTGCTCGCCGCCCAGAACCTTGTCCGGCGTCTGCCGGTCGGCGATCAGATCGTGGATGCCATCCTGAACCTGACGCGTTCGCTGCGTCCGGAAGATCCATCCGCCTCGCCGGAGGTACGGGAGGCGGTGTCTTACGGCCCTGGTCCGCGTGCGGCTCAGGCGCTGATGATCGCCACCCGTGCCCGCGCCCTGCTGGATGGCCGTCTGGCACCGAGCCTTGATGACGTTGTCGCCCTTGCAAGCCCGGTCCTGTCCCATCGTATCGGGCTGGGCTTTGGCGCCCGTGCCGCCGGAACGGACAGCGAAGCCCTGATCCGCAAGCAGGCTCAGGCTCTCCTCTGATCGCCGTGAAAAGTCCGTCCGATACCCTGCGCAGTTTCTTCCGCCGCAACCGGGGCGCCAGTTCCGGCGCTCCGACTGCGCAGGCGGAAAGCCTGCCCCTGCCCGCGCTCGTTCTTGAAGCCGAAAAGATTGCCGCAAGCCTGCAAAGCGGCGTTCATGGCCGCAGACGTTCAGGACCGGGCGAGGATTTCTGGCAGTTCCGGCCCTATCATGCCGGCGAGCCCGCAACGTCCATCGACTGGCGTCAGTCTGCCCGCTCGCCAGTTGAAGACACGTTCTGGGTCCGTGAGCGCGAGCGCGAAAACGCCCAGTCGCTGATGCTGTGGTGTGACCCGTCGCCCTCCATGAGGTGGCGGTCTTCCGATACCCTGCCCACCAAAGTCGAACGCGCGCAGCTTTGCACGCTGGCGCTGGCCTCCGCGTCCCTGCGCGGCGGCGAACGCGCGGGTCTGCTGACCGGAATCGAGGCTGGACGCGCCCTTGCCGGACGTCAGGTTCTCCCGCGACTGGCGGCATCCCTTCTGCGTCAGGATGCGGATGAGCCGGAATTTCCCCGCATGTCTCTGGTTCCTCCACGGTCCGATCTGGTCGTAATCAGCGATTTTCTGTGGGACGAAGACCGGATCGACACGTTCCTCAAAACCTGCGCCAGCCGCCCGGTACGAACCCATCTCCTCTGCATTCTCGATCCGGCAGAGCGGGAGCTGAAACACTCCGGCCGAATCCGGTTTGAAGGACTCGAAGGGGGTGTTCTGACTCTTCCCGCCATGGAAAGCCTCGGCCCGGCCTATGAGCAGGCGATGAACGCGCATCTCGCGGCCCTCAAACAGAGTGCGGCGTCGCTCCATGCCGACTGCATCGTGCATGATACGTCGCAGAACCCGCTTCCGGCCCTTCTAGCGTTGCACATGGCGCTTGGAGGCGGCCGATGATCCTTCTTGCTCCGTTCCTGTTGCTTGGTCTGCTCGCACTGCCTGCGCTGTGGTGGCTGGTGCGGGCAACCCCACCCGCGCCGCAGGAACAGTCCTTTCCGTCCTTGCTCATCCTGAACCGGCTCACGGCCCGGCGGGAGGACGCCGCCCGTTCCCCGCTCTGGCTTCTGATTCTGCGCATGGTGGCGGTGGCCCTCGTCATTTTCGGGCTGGCCCGTCCTGTCCTGACGCCACATCAGGCCGAAACCGGCAACGGACCACTGACCCTCATCCTCGATGATGGCTGGGCCGCCATTCCGCACTGGACCGACCGTATTTCCGCAGCGCTTGCGCTTGGCGAAACCGCGATCCGCAACGGTCAGGACGTCACGTTCCTCCACGCCGCGCGCGCGCCGGACGGCGCAATGCCCGAACCCTTCACGACGCATGACCCCCACGCCCTGTCCGAACATCTCTCACATTTGCGTCCGCAGCCCTGGCCAACGGACCGTCAAGCGTTGGCCGTCTTGCTCGGGGGGCGGGATCTATCGGACCAGCGCGTGATGGTACTCTCGGACGGTCTGGCTGCGAAAGGAGACGACGCGCTGCGGGGCGCGCTCGCAAAGGCACGGTCCGTTCAGGACATGCGCTGGAACGGCTGTGACATCCTGCGCCTTGACGCTGCGACAGGTCAGGACGGCGCGCTTCATGCGACAGTCGATACGCTGCCCTGCCCGACCCGGACCGTGACGCTGCATGCCGTCAACGCCAATGGCGGCACGCTTGCGGCCTATCCTCTCACGACGGGGAAGGACCAGACGCTCTCCCTCCCGGCCCTGCTACGCAATCAGCTCGACCGTCTGACACTTGAAGGCGCGACCGGTCCTGCTGCTGTGCATCTGATGGGACAGGCCGATCACCGCCGCCCGGTCGGTATTCTCCAGACGCCCGGCGACGCGACACCTCTTGTCGGATCGGCATTCTTCCTGAATCGCGCCCTGCAACCGATTGCGGACCTGCATAGCGGCGACGCCACGGCCCTGCTGGGCGCGCCCCTGTCGGTTCTGATCGCAACGGATGGGGCGCTTTCGGGCGAGCAGACGCGCCATCGCGTTCTGGACTGGGTGCGTCATGGCGGGATGCTCGTCCGCTTCGCAGGCCCCGGTCTCGCGGCCGATCAGACCGCCGCGTCCGACGCGACCTCCGATGCGCTCCTTCCCGTCCATCTCATGAGCGGGATGCGTCAGTTGGGCGGCCCGATGTCATGGGGGAAACCCCAGACGCTGGCGCCCTTCCCCGAGACCTCGCCGTTTTCGGACCTGACGATTCCGCCCGATGTCACCGTTTCGCGACAGGTTCTGGCCAAGCCCGAGACGGGGCTGACGGATCATGTCTGGGCGGCCCTGAGCGATGGCACCCCGCTCGTAACCGCGCGCGCCGAAGGCAATGGCGAGATCGTCCTGTTCCATGTCACGCCCTCACCCGACTGGTCGAATGTGCCGCTTTCCGGGCTATTTCCCGACATGCTGGAGCGTCTGATCGAACGCTCCGCTGGCGTGGCAGGCGGCGGTCCGGCGGAATTGGCGCCATGGCGTATCATCGGGAGCGATGGCGGGCTCGTCATGCCGCCACAGGCTGCGCGCTCCATCCGCGCTGCGGATCTGGCGCATACGGCTGTTTCCGTCACGCATCCTGCTGGGCTTTATGGTCCAGCTCGTGGAACGCGCGCGCTCAATCTCGGTGATGCTGCTTCGCCGATGGTGGAGGAACCTTTGCTCGGCACCCGGATATCGCCTGATGGCGCGCATGCGGATCGTCCGATCGGTCCTGCGCTGATGGCGGCGGGTCTGCTGCTGCTGCTGCTGGATCTGATCCTATCCCTGCGGCGGCGCGGTCTGCTTGGCGCTCTGGCAGTAGCAGGCTTTCTGCTTCTGCCGATGGCCCATGCTCAAACTCCGGCACAGACAACGCCTCCGCTTCCGGCAACCGTGCCGCAGGCCGCGCTCGAAACGCGGCTGGCCTATGTTCTTACGGGCCATGACGATATCGACGCCGTCTCCCGCGAAGGGCTTCAGGGCCTTTCCGATTATACGAGCGCCCGCAGTTCCGCGACACTCGGCCATCCCGACGGCGTTGTTCCGGGCAAGGACGATCTGGCATTCTATCCGCTCCTGTACTGGCCCATCACACCGGATATGCAGCCCGATCCCGAACGCACGAAAGCACTCAATACGTTCATGGAACACGGCGGGATCCTGCTGATCGACGAACAGGGCGCGGGCACCGACACGGATTCCGGCACCAGTTCAGCAGCCCGCGCCGCGCTACAGCGCGTGACCGATGGCCTCGTCGTGCCGCCACTCGCCAAGCTGACGGACAAGCACGTTCTGGCCCATACCTTCTATCTGCTGCACAGCGGCTTTCCCGGTCGCGTTGCCGGGCAGCCAGTTTATGTCGCGCGCAACGGAGACGAGGCGAATGATGACGTCAGCCCCGTCATCATCGGCAATGGCGACTGGGCCCATGCCTGGGCCGTAGACGGCTCGGGCAACCATCCCTTCGCCGTCATTCCCGGGGGCGAAGACCAGCGCACGCAGGCCTATCGTTTCGGCGTGAACATGGTGCTCTACGCCCTGACCGGAAACTACAAGAACGATCAGGCCCAGTATCCTGAAATGCTCCGCCGCCTCGGCAGCCCGGATGCGACACCCGCCACAACCAGTCCCGACACCGCCGACGAGGAGGACGCACCATGATGTTCGATCTTTCTCCGATGCTGCCCGTCTGGCTGCTGGCGACGCTGGCCGCACTGAGTGTTGCAGGCGCGCTTTACGGTGCCCTGCGCGGTGCGCGCGGAATGCTCTGGCGGGCTCTCGCTGTTCTGGCCCTGCTGGGATGGCTGTCCGGGCCGCGCGCACTTCATCCGGTGCTTCGTCCGGTGCCGCAGGATGCGCTGCTGGTTGTGGATCGTTCGGCCTCGATGCAGGTCAGCCCCCGCACGACCATCGCGGATCAGACCGCACGGCAGATCATGCAGGATGCGGCCCATATTCCGGGCCTGACCCTGCATCGCGTCGATGTTCCCGGCGGCACGGGCCATGGCACCCGCCTGTTCGAGGCGCTGGACCACGCGGATCTGCCGCAGGGCCGGTTCGCAGGTGCCATCGTCGTGACGGACGGCATGGATCATGACGTTCCGGCCCATCTCCCGGCACGCTTTCAGGGACCGGACGGACAGAAACTTCCGCTGCATCTTCTGCTGACAGCCCGGGGCGAGGAACAGGACCGTCGTCTGCGCATCCTGAGCACGCCGCCATATGCCATTGTCGGACAGAACGCCACGATCCGCGTTCAGGTCGACGATCTGGGCGCTCCGGGTGCGGCCGACGCGCTTCTCACGATTCGCTCAGGCGATGCCCCGCCGCAAACCCGCCCGATCCGGACCGGCACGCCGCAGGACATCACGGTCCCGGTCCAGCATCCCGGCGAAACACTTGTCGGCCTGTCCGTCTCTCCGCTGGCCGGCGAAGCCTCTACGGAAAACAACAGCGACGTTGTGCGGATCCGGGGCGTGCGTGACCGGCTGCGGGTGCTGCTGGTCTCCGGCGTTCCCAATCAGGGCGAGCGCGTCTGGCGCAGGTTGCTGAAGGCCGATCCGTCCGTGGATCTCGTCCACTTCACCATTCTGCGCTCCCCCAACACGGATGATGGCACCCCGCTGTCGGATCTGGCGCTGATTCCGTTCCCCATTCGCGAACTGTTTCAGGAAAAGATCCGCAGTTTCGATCTCATCATTCTGGACGGCTTTCGCAACAGCAACATCCTGCCGGACGAGTACCTGACCAATATCGCCGATTATGTCCGCAACGGCGGCGGACTGCTGGTGACGGCAGGACCTGAATTCACGCAGGAGGGCACCCTTCAGGATACCAGCCTCGCACAGATTCTTCCGGCCCATGTCGGGACGGACGGGGTCGTCACACAGGCTTTCCGTCCGTCCCTGACTGCTCTGGGCAAGACGCATCCCGTCACGGCTGGCCTGACGGAAGACTGGGGCCCTTGGTATCGCGCCCTCCGTGCAGACCAGTCACACGGCGAAGACCTGATGCATGGCCCGGACGGCGCGCCGCTTCTGCTACTGGACCGTGTTGATCGGGGGCGCGTGGCCATGCTCATGTCTGACCAGCTCTGGCTCTGGTCTCGTGGCGAAGGCGGCGGTGGACCGCAGGCCGAGCTTCTGCGGCGGCTCTCACACTGGCTCATGAAAGAGCCGGATCTTGAGGAAAACCGCCTCACCGCCCGGATCGAAAACGGCCAACTCGATATAGAGCGCCACGCTGCGGGACAGGCTGTCTCGCCTGAGGCCTTCGTCACCGCGCCGGACGGAAAACGCACGCCCGTTACCCTAAAACAGACCGATGGCGTCTGGCACGCCACGCTGACCGCCACCATGCCCGGCATCTGGAGTATCCGGCAGGATGGTCTGGTTGCTTTCGCCAGCCCCGTTTCCCACGACCCGATCGAGCGGCAGGACCTGCGCGCCACCGCGACCATCATGGGCGCCAGTGCTCAGGCATCGGGAGGAACCGTGGCGTGGGTTGCGGATCATACGCCCCATCTGAAACAGGTTCCCATCGGCTCGGCCATGAGCGGCTCGGACTGGATGGGGCTTCCCGTCACCACGGCGGCCGTCGCAGGTGAGACGCGGACGACGGACCTCGTTCCGGCATGGGCGGCCCTCCTTGCAGCGCTGATTTTCCTCGCAATTGGCTGGTGGCGGGAAGGTCATTGAAAAAATGTCACAATCCGGCACCTCCGAGAGGCATCTGCAGACTCGCGCAGGACGAACGATCACAGTATATTGGTTTTATGCGACTGCTCCCCACCCTGCCCCGCCTGCTGCTCGTTGCCGCTCTGGCAATGACGCCGACGATTCTCGTACCCTGGCATCACGCCCAGGCTCAGGATGCCGACGACGCCGAGGCTGAACAGGAAGCCGAGGCCAACCAGAAGAAAGCTGAAGCCCGCAAGGCCGCCCAGCGCGCTGCGCCGCCTTCCGCCCTTCCGGGAGCAGAAGCCTCCGACGACGACGCTGGCCATGCGCGCGTTGACGTAAACCCAACCGTCGCCCTGTTCGATGCCATCAATCGTGGCTCGCTCAACGCGGCAAAAGAAGCACTCAACCGCGGCGCCGATATGGGTGGGCATAATGTTCTGGACCAGACACCGCTGGACATGGCCATCGATCTGAACCGCAAGGACATCATGTTCCTGCTTCTGTCGATGCGGACCTATAATCCGGACGGAAAGATCGAAAACAGCGTGTCCGATCAGGGTGTGGAGATGAAGAACGGCAGCGGTCATCTGACGATCGGCGGGAAATCCGTCACCCCCAAACGCGCCGCCGCCGCCGCTTCCTCGCATTTCGACGCAAGCGGCGGCAAGGCCGATCCTTCAATCGGCTTCCTCGGCTTTGCAGGGCACTAAACGCTCCTGATCCAGACATAAAAAAAGCCGGAGAACATTCTCCGGCTTTTTTTATGAGTGTTGATTCTCCGTCAGCCGACGTTGCGCAGCGCCTGACTTTCCTGACGCAGGACGTCGATCTGAACGAACTGGCCGTCGCGCTCGAAATACCAGAACGTCCAGCCATTGCAGGACGGCGCGCCCGTCAGACCTGCGCCGAGCTTGTGAATAGAGCCGCGCTGGTTGCCCGATACGAGCGTGCCGTCGGGTGTCACGGTCGCTTTCAGACGCTTCTGCCGATCGTAGAGCACCGTCCCTGCTGGCAGAACACCCGTTTCCACGAAACTTCCGAACGGGATACGCGGCATTTCGCGCCGTGCTGGCGTCGTCGCCAGTTGCTCGGAGGTCAGGCGCTCTTCCCGCGCCACACGCTCCCGCGCGGCCTTGACGTAATCCGGGTGCCGTTCGATGGCGATGTAATGACGCCCCAGACGCTTGGCCATTGCCGGGGTCGTGCCGCTGCCGCAGAACGGGTCCAGCACCACATCATTGGCATTGGTCGAGGCCACCAGAACACGATGCAGCAGGCTTTCCGGCTTCTGCGTCGGATGCAGTTTCAGGCCATGTTCGTTCTTCAGACGCTCATTGCCCGTGCAGAGCGGCAGGTACCAGTCCGAGCGCATCTGAAGGTCGTCGTTCAGGGCCTTCATAGCCTGATAGTTGAACCGATACTTGCTCTGCGGACCACGTGCCGCCCAGATCAGCGTCTCATGCGCGTTCGTAAAGCGCCGCCCGCGGAAATTCGGCATCGGGTTGGATTTGCGCCAGACGATGTCGTTGAGGATCCAGAACCCCAGATCCTGCATGATCGCGCCCAGACGGAAGACATTGTGATAGGAGCCGATGACCCAGATCGTGCCGTCCTTGTGCAAAATCCGGCGTGCTTCTCTGAGCCATTCGCGCGTGAAATGGTCATAGGTCGCGTAATCCGCGAACTTGTCCCAATCGTCATCCACGCCGTCCACGACAGTCTCGTCCGGACGGCGAAGTTCACCGCGCAACTGGAGGTTGTACGGCGGATCGGCGAAAATGCAGTCCACGCTCCCATCGGGCAGCGTCTTCATCGTTTCGATGCATTCTCCACGCAGGATCTGGTCGACGGGAAATTCACCGCTCATGCTGCGTGTGCCTCTGCTTCAATCATGTTTCGTATCGGCGCGAAACCGCGCCTGTGATGAGGTGTCACCCCACGGAGTTTCAGGCCCTGCATATGCGCGGCCGTGCCGTAACCCGCATTGCGCTCCCAGCCATAAGCATCGTGGCGCATGGCCAGACGCGCCATCAGGCGGTCGCGCGTTACCTTTGCGATGATGGAGGCTGCGGCAATGGACAGGCTGATCCCGTCGCCACCGATCACCATTTTGATGGGACAGGGGAGTTTCGGGGCATGTTTGCCGTCCACAAGGGCAAGGTCTGGTATCCGGCCGAGCCGGGACAGGGCCCGGCGCATGGCCAGATAGCAGGCCTGGGCGATATTGATCTGCTCGATTTCCAGAACGGATGCCGCACCAATGCCGATCAGCGCCTGTTCGTCGGCCATCAGGGCCTCATAGGCGAGCATCCGGCGTCGAGCCGTCAGTTTCTTGGAATCATCGAGAAGGGCAGCCAGAGTGTCAGACGGCTGTGCCGTAAAAGCTACGGCAGAAGCCACCACCGGTCCTGCCAGAGGACCACGCCCGACTTCGTCGATCCCGACGACCAGCCCCCCATGGGCAGATTCAAGGGCGTAATCCGGCATTTCTGAGTGTCTCCCCGACAGATCACCGCGAAATCAGGTGACCGAATCGGTTTTGAATCATGGCGACTCGAAAGGGAAGCCCAAAAATGCAGGAGTTCTAAGTTTAATATGTCAAGTGTGGTGGGAAAGACTCTTTGCCTACGGTGTCAGAGCTCTTCCTGCTGGTTCTCCTGACCGGACTCTGACGGAGGCGATGGGGCGGGCTGCTCCGCGTGTCCGTGCTGCATCTGAAGTTCCTTCTCGATCTGGGGGAACTGATAGATTTTCTCCGTCACATTGACGGCAAGAAGCACAAGGCTGACGATCAGCAGCGACAGCCCGCGACCGACGATCTGGCGCCGCTTCCAGAAATATCCCGGCAGAAACAGCCACCACCAGAAACCCGGCGGCGTCTTTCCGCTTTCGCGAAGGGAATTACGGTCCAGCATGAACGATATGAAGAACAGGAGCAGCGACATCATCCCGACGACGGACAGCGGTCCTACCCGGCCACTATCCGGGATCTGACGCCAGTCCAGGATCAGCAGCGTCAGGCGCTGGATCAGCCATGGCCCCACCAGAAGCGCCCAGGCCCAGTGCTCCGAACTCCCCGCAGACATCCGCAATAGCCCCGTCAGCGGAGAGACAAGCCCCGCGGCGCTGGCCGGACGCCATGTTGCGCCGAATTCCTGTGTCCAGACGAGCGTTTCGGGCTTGATCTGCCGCTGCATGATCAGACGCAGGATTTCCTCACGGGAGACTGGACCGGCCTGCTGCCCGTTGTTGTCGTAAAACCATTCCATGAAAAAAAGCCTCCCGGATTACTCCGGAAGGCTTTTAGCACAAAGACGTCCCTATGGTCGAAACGCCTGTTGGGCCTCAGTCGCTTTTACGACCGAACAGCAGACCACCAACGATCATTCCGACAACTGTGGCGATCACCAGCGAGATCAGCGGACGATCCTGCACAAACGCCGTTGCGGCTTCGAGCTTGGTTTCGCCTTCGTCGTACAGATCGGCGAATTCCTGCTGTGCCATGCCGGAAAGCTGATCGAACTTGCCTTCGGCCTGAAGCTTCGTATCGCCGGTCAAGCCGCCAAAACCGTCCTTGAGCTTGCCCTTGGCTTCATCCACAAGGCCTTCGACCTTCGTTTCAGTTGTATCGGCCATTTTGTTCTCCTCTGTCCGGATTAACCTGTCCTCAATGCAAACGCATAACAGAGACATCCGGTTCCAACCCGATATGATCGTTGCACCGAAAAGAGACAAGCCCTGCGGCCAACCTCATATCCATAAATGTAACGAAACGTATCATTTTCGGTCATTTTGATTTTCATTACCAAAACTGAACAGGATTTAAGGTCGCGTCATGGCAGGCGCTGGCCTCCTGCCGTATAAGCATGAAAACACATAACATCGTCGCCTGAGAGCCCTGTGCTCTGCTATGCGGAAAGACAGAACCACCATGGATCAGCAGACGGCCAGCTCCAGCGACCGCCTTACGAACAGCACCGCCCAGTCTTCTCCCCCTCCTGCGCGGTCCCGCCGTCGGCGCTGGATCCTTTGGGGCGTTGTTCTTCTGATTGCTCTTCTGATCCTGTTCGCGATCTTCCGCCCTCATGGCGCGACACACAAACATGGTCGTGGTGCCGCAGCCGATGGAAGCGTGCAGCCCGTTGCTGTCGCAACCGTCCATACTGGCGACATGCCCGTGATCTTTCAGGAACTCGGCACAGTCGTCCCCGTGACAAACGTGACGATCACGCCGCGCGTCAACGGCCATATCTCGGCCGTCTATTACAAGGAAGGCCAGCACGTCCATAAGGGTGACGAACTCGAACTGATCGACCCGCGCCCCTATGAGGCCACGCTCGCCCAGTATCGCGGCACACTGGCCGCCGATATGGCGCAGCTTGAAAAGGCCCGTGTGGACAACGCCCGTTACCAGCGCTTGATCAAACAGAACTCGACCTCCGCCATGACAGCGCGCGATCAGGAGTTCACGGTGCAGCAGCTTGAAGGTCAGGTCGAATTCGACCGGGCCAATGTCCGCAATGCCGAACTGAACGTGATGTACTGTCACATCATTGCGCCTGTCGAAGGCCGTGTCGGTATTCGCGTGCTCGACGTCGGCAACTATGTGACGGCTGGCCAGTCCGGCGGTCTGACCATCCTGACGATGATGCAGCCCATCTCCGTGATCTTCACGGTTCCGCAGAACCAGCTTCAGGAGGTCATGAAATATCTGGACAAGACCGGCGAGCTGTCCGTCGAAGCATGGGACAGCGACAACACTCACAAAATCGCCACCGGCACCGTCAAGGCGCTCGACAGTCAGATCGACACAGCAACCGGTACGGTCCGGATGCGTGGTATCTTTGCGAACGAGGACGAGCACCTCTTCCCGAACCAGTTCGTCAACCCGCATCTGCTGGTCACGACGCTGCATGACGCACTGCTTGTGCCCGCAAATGCTCTTCAGACAGGCCCGGACGGACGCTTTGTCTATCGCGTCAAGCCTGACATGACCGTGGAAGTCGTGCCCGTGACGGTCGGCACGACCGATGGCACGAACGCCGTGATCGAAAAGGGTCTGAGCCGCGGCGACCGGATCGTGACGGATGGTGTCAGCCATCTGCGCCCCGGCCAGAAGGTCTCCATCCCCGACACCTCGTCCGCAGCAGCGCAGACGACGGAAGCCGAGCACAAGAGCGCCAGCCAGCACCGTCATCATCGTGACGGACAGCAGAGTTCGGATGCGCCTCAGCAGAAGAACGACCCGTCCTCGTCCGCCGACACCGGCAACCACTGATCGCCATTCAGAACAGTCAAACAGGGAACATCAAGATCGTGAATCCGTCCCGCCTGTTCATCGAGCGCCCGGTTGCCACCAGCCTTCTGATGTTCGCCATCCTGCTGAGCGGTCTGCTCGGCTACCATTTTCTGGCCGTCTCAGCCCTGCCGCAGGTCGAATATCCGACGATCACGGTCTCGACATTCTATCCGGGTGCCGGGCCGGACGTGATGAGTACGTCCGTCACCGCGCCGCTGGAAACCCAGCTTGGCCAGATGGCCGGGCTGGACCAGATGACGTCCCAGTCTTCCGGTGGGGCTTCGGTCGTCACGCTGCGCTTCGGGCTGGACATGTCGATGGACGTGGCCGAGCAAGAAGTTCAGGCCGCGATCAACAACGCCACCTCCTTGCTGCCGAGCGATCTGCCCGCCCCTCCGATCTATGCGAAGGTCAATCCGGCGGACACCCCCGTCCTGACGCTCGGCATTACGTCGAAGACGTTGCCGCTTCCTGAAGTCGAAGATTACGTCAACACGCGGCTTGAACAGAAGATCAGCCAGATTTCCGGCGTCGGTCTTGTCACCCTGTCGGGCGGCAATCGCAAGGCGTACCGGATTCAGGTCAACATTCCGAAGCTGACCTCTTACGGCATCGCAATCGATACGCTGCGCACCATCATCAGCACGGTCAACGTCAACTCCCCAACCGGCACATTCGACGGCCCCAAGCGCTCCACGTCCCTGCGCATCGACGGTCAGATCCAGTCCGTCGAACAGCTCATGAATCAGGTGATCGCGTATCAGAACAACGGTCCGATCCGCGTGCGCGACATTGCGACAGTCGTTGAAGGCGCGGAGAACGCACAGCTTGCCGCCTGGGCCAACCGCACGCCTGCGCTGATCCTGAACGTGCAGCGCCAGCCCGGCGCAAACGTTATTGGCGTTGTGGATAACGTCCTGCGCGTCCTGCCGCAGCTCAAGCTCGACCTGCCGCCGGGCATCGACGTCACACCTCTGACGGACCGCACCACCACCATCCGCGCCTCGGTCAGCGACGTGGAATACGAACTGGCGCTCGCCATGCTCCTCGTGGTGGGCGTGATCTTCGTGTTCCTGCGGAATGTTCCGGCGACGATCATTCCCAGCCTGTCCGTTCCGCTGTCTTTGATTGGCACGCTTGCGGCGATGTATCTTCTGGGCTTCTCGCTCGACAATCTGTCGCTGATGTCTCTGACGATCGCGACCGGCTTCGTCGTCGATGACGCCATCGTCGTGATCGAAAACATCGCCCGTTACGTCGAGGCCGGGGAAGACCGCTACACCGCTGCGCTCAAAGGCGCGGGGGAGATCGGCTTCACCATTATCTCGCTGACGGTCTCGCTGATCGCCGTGCTGATCCCCCTGCTGTTCATGAAGGACGTCGTCGGGCGTCTGTTCCATGAATTCGCGATGACGCTCTCCATCACCATCATCATTTCAGCCGTCGTCGCTCTGACGCTGGTACCGATGATGTGCGCGCGCCTGCTGTCTGACACGCATGCGCCATCCACGAAAAACACGGTCTGGAGCCGCCTGTCCAATAGCACCGAGCGCGGCATCAACGCCCTGATCGCAGGTTACGGACGCTGGCTCGATGTCGTGCTGCGCTTCCGCGTCACGACCCTTCTGGTCACGCTGGGCACGATTGTTCTGACCGGCGTTCTGGCCTGGACCATTCCCAAAGGCTTTTTCCCGACACAGGATACCGGCGTCATTCAGGGCATCTCCGTGATGTCGCAGGCCATCTCCTTTGAAGGCATGAAGAACCGTCAGGCCGCTCTTGGAGACGTGATCCTGAAAGACCCGGATGTCGCCAGCATCTCGTCTTTCGTGGGTATCGACGGCCAGAACATGACGCTGAATGTCGGGCGCTTCCTGATCAACCTCAAACCGCGTGACCAGCGGACGTCCAGCCTTGAAGCCATCATGCATCGCCTGTCCTCCACCGGAGATCAGGTGATCGGGGCGCAGCTTTACGTCCAGCCGATTCAGGACCTGTCTCTGGATTCCTCGATTTCCGCCACGCAGTACCAGTTCATGCTGGAAAATCCGGATTACGACACCTTCAAAATCTGGGTGCCGAAATTCGTGGATGCCCTGCGCAAGGAACCGTCGCTGCGCGATGTCACGTCCGATCTTCAGGCCGAGGGTCTGGTCGCCCAGCTTTCGCTCGACCGCCCAACCGGCGCGCGATACTCCATCACGCCGCAGACGGTCGACAATCTGCTGTATGACAGCTACGGCCAGCGCCAGATCACGACGATCTACACGCAGTCCAACCAGTACCGCGTCATTCTGGAAGCCGATCCGAAACTCCAGACTGACCTGACATCCCTGAGCCAGCTTTACCTGCCGGGCATTTCCTCGCAGGCCGGTGGCAGCACGTCCGGCCCGACGCGCCAGCCGACATCGGGGCTTGTCCCGCTGTCGCAGGTGACGACGATGACGCATGTCCTCGCCCCACTGCTCATCAGCCATTTCGGCCAGTTCCCGGCCACGACGGTGTCGTTCAACGTCGCCAGCGGCTATTCGCTGGGGGCTGCGACCAACGCCATCGAGCGTGTGGAAAAGCAGATCGGCCTGCCGCCGGAGTTCCAGACTGCTTTCCAGGGCACGGCGGCTGCCTTCCGCTCGTCGCTATCGAACGAGGTCTGGCTGGTCATGGCAGCCGTGATCGCGGTCTATATCGTGCTGGGTATTCTCTATGAGAGCTATATCCACCCGATCACGATCCTCTCCACCCTGCCTTCCGCCGCCATCGGTGCGCTGATCGGGCTCTATCTGTTCGGGATGGATCTCGACATCATGGGCATCATCGGCATCGTGCTGCTGATCGGTATCGTGAAGAAAAACGCCATCATGATGATCGACTTCGCCCTCGAAGCCGAACGTCTGGAGGGCCATACGCCGCTTGAATCCATCAAGCAGGCGGCGATGCTCCGCTTCCGTCCGATCCTGATGACGACGCTGGCCGCCCTGTTCGGTGCCCTGCCTCTGCTGATCGGCACGGGTGTCGGCTCCGAACTGCGCCGACCGCTGGGTGTGGCCATCGTTTTCGGCCTGATGATGTCCCAGCTTCTGACCCTGTTCACCACGCCCGTCATCTATCTGTTCATGGATGAACTGGGAACGAAAACGCGCGCCTTCATACAGCGCCACCGCCGCCATAGCCCACCGTCGCAGCCCCAGACTCCAAGCCCTCATACAGGCGCTCCGTGAATCTGGTTCGCCTCTTTGTCCTGAGGCCCGTTGGCACGACGCTGCTGGCGGTCGCTCTCGTGATCGGCGGCGTTATGGGCTATTTCGCCCTGCCCGTCGCCGATCTGCCGGACGTGGACTTTCCGGTCATCATGGTGACCGCGAACCAGCCCGGTGGCTCTCCATCCGAAATCGCAAGCACGATCGCAGGGCCTCTGGAACGGCATCTGGGGGCGATTTCCGGCGTCACGGAAATGACCTCGGAATCCATGGTCAACCAAACGCACATCACGCTTCAGTTCGATCTGTCGCGGGACATTAACGGCGCTGCGCGTGACGTGGAAGCGGCCCTGCAAGGCGCACGACAGGATCTGCCCACCAGTCTGCGCAGCAACCCGACCTATATGAAGGCGAACTCCAACGGTCCGCCCATCCTCGCTTTGACGCTATCGTCCAGCACCCGGACGCCGCAGGAACTCTACGATTTCGCAAGCAACATCCTCATCCCGCAGCTCAGCCAGATTCAGGGCGTCGGTGATGTGGAAATCCGGGGAGCGTCCCTTCCCGCGGTGCGTGTTGAAATCAATCCGCTGCGCCTGTTCCATTACGGGATCGGCTTCGAAGATCTGCGCGCCGCCCTCGCCTCCGCCAATGCCCATACGCCCAAAGGTTTTCTGGATGCCAATGGCGAGCGGATGATGCTCTCCACCAACGATCAGGCGACGGATGCGGAAGAATATCGCGATCTGGTCATCGCCTATCGCAACAACCAGCCGGTCCGCCTGACGGATCTGGCGGACGTCAGGAACAGCGTCGAAGATCTCCGTCAGGCGGGGTATCTGAACGGAAATGCCGCCATTATCTGTACGGTCTTCTCGCAGGGTGGCGCGAACGTCATCAAGACGATTGACGGCATTCGCGGCCGCCTGCCAGCCCTTCAGTCCGCCCTGCCCGGCAATACCAATATTTCGATCCTGATCGACCGCTCCAAGACGATCCGGGCCTCTCTGGACGATACGAAACAGACGCTTGTCATTGCCGTCGTGCTCGTCGTCGTCGTCGTCCTGCTGTTCCTGCGCAGTCTGTCCGCCATCATGGTTCCGGCCATCGTGGTGCCGGTCTCGATCGTCGGGACCTTCGGGGCCATGGCGCTGATGGGGTACCAGCTCGACAACATGTCACTGATGGCCCTGACGATTTCGACGGGCTTCGTGGTCGATGATGCCATCGTCGTTCTGGAAAACATCGCGCGCTACATGGAGATGGGTCACAACCGGCGGGACGCCGCCATCAAAGGCACGACCGAAGTCGCGTTCACGGTCGTTTCGATCACGGTCTCGCTGATCGTGGTGTTTGCGCCAATCATGCTCATGGGCGGGATCGCGGGGCGGCTGTTCCATGAGTTCGCGATGACCATGGTCATCACGCTCTGCATTTCGCTGCTCCTGTCCCTGACGCTGACACCCATGATCAGCGCCCAGCTTCTGACCCACACGGACGATAACGGTCCGGGCCTGTGGAAGAAGACCGGCCGTTTCCTCGAACGCATGATCAGCGCCACCACGTCGGGTTACGGCAAATCGCTGGACTGGGCCTTGGGGCATCAGTTCCTGATCGCGATGTCCCTGCCCGCCACTCTGGTGCTGGCCGGTGTGCTGTATGTGAAAATGCCGAAAGGTTTCTTCCCTTCCGAAGACACCGGGCAGATCATGGGACGTGTGGTTGCCGATCAGTCGATCTCGTTTCAGGCGCTTCAGAAAATCGTGGTCAAGGCCATGAAAAGCGTCGCGTCTGACCGAGATGTCGTGGGCGTCATGGGCGGTGTCGGCGGGCGTTCGGCCAACTCGGCCAACATGTTCATCGCACTTAAGCCCAAATCCGAACGTACGGACGATCTTGCAACCACCATCCAGCGCCTGACCCGCAGGTTCTCCCACATTCCCGGCGCGCAGCTCCGTCTGATGGCTCCCGGCAGCGTTCGGACGGGCTCGCGGCCCGGAGACGCCGCCTATCAGTATTCGCTTGAGGGGCCCTCCGCCGAAGACCTGTTCGAATGGACTCCCAAGATCGTAACCGCGCTTTCCAGACTGCCGGAACTTATGGACGTGACATCGGACGTGGAACAGGGCGGTCAGGGAATCAACATCGCGATCAACCGCGACACGGAAGCCCGCTATTCCGTCACGCCACAGCTCATTTCCAATACGCTCTATGACGCGTTCGGCCAGCGCGCGGCCTCCATTATCTACGGCAACCTCAACCAGTACCGCGTCATCATGGAAGCAGCGCCCCGCTACTGGCAGGACCCGTCGATGCTGCAACAGATGTGGATCAGCACATCCGGCGGAACAGCAGCAGGCGGCACGGCGTCGAACAACATCCGCGCCCGCGCCACAACGGCTGTCACAACCCTGTCGCAGAGTGAGCAGTCCTATCAGAACTCGGTCGCCAACGCGCTGGCAGGTGGAAAATCGGCATCAAGCGGTGCAGCCGTCGCCACAAGCGTGGACAACATGGTCCCCCTATCCGTCCTCTCACGGCAGCGCAACACCAATACGGCCCTGACCGTCAGCCATGAAGGACAATCCGTCGCGACGACCGTGTCCTTCAACCTTGCACCCGGCGTCTCGCTTGGCACGGCCGTGGATGCCGTACAGGCCGCCATGGTGAAGCTGCATGTCCCGTCAGATATTCATGGAGGGTTTGCGGGCAATGCGGCCGCTTTCCAGAAATCCGCAGGGAGCGAAGTGTTGTTGATTCTCGCCGCCCTCGCCGCCGTCTATATCGTGCTGGGCGTCCTGTATGAGAGCCTGATCCATCCCCTGACGATCCTTTCGACGCTGCCATCCGCAGGCGTCGGCGCCATTCTGGCACTTCAGATCTGCGGCGAGGAATTCTCCCTCATGGCCATGATCGGCGTGATCCTGCTCATCGGTATCGTCAAGAAAAACGCCATCATGCTGATCGACTTCGCCCTCGTGGCACAGCGTGAGGGTCTGTCGGCCAGAGAGGCCATCCGTCAGGCCAGCCATCTGCGCTTCCGCCCGATCCTTATGACGTCTCTGGCCGCTGCGTTCGGTGCCGTGCCCCTCATCATCGGCAACGGATATGGCTGCGAACTCCGCCGACCGCTGGGGATCGCCATTCTCGGCGGCCTCGTCGTCAGCCAGTTGCTGACGCTCTACAGCACGCCCGTCATTTTCCTGTATCTCGACCGGTTCGGGCGCGCCATGGGCCGTCTGCGTGCCCACGTCGCCTCTTTTTTCCATCTTTCAGCCCGGGGAACACAGTCCTGATGCCCGCCCTCCGTAAATCCACCCTGCGCACTGCCCTGCTGGGGGCGGCGACCCTGCCTTTCCTGAGCGGCTGTATCGGCGGCATGGTCGGGCCGAACTATCATCGTCCGAAAGCCATCATCTCCGCCAAATTCAAGGAAGCGCCTCCGCCGCCGGGCTGGCAGATGGCTGCCCCCGATCTTGCGAAAATGCCCAAAGGAGACTGGTGGACGATCTTCAACGATCCCGTTCTCAACGACCTTGAAGAACGCGTGGCCACGTCCAACCAGAGCCTGAAAGAATATGAAGCGCAGTACCGCAAGGCGGCCGCAACGATTGATTCGATCCGCGCGCAGCTTTTCCCGACCCTGAGCGGCAAGTTCAGCTTCAACCGCAACTCACAGGGCGGCAGCACCTCGAATGCCAGTAACGGCATTCCCTACACGTCCAGCCAGTCCTACACGTCCAACACATGGACCACCGGACCGTCCGCAAGCTGGACCGTGGACGTCTGGGGCATGATCCGTCGGCAGGTTCAGCAGCAGGTGGCCGCCACCCAGGCTGACGCCGCCCTCGTTGCGAACATGCGGCTGTCCTATCAGCTCCAGCTCGCACAGGATTATTTCGATCTGCGCTATCAGGACAGTCTGATTGCGCTTTATGCCCGTAACGTGGATCTTTATCGCCACAATCTGGAAATCCTCCAGAACCAGCTTGATGCCGGTGTCGCTGATCCGACCAGCGTTCTTCAGGCCCGCTACCTGCTGCAATCGACGCAGGCCAGCCTGTCAAACGCCCATATTGCCCGCGCGCAGTACGAGCACGCCATCGCCATGCTGACGGGCCGTGCCCCGGCAGAACTCACGCTGGCAGCCTCTCCCCTCCCTGAGACGATCCCCGCCGCACCCGTCGCCGTGCCCTCCATGCTGCTTCAGCGTCGTCCGGACGTGGCACAGGCAGAGCGCAATATGGAAGCCTATAATGCGGAAATCGGGTACGAGATCGGCGCGTTCTTCCCACAGGTCACGCTCTCCGCGTCCTATGGCTATAGCGGCAATCCTCTTGAACAGCTGATCCAGACCGCTACGCGCACATGGAGCCTCGGTGCGGCTGCAAGTGAAACCATCTTCCAAGGCGGCGCGCGTTCTGCTGCGGTGCGCAGCGCAGAAGCCGATTACGACAATGCCGTTGCCACCTACCGCCAGACGGTTCTCGCAGCCCTTCAGGACACCGAGGACCAGATGTCCGGCCTGCGCTATCTCGATCAGCAGCTTGCCTTACAGAATGCTGCCGTGAAAACCGCCGAAAGCGCCGTTCAGGTGTCCATGAACGAGTATCTCGCCGGAACGCAGATTTACACGACAGTCATCACCGCCGAACAGAACGCCCTTCAGTATCAGGAAACCCAGCTCAGCGTGCGGCAGCAGCAGTTTCTCGCCGAGGTCAAGCTCATGACGGATCTGGGCGGAGGCTGGACGACGCAACAGCTTCCAAGCAAAAGTTCGCTTCAGACGGATAATCCGTTCCTGCCTTCCTTCATCCAGAGGGACAAGAACGGGAACTAAAGATCATAAAAAAGGGCGGGGCCATCGGCACCCGCCCTCTTCATATCAGCATCGTATCAGGTGATCAGAGCGCGTGCAGTCCTGCCACACCTGCGAGAATGGCCAGCACCGCCAGGACCAGAAAGAGAATGAAAAACAGCTTGGCAATACCTGCTGTGGCGGCAGAGATGCCTGAGAAACCGAAAACGCCGGCGATGATGGAAATGATGAAGAAAACAATCGCGTAGTGCAGCATGACGGCAGTTCCTTGCCCAAGAGTTCGTGGTCATGTCGTAACGTCACGCACGTGCGGAAGTTTAATTTCTTCTTAAAAGACGCTTTCCCAGGAAAAACCCGATAAAAGATGCAGCCAGCAGCCAGAAGAGTGGCTGATCCACCATCAGATCACTGACAAGTGCTTCCGTTTCTTTTGTTACCCGAGAAATTTTTGTTACGAGCGCGCTTTTACAGCAACTCTCGATCATCCCGGGCTGCAAGCGCTCCGAATCCGTGCTCGTAAATCTTCTTCCCGCCATGACATCCTCCCAACACAAGAAAAGGCAGCCCGCTATCGGACTGCCTTTTCTTTTACATCGTCAGAACACTTAAGGGATGATCTGAATCAGACCGTCCACTCAGTGACCGACTGCTGGAGCATCTTCGCCCCGACGTGCGGCTTCTTCATTATAGCGCTGCGCTTCAGGAGAGATGGTCAGAGCCATCGTCATCCCGGCAGACAGCAGATAGATCACCGCAAACGTCCAGATCACATACTGCATGCCCGGTCCGAAAACCGCTTCACAACCAGCAACAACAGCCGGTCCGACCCATGTGGACGCACCGGCGCCCAAACCAAGGATGGACAATGCCGCTGCTTTCTCGCGTGGGCAGATCTGCGGCATCAGGCCTGACAGCGGCACGAAAGCCGCGACGGTCGCGCCATAGAAAATTCCTGCTGCGGCCACGGCCCAGAAATTTCCCGGAAACCAGAGCGGTACATAATAAAACAGCGGAATGGCTACGAAACCACCGATCCCACCGAAAACGGCCACGACAAACCGGTGTCCAAGCGTATCGGCCACCATGCCCGAGACAAGGTTAAACAGGATGTTGCTCAGGAAAATGAGCGACAGGAGGTTCAGCCACTGGGCAAGAGAAAAGCCGAGATGATCCACGAAAAACGCGGGCATGATTGCGAGAAACGCATATTCCGAAGATGTATCAATCACGCGGACGATACCGGCGATCAGCGTCTTCGGCTCACGCCACATGATGCTCATGGAGCCAAAGAAAATATCCTTGGTCGGAATATGGTCCGGCAGAAGGCGTTTCTTACCCGTCGGTTCATGCGTGAACAGCAGCGCAACAAGACCACCCAGTATCACAAGCCCCAGGGAACACCAGAAGGTGCGAAGCTCGCCAATTTCCGGAATGGCAAAGCGTGCGAACTGCGATCCCAGAGTGGGCAGACCTGCTGAAAAGGAAAACCAGAACCAGCCCGCGGCCGAGCCCAGCATGGCTGTCGGCGTTGCAGCAGCAATCCAGACGAGAAAGCCATACGCAAACAGCGGGTATGCAAACCCTCGCAGCGTATAGAACAGCAGAATCATCGGCCCACTGTTTGGCCCAAGTCCCAGAGCCAGAAACCCGACTTCAAGCACGCTCCACAGAATGAGGCCAAGCCACATGACTTTCTTCGGTCCCATGAGATCCGACAGAGGCCCGGAGAACCAGGCGGCGATCATCACAGTGATGCCATAAAACGTGAACATTTCATTCACGAAACCCTGCGTATGGCCATGATGGAGCATGTAGGTATCGAGATACCCCGCCTCCACACCATCACCGACCATGAACAGGAGCTGTCCCACGAACGCCCAGAACAGGGCTCTGGGTATTCCAAGGGTTTCCGCCAACCCATGTTTTGGAGGGGAAGATTCAGACATTATAACGCTCTCCAAACGCTGGACGCATCACGAACCCATCCGGGCCTCATTGCCGGGATACATATTCGATGCGTCGTGGCAGGCCCTACGAGAGTGCTCGGGCCTGTTTCTCAGAATGATGCAGCCCCTATGAAAAAGAACGACGGAGCATTCTTCAAAAGGGAGAAACCGCGCCTTGTGAAGGAACGGAAATTCAGACTGTCTCTGAAAGAGACAGGAAAGATTCTGCAAAGAGTGCTGACTATATATCACACACTTGCGTGACCAAGAAACCACGAATCAAAAAAGGCCGGGACATTCCTGCCCCGGCCTTTTTCAATGCTTCAAAAACAGGAGCCTCAGGCGGCTTCCTGCTCCGCGGCAACGTTCTGCTTCGGTCCGCTGTCCTGGCCCTTCGCAGCGACATCGCGATCGACCAGTTCAATCACGGCCATATCGGCATTGTCGCCATAACGCACGCCAGCCTTCAGAACGCGGGAGTAGCCACCGGCACGTCCCTTGTAACGCTCGGCAACAGCCGAGAACAGCTTCGTCACGACGGCATCGTCACGCAGCTGCGCGAAGGCCTGACGACGGGCGTGCAGATCACCACGCTTGCCGAGCGTGATCAGCTTTTCGACGACCGGACGAAGTTCTTTCGCCTTCGGGAGCGTCGTCGTGATCTGCTCGTGCTTGATGAGAGCCACGGCCATGTTGCGGAACATGGCAGCGCGGTGAGAAGAGGTGACATTGAGCTTACGCCCGCTCACACCATGACGCATTGCTAGTTTTCCTTACCTTGAAAGTTCTCAGAACGTCTCGTCGAGACGCTTGGCCAGATCCTCGATGTTCTCGGGCGGCCAGGCTGGGACGCTCATGCCGAGCGACAGCCCCATACCGGTGAGAACTTCCTTGATCTCGTTGAGCGACTTGCGCCCGAAATTAGGCGTACGGAGCATTTCCTGTTCGGACTTCTGCACCAGATCGCCAATGTAAACAATGTTGTCGTTCTTAAGGCAGTTGGCGCTACGCACCGACAGCTCAAGTTCGTCAACCTTGCGGAGAAGATTGCGGTTGAACGGCAGGTCATCCTGCGGCTCTTCATGCTGGACCGGACGCGGCTCATCAAAGTTGATGAACAGCTGCAGCTGATCCTGAAGAATCCGGGCTGCAAGAGCCAGACTGTCTTCGGGTGTCACCGCACCGTTGGTCTCAACCGTCAACAGCAGCTTGTCATAGTCAGTGACCTGACCGACACGCGTCTGCTCGATCTTATAGGAAACCCGACGGACTGGCGAATAAATCGCATCGATGGGAATCAGGCCAATCGGAGCATCTTCGGGACGGTTTGCTGCTGCTGCAACATAGCCCTTGCCCATATTGACGGTGAATTCCATGCCGAGCTTCACGCCGTCATCGAGCGTGCAGATCACCAGATCGGGATTCATGATCTCGATGTCATGACCTGCCTGGATCTGGCCAGCCGTCACTTCACCCGGGCCAGTGGCCGTCAGGATCATGCGCTTGGGGCCTTCACCATGCATGCGAAGAGCAAGCTGCTTGACGTTCAGGACGATGTCCGTGACGTCTTCACGCACACCCGGCACGGCGGAGAACTCATGCAGCACGCCATCGATCTGGATGGCGGTCACGGCAGCACCCTGCAGTGACGACAGGAGAATACGACGCAGTGCATTACCGAGCGTCATGCCGAAGCCGCGTTCCAGAGGCTCGGCCACGACAGTGGCGATGCGCGAGGCAACCGGTCCGGGCTCGACTTCAAGCTTCTCCGGCTTGATGAGGGACTGCCAGTTTTTCTGGAGAACCAAGGTCGTGGCCTTTCAAACAACGAAGCACGCCAAGGGGATTGGCGGCACCTGGGCCCGCACCATCGGTGCGGTAAAAGATGCAATCACTTACAGATGCTGCGTATCGCACGCGATACGCAGCACAGCATCACTCAGACGCGACGACGCTTCCGGGGACGGCAGCCATTGTGCGGCACGGGCGTCATGTCGCGGATGGACGTAATGTTGAACCCTACGGCCTGAAGAGCACGAAGAGCGCTTTCACGCCCCGAACCCGGACCGGAGACCTCGATCTCAAGCGTTTCCATGCCATGCTCGCGTGCCTTGCGGCCGGCATCTTCTGCAGCGACCTGAGCAGCATACGGCGTGGACTTACGGGAGCCTTTAAAGCCCTGCGCACCCGACGACGACCAGGCAATCGCGTTGCCCTGTGCGTCAGAAATGGTGATCATGGTGTTGTTGAACGTGGAAAGCACGTGAGCAACACCGGAAATGATATTCTTGCGTTCCTTTTTACGGATACGCGGAGCAGCGGCCTTCGCCATGAGAGAGGTCGTCCTAAAAGTTTAAGCAAAACGTCGATGAAAAAAAATCATGCGCGGATTAGCGCGTAACCTTCTTCTTGCCTGCAATCGCCACAGCCTTGCCCTTGCGGGTACGGGCATTGGTGTGCGTACGCTGACCGCGGACCGGGAGGCCACGACGGTGACGAAGGCCACGGTAGCAACCGAGGTCCATCAGACGCTTGATGTTCATTGCGGTTTCACGACGAAGATCGCCTTCGACGCGCAGTTCGGAATCGATCAGTTCGCGGATCTTGACGATTTCGTCGTCAGACAGCTCGTTGACGCGCTTGGCATCGGGAATTTCGAGCTTCGTGCAGATGGACTGCGCTGTCGCCGGACCGATGCCATAGACATAACGCAGGGCAATGACGACCCGCTTGTTGGTCGGAATGTTTACGCCGGCAATACGTGCCACGCTTGTTACTCCCATTGAAACGGCCCGGAGCCGCTTCAGACTGTTATATCCCCAGCCATGGCCAGGTCGATGATCTTGTAGCCAAACCTGCTGCCTACCGATTCCGGCAGACGCACGAACAGTTTGGCTACACCTATGTCGAGGGCGCGCAATAGACTGCCCACCCCACCTGAGTCAAATAATAGAGATCACTTTTCCGTGATATCTGTCTGAAACTCAGTTTTTTGCCGCGCCTGTGACGATGGCATCAATCGCTTCGCCAACGCTTTCAACGTCTTTCATACCGTCAACATGAAGCAGACGCCCGGCTTTCTCATAATAAGGAAGGATCGGAGCGGTTTGCTTGCGATAGACGTCAAGACGCGCACGGACAACCTCGGGGTTGTCGTCCGGACGCCGCGTTCCGTCCTCACTTTTGCGGCTGGCGATACGCTCCACGAGTTCGTCTTCGTTGACGTCCAGCAGAATGACCGCACCGATTGTCAGATCACGCTGCGACAGCATTGCATCGAGCGCCTCGGCCTGACTTTCTGTCCGGGGAAAGCCATCAAGGATGAATCCACGCTGGCAATCCGGTTGTGCGATACGGTTCTGAATCATGGCAACGATAATCGGGTCTGGAACGAACTGTCCCTTCTCCATGATCGTCTTGGCTTCGTTGCCAATCGCCGAGCCCGCAGCCACCTCGGCGCGCAGCATATCGCCCGTGGAAATCTGCTTGAAGCCATAGAGGGTCTCAAGCCGTTTGGCCTGTGTTCCCTTGCCGGCTCCGGGCGGTCCAAGAAGAATGATGTTCATCGACGTTTCGTGCCTCCCTGCACTCCACCACGGCTTCCGCGACTGCGTTGCTTGCGGATCAGACCCGAATACTGATGCGCCACCAGATGAGACTGAATCTGCGTGACCGTATCAATCGTGACCGAGACGATAATGATCAGACTCGTGCCACCAAAATAGAACGGGACATTATATTTGCTGATCAGGATCTGCGGCAACAAACACACTACAACCAGGTACAGAGCGCCGATCGCGGTCAGACGGGACAGGATTTTGTCAAAATACGTCGCCGTGCTCGCACCCGGTCGAATGCCCGGAATGAATCCACCCTGCTTCCGCAGGTTTTCTGCCGTTTCCTCGGGATTGAATGTAATCGCCGCATAGAAATAGGAGAAGAACAGGATCATCGCAGCATAGAACAGCATATAGAGCGGCTGCCCCTGGCCAAGCTGCTGCCCCAGAATGGAGAGCCATCCCGGCATCGAATGGCCGTTCATGAAACCGGAAATGGTCACAGGAATCAGCAATACGGATGATGCGAAAATCGGCGGAATAACACCTGCGGTGTTGACCTTGAGCGGCATGTGGGTGGAGTCACCGCCGAAAATACGGTTTCCAACCTGACGTTTGGGATACTGAATCACAACGCGACGCTGTGCCTGCTCCATGAAGACGATGAAGCCAATGACAGCAATCGCCAGAACCAGAAAAATCACCACAAAAATTGGCGAAAGCGCTCCTGTCCGTCCCAGTTCGAAAAGACTGGCCAGAGCATTCGGCAGATTGGCGACGATACCCGCAAAGATAATGAGGGAAATGCCATTCCCGACACCCCTGGACGTAATCTGCTCGCCCAGCCACATCAGGAACATCGTCCCGCCGACAAGCGTCACCACACAGGAGGCAATGAAGAACGCTCCCGGAGCTACCACAGCATTCGCACCATGCGCCGTCATGTTTTCAAGCCCGACGGCAATGCCGTAAGCCTGGAAAAGAGCGATAAACACAGTAAGATAGCGCGTGTACTGATTGAGCTTTTTACGACCCGCCTCACCTTCCTTCTTCATCGCTTCCATGGAAGGAAGCGCCGTGGAAAGAAGCTGAATAATGATCGAGGCGCTGATATACGGCATGATATTCAATGCGAACACGGTCATACGCCCAAGCGCACCGCCCGTGAACATGTCGAACATCCCCAGAATGCCACCCTGATGCTGGGCAAGAAGCTGCCCCATCACGGTCGCATCGACGCCGGGCACCGGAATATAGGTGCCAAGTCGATAGACGATCAGCGCTCCGAGAGTAAACCAGATGCGCTTCTTGAGTTCGGTCGCCTTGGAAAACGAACTCATATTGAGATTGGCGGCGAGCTGCTCTGCTGCGGAAGCCATCCACCTGTCCTTTCATGAAAACAGCGTCGCCGCACATAAGCACGGGACGCTGTTCACTATCCAACCCTAACCCGGACAAAGCCCGGGAGAAGAGAACTCAGGCCTCAGCCTGGGCGTCCTTCTTGGTCTCGAGCACCTTAACGGTACCACCAGCCTTCTCGACTGCTGCCAGAGCAGCAGCAGAGGCGCCAGCAACTTCGATGGTCACGCCATGCGAGAGTTCACCATGGGCCAGAAGACGGACACCAGCCAGCTTGCTTCCGTTGACGAGACCAGCCTTACGCAGGGTCTCCTCAGTGACGGTTGCAGCCTTGTCCAGCTTTCCGTTTTCGATGGCCTTGGAGATCGCACCGAGGTTCACCGGAGCATATTCCTTGCGGAAAATGTTCACGAAGCCACGCTTCGGCATACGACGGTACAGCGGAAGCTGACCACCCTCGAAGCCATTGAGCGAGACGCCTTCACGAGCCTTCTGACCCTTGACGCCACGGCCTGACGTCTTGCCCTTGCCGGACCCGATGCCACGTCCAAGACGCTTCTTGCGATAACGAGAACCCTCGTTGTCACGCAGTTCGTTGAGGTTCATTTCAACCCTCCACCTTGATGAGGTGGGCAACCTTGCGGATCATTCCACGCACGGCCGGAGTATCCTCCAGCGTGCGCGTGGAACCAATTCCGCGCAGACCAAGACCAATGATGGTCTCAGCCTGGCCCGGTTTACGACCGATGACCGAAGCGATCTGCGTAACCTGAACGGTCTTGCCATTCTCAGCCATTTGTCACCTCCGCTTCCGTCTGACCCTGCTCGCGCTTGCCAAACAGTTCAGCAGCTTTCTTGCCGCGACGGGACGCAACATGACGTGGGCTGCTGGCCTTTTCGAGCGCAGCAAACGTTGCCTTGATCATGTTATGCGGGTTCCGCGTTCCCAAGCTCTTGGCCACAACGTCATTGACGCCGAGGCTTTCGAACACTGCACGCATCGGACCACCGGCAATGATACCCGTACCGGCTTCAGCCGCACGAACAACAACCTTGCCAGCACCGTAATGACCGAAGGTGTCGTGATGGAGGGTACGACCTTCCTTCATCGGCACACGGATCATCGTGCGCTTTGCACGCTCGGTTGCCTTACGGATTGCCTCGGGAACTTCACGAGCCTTGCCCGCACCGTAACCAACGCGCCCCTTCTGGTCACCGACAACGACGAGGGCAGCGAACGCAAAACGGCGACCACCCTTTACGACTTTGGCAACACGGTTGATGGTGACGAGCTTGTCGATCAGATCATCGCCCTGCTCGCGCTCACGACCACCACGGCCGCCTTCTCTTGGCTCACGTGCCATGTGTGATCTCCTTAGAACGAAAGTCCGCCCTCACGGGCAGCCTCTGCCAGGGCTTTGACCCGGCCATGATACAGATAAGAGCCGCGATCAAACACGACAGTCTTCACGCCAGCGGCAACACCACGTTCGGCAATCAGCTTACCGATAGCCGTGGCCGCAGACACGTCGGCACCGGTCTTACCAGCATCGCGAAGCGTCTTTTCCAGCGTAGAGGCGCTGGCGAGCGTACGGCCCTGTGCATCGTCGATGATCTGGGCGTGAATGTGTTTGCTGGAACGGAAGACCGACAGACGCGGCCGGCCGCCGCTCTTGCGACGAAGCTGGAAGCGCAGCCGCTGACGGCGGCGTTCCTGCAATCCTTGCTGCGTTGCCATTACTTCTTCTTACCTTCCTTGCGACGCAGAACCTCGGTCTCATACCGAACACCCTTGCCCTTGTAAGGCTCAGGCTTGCGGAAGCTGCGGATATCGAGCGCAACCTGACCAACACGCTGCTTGTCGTTACCCTCAACGACAATCGCGGTCGGACGCGGCGTGGTGATCTTGATGCCTTCCGGAATCGGATAGACAACATCGTGCGAGAAGCCGAGGTTCATCACCAGGTTCGAGCCCTGAACAGCAGCACGGAAACCCGTACCCTGAATTTCAAGCCCCTTGGTGAAGCCGTCCGACACACCCTTGACCGTATTGGCGATCAGAGCACGGGTGGTTCCCCACATGGTCCAGTTTTCACGCGAACGACGACCAAGAGGAGCAACGGAAACATTGCTACCTTCGATCTTGACTTCCACATGACGGGAAACCGGAACGGTCAGTTCACCCAGCTTGCCCTTGGCTTTGAAGATGCCATCAGCAACGGAAACCTGCACGCCAGCCGGAACTTCGACGGGATATTTACCTACGCGAGACATGCGACCCTCCTTAGAAGACGCGGCAGAGGACCTCGCCGCCAACGTTGGCAGCGCGAGCCTCGACGTCCGACAGGACGCCACGCGGGGTGGACAGGATCGACACACCAAGGCCGGCATAAACGCGCGGAAGTTCCTTGATCTTCGAGTAGACGCGACGGCCGGGCTTGGAAACGCGATGGATTTCCTTGATGACCGGCTGGCCTTCTACATACTTCAGCTCAATACGGAGCTGTGCAACACCCTTGCGGAGCTCTTCAGCAGCGAAGCCACGGATGTAGCCTTCACGCTTCAGGGCTTCCAGAACGCTTGCGCGCAGCTTGGATGCAGGCGCAACGCAGACAGCATGACGGGCACGCTGCGCATTGCGGATCCGGGTCAGCATATCGCCCAGTGGATCAGACAAAGACATTCGATCTACCCTTTACCAGCTCGACTTGACCATGCCAGGAATCTGGCCGGCGGAGGCAAGATCACGCAGAGCAATACGGCTCAGTTCGAACTTGCGATAGTTGGCACGGGGGCGACCAGAAAGCTTGCAACGCAGACGGACGCGGGTCGCGGATCCATTGCGCGGCATCTGGGCCAGCTTAAGGGTCGCATCAAAGCGGTCTTCAACCGACAGTGTACGATCCTTGATGATGTTCTTGAGAGCGGTCCGCTTTTCCTTGTCGCGCTTCACCAGGGCAGCGCGATGGTTATTACGGTTTACCGCTGAGACCTTCGCCATCTCGAATTTTCTCCCGGAACCTGTCAGGCCTATCCCGACGGTTTTCCAATCAGCGTGTCTATAAAGGAAAGCGGCCTTCCAATGGAAGGCCGAATCCTGATTTTAACCGTGATCGGTCTGAAAAATTATGGATCAGCCGTTAAACGGCAGATCAAAGGCCTTCAGCAGGGCCTTTGCTTCAGCATCAGACTTGGCGCTGGTCACGAAGATGATGTCCATACCGCGGACGGCATCGATCTTGTCATACTCGATCTCAGGAAACACGATCTGTTCCTTGATGCCCATGGCAAAGTTGCCGTGTCCATCAAAGCCCTTATTTGCCGGCAGGCCGCGGAAATCGCGGATGCGCGGCATGGCGATCGTTACCAGACGGTCAAGAAACTCGTACATGCGGGCACGACGGAGCGTGACCTTACAGCCAATGGGCAGACCTTCGCGGATCTTGAAACCGGCAATAGCCTTGCGAGCAAGGGTCTTGACAGGCTTCTGACCCGAAATCACGGTCATTTCCGCAAAAGCGGCATCAAGCTTCTTCTGGTCACCGGCGGCTTCACCAACACCCATGTTCAGCACGATCTTCTCGAGCTTAGGAACCTGGAGTTCGTTGGCATAACCAAACTGCTCACGAAGCTGCTTCTTCAGCACATCTTCGTAACGCTGGTGCAGACGCGGCAAAGCGTTCTTCTGTTCGCTCATTGTTGCCTTCCTCAGCCTTCGATCACTTCGCCGGTTGCCTTGGCAACACGAACCTTGCGACCGTCTTCCAGAATGCGGAAGCCAACACGCGTCGGCTTGCCGCTCTTCGGATCAACCAGCTTCAGGTTGGAGAGATGGATCGGCATTTCGCGCTCGATGATTCCACCTTCTCCCCCTGCACGGTTAGGCTTCGTGTGACGCTTGGCAATAGCCACGCCGCGCACAACAGCCTTTTCGGCCTTCGGCATCACAGCGAGAACTTCGCCGCGAACGCCACGGGACTTGCCGGAGAGGACCAGAACCTGGTCACCCTTCTTGATACGAGCAGCCATTACAGCACCTCCGGAGCCAGCGAGATGATCTTCATGAACTTGCGCGCACGCAGTTCACGAACCACCGGGCCAAAGATACGCGTACCAATCGGCTCCTGCTGCTTGTTCAGAAGAACAGCGGCATTCTTGTCGAAACGGATGGCGGAGCCATCTGCACGACGAACCGGGTAGGAGGTGCGAACGATAACGGCCTGATGGACGTCACCCTTCTTCACCTTGCCGCGGGGAATTGCTTCCTTGACGGACACGACAATGACGTCGCCGACCGAGGCAGTCTTCCGCTTGGAGCCGCCCAGCACCTTGATGCACTGCACCCGACGCGCGCCGGAGTTATCGGCGACGTCAAGGTTGGTCTCGGGATGAATCATGTGCCTACCCCCTTATGCGCTGACGGAAGAGGACGCTGCAGCCAGCTCCTCACCGTTGCGCGACACGACAGACCACGTCTTGCGCTTGGAGATCGGTGCGCATTCTTCAATGCGAACCAGATCGCCCGTCTGGCAGACGTTTTCTTCGTCATGAGCCGCGTACTTCTTGGAGCGGCGAATAAACTTTTTGTAGAGCGGGTGCATGATGCGACGATCGACAAGAACGGTAACCGTCTTGTCCATCTTGTCGCTCGTGACCCGACCCGTCAGGACGCGCCTTGGCATCGTCCGTCTCCTCTCAGGACTTAGCGGCGGACGTTTTGGCGCCCGCACGGTTCTTCGATGTGTGAGCCAGTGTCTTGATACGTGCTACCGCACGGCGCACGACCTTGACGCGGCTTGTGTTCTCCGACTGCCCCGTGGCAGCCGAAAAACGATGATTGATCTGTTCACGCTTGAGGTCGAGCAGAAGAGCATTCAGCTCATCTTCGCTCTTCGCGCGCAGATCGGCAGGCTTGTACGTGTCGGCCATTACGCGTCTCCGATACGCTGAACGAACTTGGTCTTGATCGGAAGCTTTGCAGCCCCCAGACTCAGGGCCAGCTTGGCAACCTCAGGCGGAACGCCTTCGATCTCGAACAGGATACGACCCGGCTTGACACGTGCGGCCCAGTACTCGGGGTTACCCTTACCGGAGCCCATACGCACTTCTGCGGGCTTTGTCGAGACCGGAGTGTCCGGAAAGATACGAATCCACACGCGACCGGCACGCTTCATGGCACGCGTGATCGCACGACGGGAGGCTTCGATCTGGCGAGCGGTAATCCGCTCCGGCTCCAGCGCCTTCAGGCCGAAGGCACCGAAGTTCAGCTGGGTTCCGCTTTTCGCCAGACCGTGAATGCGGCCCTTGTGGGCCTTACGAAACTTTGTCCGCTTCGGGGAAAGCATGTTGTTAAATCCTCAAATCAGCACCAGCAAAGGAACTGCGAGCTTTCGCTCACAGTCTTAGCGCTGGGGAGCCTGCTCCGCAGCACGACGATCCTGTGCCAGCGGGTCATGAGCCAGGATCTCACCCTTGAAGATCCATACCTTCACACCGCAGGTACCATACGTTGTCTTGGCAGTTGCCGTACCGTAATCGATATCGGCGCGAAGGGTATGCAGGGGAACGCGTCCCTCACGATACTTTTCGGCACGAGCGATTTCAGCACCACCCAGACGACCACCGCAGGTGATCCGGATGCCCTGGGCACCCAAACGTATTGCGGACTGGATTGCGCGCTTCATGGCACGACGGAATGCAACGCGACGCTCCAGCTGCTGAGCAATGTTCTCGGCAACGAGAGTGGCATCGATTTCCGGCTTGCGGATCTCGACGATGTTCAGCGCCACATCGGTCTTCGCCATACGGCTCAGTTCCTTGCGGAGCGCGTCGATGTCCTGGCCCTTCTTGCCGATCACGACGCCCGGACGGGCAGCGTAGATCGTCACGCGGGGCTTCTTTGCCGGACGCTCGATAACAACGCGGGACACGCCTGCGCCGGACAGCTTGCGACGCAGGAATGCACGAAGCTTAAGATCTTCATGCAGCAGACGCGCGTAGTCTTGACCAGCGTACCAGCGGCTGTCCCAGGTACGGTTGACGCCGAGCCGAAGCCCGATCGGATTGACCTTGTGTCCCATGGATCAGGCTGCCTTCTGCTCTTTGTTGGTTCCGCGAGACGGCTTCGTCTCTTCCGGTGCTTCCGCACGCTCGGCAACAACAATCTTCAGGTGGCTGAAGAACTTCTGGATCTGAGAAGAACGGCCACGACCACGAGCGTGGAAACGCTTCATGACAATGGACTTGCCGACTTCTGCAGTCTTGACCACCAGCTGATCGACGTCGAGCTGATGGTTGTTCTCAGCGTTGGCCACGGCGCTCTCAAGAGTCTTCTTGACCTGCTGCGCGATACGACGACGCGAGAAGGCAAGAGCGGCGATAGCCTTGTCAGCCGGCTGGTTGCGGATCATTGCCGCAACCAGGTTCAGCTTTTGCGGGCTGACGCGGATGTTGCGGGCAATAGCCTGCGCTTCCGTGTCAGCAAGCGTGCGGATATGCTTTGGCTTGCTCATTTTCAGCCCCGCTTCGACTTCTTGTCAGAGCCATGACCGGTGTAGGTCCGTGTCGGCGAGAACTCACCGAACTTGTGACCGACCATGTTCTCCGTGACCTGCACTGGCAGGAACTTGTGACCATTATAGACGCCGAACGTAAGTCCAACGAACTGCGGAAGGATCGTCGAACGACGCGACCAGATCTTGATCACTTCATTACGACCCGAAGCGCGCGACGCTTCGGCCTTGCCGAACAGATACCCGTCAACGAACGGGCCCTTCCAGACGGAACGTGCCATCTCTGTTTGCCCCCTCTTACTTGCCGGACTTACGGCGACGGATGATCAGGCTATCCGTCTTTTTGTTAACACGCGTCTTGTAACCCTTGGTCGGAACACCCCACGGTGTAACCGGATGACGGCCACCAGAGGTCCGGCCTTCACCACCACCATGCGGATGGTCGACCGGGTTCATGACAACGCCACGGTTGTGCGGACGACGTCCGAGCCAGCGGGAACGACCAGCTTTGCCCATGTGCTGGTTCATGTTGTCCGGGTTAGACACAGCACCAACGGTTGCCATGCATTCACCACGAACAAGACGCAGTTCACCGGACTGCAGCTTGATCTGCGCGTAACCGGCGTCTTTACCAACCAGCTGGGCATAGGTGCCAGCGGAACGGGCCAGCTTGCCGCCAGCGCCTTGCTTCAGCTCGATGTTATGCACGATCGTTCCGACCGGCATTGCACCCAGCGGCATGGCGTTGCCAGGCTTGACGTCCGTGTGGGCGCCGGAGATGACGCGATCGCCAACTTTCACGCGCTGCGGAGCAAGGATGTAGGCGAGTTCGCCGTCTTCATACTTGATCAGCGCAATGAATGCCGTGCGGTTCGGATCGTATTCGAGACGCTCGACCGTTGCGGCCACATCGAACTTGCGACGCTTGAAGTCGACATAACGATAAGACTGCTTGTGCCCGCCGCCACGGAAACGAACTGTGGTACGACCGTGATTGTTACGGCCGCCGGACTTGTTCTTGCCTTCCGTGAGCTGCTTGATCGGCTTGCCCTTGAAGAGCTCGCTACGATCAATCAGCACGGTGCCGCGTGTGCTCGGCGTCGTGGGATTAAAGTGCTTGAGTGCCATGGTATCCTACCCCGCGTCAGCCCAGCTTGGCTGTAAGGTCAATAGACTGACCTTCAGCAAGCTGTACATACGCCTTCTTGATGTCCGAGCGACGGCCGGGACGACCCTTGACGCGCTTGACCTTGCCCTTCTGGACCAGCGTGCTCACGCCGGTCACCTTCACGTTGAAGAGCTTCTCAACCGCGACCTTGATCTGAGGCTTCGTCGCACCGGGAGCGACCTTGAACACCACCTGGTTACGCTCGGAAAGAAGCGTCGCCTTTTCGGTGATCAGCGGTGCACGGATCACGTCATACAGGGTTTCCTGAGACATGTTCTGTGCAGTCTTGTGTGCGTTCATGACGGTATTGGTGGTCATGCCAGACGCTCCTTAAGACCCTCAAGACCGGCGCGGGTGATGACCAGCACGTCGTGGTTGAGGATGTCATAGACGTTTGCACCAATGGTCGGCAGAACGTCGATCTTCGGCAGATTGGCGATTGCGCGAGCGAACTGCTCGTCAACAGCACCATCAACGATCAGCGCGGACGTCCAGCCCAGAGCCTTGATCTTCGCTGCGGCTTCACGGGTCTTGGTGACACCGTTGGCTGCATCGAGAACGATCAGCTTGCCCTCGGCAGCCTTCTGCGACAGGGCGCAGATCAGGCCGAGACGACGGACCTTCTTGGGAAGGTCATAGCCGTGATCGCGAACGACCGGACCATGAACAACGCCACCCGTACGGAACTGCGGCGCACGCAGGGAGCCCTGACGGGCAGAACCCGTGCCCTTCTGACGGAAAGGCTTCTTGGTCGTGCCAGAAATCTCACCCATGCCCTTGGTACGGTGCGTACCGGCGCGGCGCTTTGCCAGCTGCCAGTGCACGACGCGTGCCATGATGTCAGAGCGCGGAGTGACCGCGAAAATCTCTTCCGGAAGCGCGACAGAGCCTGCGCTACCATTATCGAGGGTCTTGATATCGTATTCCATGCCCCTCGTCCTCAACCGGCGGCTGCCACTGTTGCTGCCGGGTACGGCGCATCAGCATGGCGAGCCTTCTTGATTGCATCGCGAATCAGCACAAGGCCGTTTTTCGCACCAGGAATTGCACCCCTGACCATGATCAGGTTGCGCTCTTCATCCACGGCAGCGATCTCAAGGTTCAGCGTGGTAACACGCTCGTCACCCATGTGACCTGCCATCTTCTTTCCCTTGAAGACCTTGCCAGGATCCTGGCGCTGGCCTGTAGAACCATGGGAACGGTGGCTGATGGAGACGCCGTGGGATGCTTCGAGACCTGCGAAGTTATGACGCTTCATAACACCCGCAAAACCCTTGCCCTTGCTCTGGCCCGTGACGTCAACTTTCTGTCCCACAACGAAGTGAGCAGCGGACAGCTTGGTTCCAGCCTCCAGCAGGGCGTCTTCAGAGACGCGGAACTCTGCCAGATGCTTCTTTGGCTCGACCTTGGTCCGGGCGAAATGGCCACGGTTCGCCTTGGTGACATTTTTCACCTTGGCATTACCAAGTCCGAGTTGAATGGCGGTATAGCCATCGCGCTCGTTCGTGCGGGCATCCACAACCTCGACATTGTCAAGGTGAAGGACCGTCACAGGCACATGCGTGCCATCTTCCTTAAACAGCCGGGTCATTCCCAGCTTCTTTGCAATCAATCCGGTTCGCATCGTCTGGACCTTAGAGTTTGATCTCGACGTCCACGCCAGCGGCGAGGTCGAGCTTCATGAGGGCGTCCACGGTCTGCGGGGTCGGCTCGACAATGTCGAGCAGCCGGCGGTGAGTCCGAATTTCGAACTGTTCGCGGCTTTTCTTATCCACGTGTGGCGAGCGGTTCACCGTGAACCGTTCGATATGCGTCGGCAGCGGGATCGGACCCCGAACCCGCGCACCCGTACGCTTCGCCGTGTTTACGATCTCTTTGGTGCTGTTGTCCAGCACGCGATGATCGTACGCCTTAAGGCGAATGCGGATGTTCTGGTTGTCCATGTTCTTGTTCGTCCAACTCAAAAATTCGGGTGTCGTCCTACTGCCATTGCCCCTGAAAGGGAACCCCGGTCAGAAAAAATCTGACCGGGGCTGTCAAAGCCAACAGCTAAACGCAGGACTTTAGGCGGTGATGGAAGAAACCACACCTGCACCCACGGTACGGCCACCTTCGCGGATCGCGAAGCGCAGGCCTTCGTCCATGGCGATCGGAGCGATCAGCTCCACGTCCATGGCAACGTTATCACCCGGCATGACCATTTCCGTGCCTTCCGGCAACGTCACGACGCCCGTGACGTCGGTCGTACGGAAATAGAACTGCGGGCGATAGTTCGTGAAGAACGGCGTGTGACGACCGCCCTCTTCCTTCGTGAGGATATAAGCCTCAGCCTTGAAGTTCTTGTGCGGCGTGATGGAGCCGGGCTTTGCCAGAACCTGGCCACGCTCGACGTCTTCACGCTTCGTGCCACGAACCAGTGCACCGATGTTGTCACCAGCTTCACCGCGATCGAGCAGCTTGCGGAACATCTCAACGCCCGTAACAGTCGTCTTGATGGTGTCCTTCAGGCCGACGATTTCGACTTCGTCACCCACGTTGACAACGCCGCGCTCAACACGACCCGTGACAACCGTACCACGACCCGAGATCGAGAACACGTCTTCGATCGGCATCAGGAACGGACGGTCAACCGGACGCTCCGGCTGCGGGATGTAAGCGTCAACCTGCGTCATCAGTTCGAGAACGCGGTCTTCACCGATTGCTGCGTCGCCATCTTCCAGCGTCACAAGAGCGGAGCCCTTGACGATGGGGATATCGTCGCCCGGGAACTGGTAGGAAGACAGAAGTTCACGAACTTCCATTTCCACGAGCTCGAGCAGCTCCGGGTCATCAACCTGGTCAACCTTGTTCAGGAACACGACCAGAGCCGGAACACCGACCTGACGAGCGAGCAGGATGTGCTCACGCGTCTGGGGCATCGGACCGTCAGCAGCGGAAACGACGAGAATTGCGCCGTCCATCTGAGCTGCACCCGTGATCATGTTCTTCACGTAGTCAGCATGGCCCGGGCAGTCGACGTGAGCATAGTGACGGTTGGCCGTCTCATACTCAACGTGAGCCGTGGAAATGGTGATGCCACGAGCGCGCTCTTCAGGAGCCTTGTCGATCTGGTCGTAGGCGCTGAACGTTGCGCCACCGGACTTTGCCAGCACCTTGGTGATTGCAGCAGTCAGCGAGGTCTTGCCGTGATCGACGTGACCGATGGTGCCGATGTTGCAGTGCGGCTTCGTCCGCTCAAATTTAGCCTTTGCCATCGTCTTTCTCCAAAACCCCGCTCCACCTGGAACGGGAGTAAGACTGAAAGTTCAAACCGGTCAGTGTACGATCCCGAGATCGTGACACTGCCGGAAGCCCTTTAACCGGTTCTGATTACCAGCGATAGTGGCTGAATGCCTTGTTGGCTTCAGCCATACGGTGCGTGTCTTCGCGCTTCTTGACAGCGGAGCCACGATTGTTGACCGCATCCATCAGTTCGTTGGACAGACGCTCCTGCATCGTGTTCTCGCCACGCTTGCGGGAGGCGTCGATCAGCCAGCGGATCGCGAGGGCCTGACGACGCTCGGCGCGGACTTCAACCGGAACCTGATAGGTTGCGCCACCGACGCGACGCGAACGGACTTCAACCGCAGGCTTCACGTTGTCCAGAGCCGAGTGGAACATGGCCACCGGATCTGCAGTCGTGCCGCCGCGACGGCGCATGACTTCGAGCGCACCGTAAACGATGCCCTCGGCAGTGGATTTCTTACCATCGTACATCAGCGCATTCATGAAGCGCGTAATGACGACGTCTCCGAACTTCGGATCGGGAAGGATCTCGCGCTTTACAGCGCGGTGACGGCGACTCATTCCAAATACCTCTTACTTCGGACGCTTCGCGCCATACAGCGAACGACGCTGACGACGCTTGGCGAGACCCTGTGTATCAAGCACACCACGCAGGATGTGATAACGGACGCCAGGAAGATCCTTCACGCGGCCACCACGGATCAGAACAACGCTGTGTTCCTGAAGGTTATGACCTTCACCCGGAATGTAGCTCACGACCTCATACCCGTTGGTCAGACGCACCTTGGCGACCTTACGCAGAGCGGAGTTCGGCTTCTTCGGCGTTACGGTATACACACGCGTGCAAACGCCGCGCTTCTGCGGGCAGCCCTGCAGTGCGGGGACCTTGTTCCGCTTTGCGGCCGGCTCACGGCCGTTCGCGATCAACTGGTTGATGGTCGGCATGCGCCCTTCCCAATCCTTGTCCTATTTCAGACAGCAACATTGCTGTTCCTGTCGTGACATTTGTTCCAACCGACATGCGGTAGGACCGCCTGCCATTTCCACATCGTGAAAAGGAAACAGCCTGAACTGTTCCCTTCTCTCTCCAGCGTGCGGCCTTGGCATTTTTCCCGAAGGGAAATTAGCGGCACCGCATGCGATTCTTTAAACTTCGTCGGCTTTTTCAGCCTTCCGAGAAGGCATGTGCCGAGGGCGCGGAACCTACGAAGGGTTCGACGCCAAGTCAAGTGGTTCAGCTGAAATGGCCCGATTCTGCACTGAAAGTTTCCAGAATCGGGACGCGATGATCCCCGCCTTCTTTAAAAGCGGGGATCCCGTTTTCATTCCGCTGCGTCTTCGACAGCTGCCTGCGACGTTCCACCAACACGCTGACGGTCCTGAGTGGCCGCGATACCCCGCAGACGGTTCATCACACTGCCCGTTCCTGCCGGGATCAGACGTCCGACAATCACGTTCTCCTTGAGACCGTTGAGGGTGTCGACCTTGCCCGACGTTGCAGCATCCGTGAGGACGCGTGTCGTCTCCTGGAAGGAGGCCGCAGAGATGAAGGACTGAGTCTGCAGCGAGGCCTTTGTGATGCCCTGCAGAACCGGCATGGCCTTCGCAGGTGTATCCCCGTTCTCAAGCAGACGCTGGTTTTCACCTTCGTACTCGATACGATCCACCGTCTCGCCGATCAGATAGGTCGAATCACCCGGCTCGAGGATTTCTACCTTCTGCAGCATCTGGCGAACAATGACTTCGATATGTTTGTCATTGATCTTCACGCCCTGCAGTCGATAGACGTCCTGGATCTCGTTGACGAGATAGTCGGACAGGGCCTCGACACCCATGACCTTGAGAATGTCATGCGGCACGCGCGGACCGTCGACCAGCGGATCGCCCTTCTGGACGAAGTCGCCTTCCTGAACGGAAACGTGCTTGCCCTTCGGGATCAGGTACTGCGTCTCCTCACCTGTGTCGTCGTTCTTGACGATGACACAACGCTTGGACTTGTAGTCCTTGCCGAATTCAATACGTCCCTCGCCTTCGGCGATGATCGCATGATCCTTCGGACGACGCGCTTCGAACAGTTCGGCCACACGCGGCAGACCACCTGTAATGTCACGCGTCTTGGACCCCTCGCGAGGAATACGGGCCAACACGTCACCAGCATTGACCTCTGCTCCGTTCTCCACCGACAGAATACTGTCCGGCGAGAGGAAGTAGCGGGCATCGTTGCCGTTGGCGAGCTTGACGACGTTTCCAGAAGCATCCTTGAGCTGCAGACGCGGACGCAGGTCCACACCCTTTGCTGCCTGCTTGTAGTCAACGACGACCTTCGAACTGAGACCCGTGACTTCATCCATACGCTCGACAAGCGTGATGCTGTCGATCAGGTCGAGATACTCGACCGTACCAGCCTGCTCGGTGATGATCGGCAGGGTGTACGGGTCCCACTCGGCCATCTTCTGGGTCCGCGTCACCGCTTCGCCTTCCGAGACCATCAGACGCGCACCGTAAGGCACACGATAGCGGGCACGCTCCACACCGTTCTCGTCGGTCAGCAGGATTTCGCAGTTACGCGACATCACAACCAGAACCTTCTGCGAGTTCTCGACGACGTTCCGGTTCTTGATCGTCACGATACCATCGCGGGAGGCTTCAACCATCGACTGCTCAGCGCCACGCGTTGCTGCACCACCAATATGGAAGGTACGCATCGTCAGCTGGGTGCCCGGCTCACCGATGGACTGTGCAGCGATAACGCCGACAGCTTCACCGATATTGACCGGCGTACCGCGCGCCAGATCGCGACCGTAGCAGTGGCCACAGATTCCGACGCGGCTGTCGCAGGTCAGAACGGAGCGGATATCAACGCTCTCCACGCCCGCCTTCTCGATGAGTTCAGCTTCAGCTTCCTCAATCAGCGTGTTACGCGGCAGGATGACATCCTGCGTGACCGGGTGCAGCACATCCTTGGACAGGGTACGGCCCAGAATACGCTCGGACAGTGAGGAAACAACCTCGCCGCTATCCATGACAGCGCGAACCGTCAGACCGCGTTCCGTACCGCAATCCGGCTCGACGATGATGCAGTCCTGTGCCACGTCAACCAGACGACGGGTCAGGTAACCCGAGTTCGCCGTCTTCAGCGCCGTATCCGCAAGACCCTTACGGGCACCGTGGCTGGACGTGAAGTAATCGAGAACCGAGAGACCTTCTTTAAAGTTCGCGATAATCGGCTGCTCGATAATCTCGCCCGAAGGCTTCACCATCAGGCCGCGCATACCGGCGAGCTGCTTCATCTGGGCCGGCGACCCACGGGCACCGGAGTGGCTCATCATCCAGACCGAGTTCGTCGGCTTGCCAATGACCTGCTTGGAGATCTCCTTGAGCATCGCAGCCTGGACTTCGTCCGTGCAGCGTGACCAGGCATCGACCACCTTGTTGTAGCGCTCGCCAGCCGTGATCAGACCGTCCTGATACTGCTGTTCGAACTCCTTGACTTCTTCCGACGTCTTGCCGACCAGCGTTGCCTTGGCATCCGGAATGATCATGTCATCCTTGCCGAAGGAAATACCGGCGCGAGCAGCGTGACGGAAACCAAGCCCCATCAGACGGTCGCAGAAAATCACCGCTTCCTTCTGACCACAGTGACGATAGACCGTGTCGATCACGTCGGACACGTTCTTCTTCGTCAGCTGCTTGTTGATCAGGCTGAACGGGATGGCCTGATGCTTCGGCAGGATCTGCGCGATCAGGGCGCGACCCGGCGTCGTGACGATCGTCTGACGAACGGACTTGCCGTCAGCGTCAATCGTCGCCAGACGCAGACGGATCTTGTCATGCAGCTTGAGCGAGCCGGAAAGCATGGCGCTTTCGATTTCGGCAACATCCGAATAAGCCGGCGGAGCAGCCGTGACGACCTTACCATCCTTGATGACGGCATCATCCGGCGTCTCGCGGTATTCCGGAACCTCAAGGCTCAGGTAATACAGGCCCAGAACGATATCCTGAGACGGCACGATGATCGGCTTGCCGTTCGCGGGGCTAAGGATGTTGTTCGTGGACATCATCAGGACGCGAGCTTCAAGCTGAGCTTCAAGCGACAGCGGCACATGAACGGCCATCTGATCGCCGTCGAAGTCGGCGTTGAACGCAGTGCAGACCAGCGGATGAAGCTGGATGGCCTTGCCTTCGATCAGCGTCGGCTCGAACGCCTGAATACCCAGACGATGAAGCGTCGGCGCACGGTTCAGCATGACCGGATGCTCGCGGATCACTTCTTCGAGGATATCCCAGACTTCCGGGCGCTCTTTTTCCACCATGCGCTTTGCAGCCTTAATGGTGGTGGCGTGACCATACTTCTCAAGCTTCGAATAGATGAACGGCTTGAAGAGTTCGAGCGCCATCTTCTTCGGAAGACCACACTGATGCAGCTTCAGTTCCGGGCCGACCACGATAACCGAACGACCGGAATAATCGACGCGCTTTCCGAGCAGGTTCTGACGGAAACGTCCCTGCTTGCCCTTCAGCATGTCGGACAGCGACTTCAGCGGACGCTTGTTGGCACCCGTGATGGCGCGGCCACGCCGTCCGTTATCGAACAGGGCGTCGACAGCTTCCTGCAGCATGCGCTTTTCATTACGGACAATGATGTCCGGCGCACGCAGTTCGATCAGCCGCTTCAGACGGTTGTTACGGTTGATGACGCGACGGTACAGATCGTTCAGATCGGACGTTGCGAAACGGCCACCATCGAGCGGCACCAGCGGACGCAGTTCCGGCGGAATGACCGGCACGATGTCCATGATCATCCAGTCCGGACGCGAACCGCTTTCCACGAAGGCTTCGACCAGCTTCAGGCGCTTGACGAGCTTTTTACGGGCAGCTTCCGAAGTGGCCTTGCGCAACTTTTTGCGCATCATGGTCTTTTCGGAATCGCCTTCCATGACTTCAGCATCATAGTCGAACGGATCCGGAAGGCCCTTCTCCTTTGCCGCAAGACTCAGGTCGCGTTCCTGATCGTTCGGAATACCCCAGTCGTAGCTGGAGAGCGCGCGCTTGATGGCTTCCGCACCGATTCCGACGTCAATGCCTGCATCGGGATATTCATCCAGCAGGTCTTCGCAGCGGATTTCGTCCAGCAGATACTGGTCGCGCTTCTTGCCGTTCTTATAAGAGTCGATCTGATCGGATTCACAGACGCCCTTATCGAGAATTAGGAACTTCTCGAAATACAGAACCGGCTCGACGTCCTTGAGCGGCAGATCCAGCATGGTCGCGATACGGCTCGGCAGCGACTTCAGGAACCAGATATGTGCGACAGGCGATGCCAGCTCGATATGGCCCATGCGCTCGCGACGCACCTTGGCCAGCGTAACTTCAACGCCGCATTTTTCGCAGACAATACCGCGGAACTTCATCCGCTTGTACTTGCCGCAAAGGCACTCGTAATCCTTGATCGGGCCAAAGATACGCGCACAGAACAGGCCGTCACGCTCGGGCTTGAACGTCCGGTAGTTAATGGTCTCCGGCTTCTTGATTTCGCCGTAAGACCAAGAGCGCACCTGCTCGCTGGATGCGAGCTGGATCTTGATCTGGTCGAAGGTCACCGATTGGCCGGTCTGACCCAGAATCTTCATGAGTTCGTTCATGCGCCGAAACCCCAATGTGTCCCGCGGCGTACCGCGGACACTTTAAAAATGAACCGTAGCGAGAAGGAGGGAGCGGGCAATTAAAGCCCGCTCTGCTCGAGTTCGACATTCAGGCCGAGAGACTTCAGTTCCTTGATCAGAACGTTGAAGCTCTCCGGAATACCGGCTTCGAAATCGTCCTGTTCGCGAACGATTGCCTCGTAGACCTTGGTACGGCCGGATACGTCATCCGACTTCACCGTCAGCATTTCCTGCAGCGTGTAGGCTGCACCATATGCTTCAAGGGCCCACACTTCCATTTCACCAAAGCGCTGACCACCGAACTGCGCCTTACCACCCAGCGGCTGCTGCGTAACAAGCGAGTAAGGACCGATCGAACGGGCATGGATCTTGTCGTCGACAAGGTGATGCAGCTTCAGCATGTAGATGTAGCCGACCGTCGTCTGACGTTCGAACAGCTCACCCGTACGACCATCAATCAGCTGCGACTGTCCGGACTTGTTGACACCTGCCTTCTCGAGCATCTCTTCGATGTCGGGAATGGAAGCGCCATCAAACACCGGCGTGGCGATCGGAAGACCCTTGCGAAGGTTGTTCGCAAGTTCGATCAGCTGTTCGTTCGGCAAGGTCGTGATGTCGTCATTATAGACCACATCGCCATAGACCTCACGCAGACGGTCGAGCAGCTCCTGCTTGCGCTCACCAGTACGCTGATACTCGTCAACCATGTCGCCGATGCTTGCGCCGATATTGGCACAGGCCCAGCCCAGATGGGTTTCAAGGATCTGACCGATGTTCATGCGCGACGGCACACCCAGCGGGTTCAGAACAATATCAACGGCCTGACCGTTTTCAAGGAACGGCATGTCTTCGACGGGAACAACGCGGGAAACGACACCCTTGTTACCGTGACGACCGGCCATCTTGTCACCCGGCTGAAGCTTGCGCTTCACGGCAACGAAGACCTTGACCATTTTCATCACACCAGGCGGCAGCTCGTCACCGCGCTGCAGCTTCTCGACCTTGCTGTCGAAACGCGCATCGATCCGGCGGGTCGCTTCCTTGAACTCACCACGAAGCTTTTCAAGCTCCGCCATGACGTCGTCGGACGTAACCGTAATGCTGGCCCAGGTCGCGCGATGATGCTCGTCCAGAACCTCTTCCGTGATCGGCGTGCCCGAACGGAGGCCCTTGAAGCCGGCACCAGCCGTCTGGCCCACCAGACGCTCACGGAGACGGTTATAGAAGCTGCGCTCCTGAATGCCGCGTTCGTCATCACGATCCTTCGTGAGACGCTCGATCTCGGCACGCTCGATCGCCATGGCGCGCTCGTCCTTGTCCACGCCACGGCGGGAGAAGACACGAACGTCAACGATCGTGCCGGTCGTACCGGGCGGCAGCTTCAGGGACGTGTCACGAACATCGGAAGCCTTTTCACCGAAGATGGCGCGCAGAAGCTTTTCTTCCGGCGTCATCGGGCTTTCACCCTTCGGCGTCACCTTTCCAACGAGAATGTCACCCGGATTCACTTCCGCGCCGACATACACAATACCGGCCTCGTCGAGGTTGCGCAGAGCTTCCTCGCCGACATTCGGAATGTCGCGCGTGATTTCTTCCTGACCCAGCTTCGTATCACGGGCCATGACTTCGAATTCTTCGATATGGATCGAAGTGAAGACGTCATCACGGGCGATACGCTCGGAGATCAGAATGGAATCTTCGAAGTTGTAACCATTCCAGGGCATGAACGCGACGAGCACGTTACGACCCAGCGCCAGTTCACCAAGCTCGGTGGACGGACCATCAGCAATGATGTCGCCAGCATGAACCGTATCACCAACCTTCACCAGCGGGCGCTGGTTGATGCAGGTGGACTGGTTGGAACGCATGTACTTGCGCAGACGATAGATATCGACACCCTGCGTGGCACCTGCTTCGTCCGTGGCACGAACAACGATACGGGCACCATCGATCTGGTCGATCACACCGCGACGCTTGGCAACGATGGTCGCACCAGAATCGTGTGCAACCGCAGCTTCCATACCCGTACCGACTAGGGGGGCGTCAGCCTTCACCAGCGGCACAGCCTGACGCTGCATGTTCGCGCCCATCAGTGCACGGTTGGCGTCATCGTTCTCAAGGAACGGAATGAGCGCTGCAGCAACAGACACAAGCTGCTTCGGCGAAACGTCACACGCTGTAACCTGCTCCGGCGGAACGACGCGGAAGTCACCCGAGCGGCGAACAGAAACCAGTTCGTCCGTCAGACGGCCCTGATCGTCCTGCTTGGCATCGGCCTGGGCGACAACGAGCTTCTCTTCTTCCATGGCGGAAAGATATTTCCAGCCATCCTGAAGAACGCCTTCTTCTACCAGACGATACGGCGTCTCGATGAAGCCGTACTTGTTCACCTTGGCATAGGTCGACAGGGAGTTGATCAGACCGATGTTCGGGCCTTCCGGCGTCTCGATCGGGCAGATACGGCCGTAATGCGTCGGGTGAACGTCACGGACTTCGAAGCCTGCGCGCTCACGGGTCAGACCGCCCGGGCCAAGCGCCGAAAGACGACGCTTGTGCGTCACTTCGGAAAGCGGGTTCGTCTGATCCATGAACTGGCTGAGCTGGGAAGAGCCGAAGAACTCACGCACGGCAGCAGCAGCAGGCTTCGCGTTGATAAGGTCATGCGGCATGACCGTATCAATATCGACAGATCCCATACGTTCGCGAATGGCACGCTCCATGCGGAGCAGACCGACGCGATACTGGTTTTCCATCAGTTCGCCAACAGAGCGGACACGACGGTTACCGAGGTTATCGATATCGTCGATCTGGCCGCGGCCATCCTTCAGCTCGCACATGATCTTGATCGTGCGCAGAATATCTTCCTTGCGCAGGACACGCAGGGTATCGGGCGCATCGACATCAAGACGCATGTTCATCTTCACACGACCGACCGCGGAGAGATCGTAGCGGCCCTGATCGAAGAACAACCCACGGAACATGGCTTCAGCCGTTTCCTTGGTCGGCGGCTCACCGGGGCGCATGATACGATAGATATCGATCAGGGCTTCATCACGACAGCTGTTCTTGTCAGCAGACAGCGTGTTGCGAATCCAAGGACCGTGCGAACCATCAATGGACAGAAGCGGAAGCTCCGTGATGCCCATTTCTTCAAGCGCTGCCAGACGATCTTCGGTCAGTTCCTCACCCGCTTCACCGTAAATCTCACCTGTATTCTCGTTCACGAGATCATAGGCAAGGAAACGGCCAAGAATATCGAGACGACCAACCTGCACAACACGGGTCTTCTCGGCAATCTTGCGGACCATGCGTGCGGTCAGCTTCGCATCGGCTTCAGCAACCACCTCACCCGTATCGGCATCGACCAGCGGACTGAGCAGCTTCAGGCCGCGGAAGGCATCGGGGTCAAACGGGCGAGCCCACTCGCCACCCAGACGGGTGAACGGGACGGTCTGATAGAAATAAGACAGGATTTCATCCTGATCCATTCCACGGATATCGAGACCTTCGACATCACCGCCTTCGACGATCTTCTGCTCACGCTGCGCGAGGTAATTTGCACCTTCAAGCGCATAAAGAAGCGTCGTGACCGGCAGTTTGCGCTTACGGTCGATACGGACATAGATCAGATCCTTGGCATCGAATTCAAAGTCGAGCCAGGAACCACGATACGGAATGACACGGGCAGCGAAGAGATACTTGCCCGAAGAATGCGTCTTACCTTTGTCGTGATCGAAGAACACGCCCGGGCTACGATGCATCTGGGAGACAATGACACGCTCGGTACCATTGATGATGAAGGTGCCGTTATCGGTCATGAGCGGCATGTCGCCCATGTAAACCGGCTGTTCCTTCATATCGTGGATCGAGCGCGAACCGGTGTCCTCGTCGATATCCCACGTCGTCAGACGGAGAATGACCTTCAGCGGCGCTGCATAGGTCAGGCCACGCTGGATGCACTCTTCAACATCATATTTCGGATCTTCGAATTCGTAGGACATGAAGTCCAGACGGCCGCGACCCGCGAAATCGTTGATCGGAAACACCGAACGGAAGACTTCCTGAAGGCCGGCATCCTGCCGGCTGTCAGGGCTTACGTTCATTTGCAGGAATGCCTCATAGGAGGCGCGCTGCACGTCGATCAAATTGGGCATCGGCGCAATTTCGGGAATACGCCCGAAACTTTTGCGGATCCTTTTGCGTCCCGTGAACGATTTGGTGATCGCGTTCATCTCTTCTGCCCTCTGCACCAGACCTTCGAGTCGCCCGTAAACTGCGCTGGAGAACTGGCTCCTGCATTGCGGACGACCGGAACGACCGGCCATTATGAAATTTTCAGTACGTGGCGAGCCGCGTACTATACGCCTCTTCCGCTCCAACGGCAAATCGGGCGGGAACCGCATGCGATCCCCGCCCCATCTGTCTGCCAGGCAGTGGCTGCGACGCGAACGCCGCAACCCGAAATCAGTAGATTACTTGACTTCGACCTTGGCACCGGCGTCTTCAAGAGCCTTCTTGATCTTGGCAGCTTCGTCCTTGGACGCGCCTTCCTTGACGGTCTTCGGTGCGCCTTCGACCAGGTCCTTGGCTTCCTTCAGACCGAGGCCCGTGATGCCACGGACTTCCTTAATCACGTTGATCTTCTTGTCGCCGGCGTCAGCCAGGACAACCGTGAATTCGGTCTGCTCTTCAGCAGGTGCAGCAGCAGCGCCGCCAGCAGCAGCAGCAACTGCAACCGGAGCAGCAGCGGAAACGCCCCACTTTTCTTCGAGCAGCTTGGAGAGTTCTGCAGCTTCCAGAACGGTCAGAGCGGACAGCTCTTCAACAATCTTTGCCAGATCGGCCATGGTCTTATCCTAAATAGATGTACTGTTGATCAGGTTCAGGCCTACGCCGCAGCGCAGACCATCATTCTCAGGCGGCTTCTGCTTCGCCGGCCTTGGCATAGGCACCAAGAACACGAGCAAGCTGGCCAGCCGGCGCCTGGACAACGCCTGCGATACGCGTTGCGGGGGTATTGATCATACCCACCAGCTTCGCACGCAGCTCGTCCAGCGACGGCAGCTCGGCGAGGGCCTTGACTCCGTCGACGCCAAGCGTCTGGGAACCCAGGGCGCCACCAAGCACCACCAGTTTGTCATTCGTCTTGGCGAACTCGACGATCACCTTCGCCACCGATGCCGGGTCCTCGGACCACGCAAGCGCGGTCGGCCCCTTGAGCAGCGGCGCGATGCCGTCGAATTGGGTCCCATCCAGAGCGCGGCTGGCCAGCCGGTTCTTCGCAACCTTGTATGTCGCTCCTGCCGCACGAATGCGTCGACGCAGTTCCGTCACATCGGCAACCGTCAGACCCTTGTTCTGGGTGACGACAACCATGGACGTGCTGCCAAACACATCGGCGAGGAACTCAACAAAGGCCCGTTTTTCCGTACGGTCCAAAACCTGTCTCCTCGTCAGTCCGACTTGCGCCGGACCAGGTTACCCATGGAGTTGGTTCTTTCAAACCTTCTCCGCTCGCCTGTCCACAGAAGTGAGCGAACCCAGCACATCGCAGCAGAGCCACTGAAATACTGTCGCCCCGTCTGACGCCCGCGATTTCGAAAAATCCTTAAGGACCAGAAGGCCCACGTGCGGTCTTGGACAGGTTTGGAAACGACCCGCGAACAGGCCGCCCCTCAGCCATCACACCCGAAAGCGTGACGTCATTTCGTGGAGGTCTTTCCCAGAAGGAAGACCTCCTGTCAATCAGGCTTCGAAGCTCGAAACGTCAACGCGAACGCCCGGACCCATCGTGGAAGACAGAGCTGCCTTCTTCAGATATGTGCCCTTGGCACCCGTCGGACGAGCCTTCTGAACGGCATCGACCAGAGCGTTGATGTTCTCAACCAGCTTGGCTTCGTCGAAAGACGCCTTGCCAACACCTGCATGGATGATACCGGCCTTCTCGGCGCGGTATTCAACCTGACCGGACTTGGCTGCCGTGATGGCACCCTTAACGTCCATGGTCACCGTACCGAGACGCGGGTTCGGCATCAGACCACGCGGTCCGAGGATCTTACCCAGACGCCCCACGAGAGCCATCATGTCCGGCGTTGCAATGCAGCGATCGAAGTTGATTTCGCCAGCCTGGATTTTTTCAGCCAGATCTTCCGCACCAACGACTTCCGCACCAGCGGCGAGAGCTTCTTCAGCCTTCGGGCCACGGGCGAACACGCCAACGCGCAGGGTCTTGCCCGTGCCGTTCGGCAGGGAGATCAGACCACGGACCATCTGGTCGGCGTGACGCGGGTCGATGCCGAGGTTCAGCGAGATTTCGATCGTCTCGTCGAACTTTGCCTTGGCATTGCTCTTCACCAAAGCCACAGCCTCGGTCAGGCCGTACGGCTTGTTACGCTCGACAGTTGCCTGCGCGGCGTTCAGACGCTTGTTCTTGGCCATGAGATCAGCCCTCCACCACGTTCAGGCCCATCGACTTGGCGGAACCGGCGAGCATGCGCACGGCGCCATCAATGTCGTTGGCATTCATGTCCTTGAACTTCTCTGCTGCGATTTCGCGGAGCTGAGTTGTCGTCACGGAACCCACTGCAGCGGACTTGCCGACCGTCTGGCTGCCCTTGGAAATCTTGGCGGCCTTCAGGAGGAAGTACGTGTTCGGCGGCGTCTTCGTCACGAAGGAGAACGTGCGATCCGCATAGGCGGTGATGACTACCGGGATCGGCATGCCGGGCTCGAGCTGCTGGGTCTTGGCGTTGAACTCCTTGCAGAACTGCATGATGTTCAGGCCGCGCTGACCCAGAGCCGGACCAACCGGCGGAGAAGGATTGGCTTTACCAGCCGGGATCTGAAGCTTGATGTAGCCAACGATTTTTTTGGCCATATCCGGGACTCCCCTGTTTGTCGTTCCCGAACCGCGGTTCAACGGAGTCGGCCATGCCGCCTCCTCCCGCGTTCGAAGTGAGGCGGACCCCTAGACCAGTTAGGGCTGTCCCGTCAAGCCTTGTGAAAGACTGACCGACGACTGATCACCCCGCAGATCATTGTCCAGAGGAGACGCATGGTTGTCGATGCCGCTGACCGGCTTCGGAGTCCGCAGATCCTTATACTGAAGCGGACCGAACGGATCGATCTGTTTGATACCCGGCAGATCGCTGGCACTCCAGCCACCGCCCAGAGCCCGCACCAGACGCACGGAAGACTGCACCTGCGCCGTCTGCACCTCGACTTCCGCCAGACGCGCCTGAAGCGCATCCTGCTGCGCCACAAGTGCGTCGAGATAGTTGGACAGCCCGCCCGTATAGAGCGCCATCGTCATGTTCTGCGTCCGCAGCGCAGCCTCCACGGCTTTCTGCTGCTGGTCTTGAGCAGTCTTGAACTGCCGGGTCTGCGTCAGACCGTCCTCGACGTCCTGAAATGCGGCCAGAACAACGGAACGGTAATTGTCCACCATTCCGCGGTACTGCGACCACGAGCGCTGCAACGCTGCGCGTCTCAGGCCACCCGTAAAGGCCGGTTCGACCGCCTGCACGGCAATTTTCCAGAAGGCGCGGGAAATACTGGCCAGATCGAAGCCACCATCCTCGAATCCGCCCTCCGCGCTGAAAGTAATGTGCGGATAAAAGGCAGCACGCGAGACACCGATCGCCCGGGCGGACGCCGCCATCTGGCGTTCGGCAATCGCGATGTCAGGGCGACGTTCCAGCAGGGATGCGGGCAGCCCCGCGTTGATCTTCACAGCCCCGAAATGCATCTTCACGTCCTTGACGGGCGCGATGTGAAATCCTGCCGGGGCCGTGTTCAACAGAACGGCGATTGCGTGTTCCATGACATTGCGTCGGGCAATCAGATTGCTTTTTGCGGCCTGCGCTGAATAGAGCTGGGTTTCTGCACGCGAGACATCCAGACCCGCGCCGATCGATCCGGCCTGACGCAGTTCTGTGATCTCGACGGCCGCACGGAAGTAGCGGATCGAGTCATCATAAACCGCGTTCTGGGCATCGAGGCCGCGCAGGGCGACGTAATCTGATGCCAGTTCTGCTTCGAGACTCAGTCGTGCCAGCGCATATTGTCCGGCTGAAGCCTGAGCGAGGTTTTTCTGCATTCGCGTCGTGTTGCGAATGGAATTCCAGAAATCCGGCTCCCACGTCGCAGCGCCGCTGTAAGCCTGATTGGATTCATAAACGAGGCTGCTGCTGGTGGCAGGGTTGTTATACAGCCGACCCACAGAGCCCTTGTTGTAGCTCATGTGAGAGCCGCCCGTGAGCTGCGGATACAAACGGCTTTCAGTTTCGCGCGCCACGTCCCGGGCCTGCGTGAAGGCTTCCGCCTGAGCCTGAAGGTCTGGGTTGACGGCCAGCATACGCTGTTCAAGCCCATTGAGAATGGGATCGTTGAACATGGTCCACCAGTCACTCCGGACGACACCATCCGCAGGCTGCGCGTTGACCATCAGCCCCTTCCCTTCCCATCCTTCAGGATAAAGGAATTTCTGGGGATGATAGTCGGGGGACAGATCACAGGACGCAAGCCCGATCGATAGAACGCCGGCCAGCGCTGTCGTGATCCGCCAGATCGAACGATTACGGCCTGTCACGTTCGTCTGGGTGGGGGATGACTGGGAACTTTCCGGTTTCATCAGCGCGATCCGGCCTCTTCGGGGTTTGCGTCATGCTGGCGGACAGGCTGCTGATCCGCATCCTGCACCGCCTTGCCTGGCGTGTTGTATCCCGGTGTGGTCGGGACGATCCTGACTTCGTCCCCTTCCAGCAGATCAGCCGTAGGGTTGGCAACCACGCGGTCGTCTTTTGTAATGCCGCTGAGCACCTGAACTGTCGTCCCGAAATTGATGCCCACGGTGACGTTCACCAGATGCGCATGGTTGTTGATGACTTTTGCCACCTGCGTCCCTTCAGCCCGATAGATGATCGAGCCTTCCGGCAGAATCAGGATATTCGGGTTTCCGGGAGCCGAGATATGCGCTGTCGCATAGGAATTCGGCCACAGCAAATTATCATCGTTATCCAGCGTCAGCTCGGTCGTCACTGTGCGGGTCGCGGCATTGAAGGCATTGGCAGTTGCGAGGAACGTCGCCTTAAAACGGCTGCCCGGATACTGCGGCACCGTCAGTTCAGCTTCGATCTTTGGCGAAATCACACTCGCAAAATCCTGCGGCACAGATACGAACACACGCATCCGGTGCACGTCGGCGACAGAGAACAGTTCGGATGCCGCACCGCGGGAATTGACGTTACCACCGCCCGCATTCACATAATCGCCCACATTCACCAGACGGGACGTAACGATGCCGTCAAAGGGTGCGACGATCTTTTTGAAGTCCTCAAGTGCCTGAAAACGGTCCACGTCATGACGTGCGGCTTCAAGCTCGGCTTTCTGGGCAGCAGCATTGGCAGCCTGCACGTCCACTTCCTGACGCGAAACAGCCTGCGTTCCTTTCAGCGCCGTCCAGCGCTGTGTGGTAATGACGGCCAGATTATAGCGCGCCAGAATGACGTTGTAATGCGCTTTGGCAGCCTCGAACTGGGCATCGATGCTAGGTGTGCTGATTTCCGCCAGAACATCCCCGCGCTTCACATGCGCGCCATAGTCCTTGTACCACATCTTCACATAGCCCGAGACCTGCGCGTAAATCGGCGCCTCGTACCATGCGGCAAGATTGGCTGGCAGATCGACCTGCCGCGTCTTCGGTCCCGGCTGCGGCGTAATCAGCGTAACGGGCGGGATGGCGGCTTCTTCGGTCGCGCCGCGCAGGGCATGATAATGCGTTCCCCGCTGCACGATCCCCCAAGCCGCCAGAGCAATCGCCAGCAGGATCACCACCAGCAGGATGAGTTTGCCGCGCGCGCCTGAACCCGTGCGGACCGGATGGTTTGTCGGAGGCACGTGCCCCTGATCCGTAGAATGGCTCACGCGCGGTCTCCTTCAGGCCCAGCAGGCCGCTTGTAGTGCATAAGGGCAAAAACACAGGGAACAAAAAGCAGGGTGGCAACGGTCGCGACCAGCAGGCCACCAATCACTGCCTTGCCCAGCGGGGCATTATCGGAATTGCTGATGGACATCGGGATCATACCGATGATCATGGCCATCGCCGTCATCAGGACAGGCCGGATACGCTCATATCCCGCCTCAAGAGCAGCAAGAACAGCATCGCCGTGCTCCTCCATCCGCTCACGGGCAAAGGCAACCACGAGAATGGCATTGGCCGTGGCCGTTCCCATGCACATGATCGCTCCCGTCAATGCCGGAACCGACATCGGTGTGTGTGTCAGGAACAGGCTCCATGCAATGCCACCCAGAGCGCCGGGAAGCGCAGAGATGATGACGAACGGATCAAGCCAGGACTGAAAATTCACGACAATGATCAGGTAAACCAGCACGATCGACAGGGCGAGCCCCCCCACAAGCTGGACATACGCATCGTTCATCGTCACGGCCTGTCCACGGACCACCATGGTCGAGCCATGAGGCAGGAGCTTGCGCTCTTCATTCACGACCCGGTTCACGGCTCTTGAAACCGTTCCCAAATCCATGTCTTCCGGCGCGGCATAGATGTCGAACACGGGCATGATGTTGTAATGCGCGACTTCTGAAGGCGTCCCGGTCTGGACCAGAGCACTCAGCCCTCCCAGAAGCTGCGGCGTCTGGTTGGTCGGGTTGCCGTCGCCCTTGTCGATCGGGAGGATTTCCAGATCGTTCATGGTCTGGAGATAATTCGCCGGCGTCTGCACATCGATGAGCTGCGACGTTCCCTGCGCGTTCAGATAATAGGTCTGGCCAACCTGTCCACTACCGGACAGCGTCACAAGAGCATTCAGTGCAACGTCCCGCTCCGTAATTCCCGTCCCCAGCGCGAAGCTGCGGCGGTTGTTCACCAGAATGGTCGGCTGCGTCATCGGTTCCTGAATGGAAACATCGGCAATTCCAGGAATATGCCGCAGTTTCTGGGCAATCTGTGTCGCGAACTTGAAGTTCCCGCTCAGATCACGACCCACGATCTGCACGTCAATCGGAGACGGCAGACCGAAATTCAGAATCTTGGCCGTCAGGTCGCCCGGCTGGAACGTGAACACCGTGCCTGGGAAATCGTTCGTCAGACCTTTACGGAGCTTACGACGGTATTCGGGGATCGGGCTTTCGGAATTACGAAGCTGGATAGTGATGTCGCAGTCCTGTGATCCCACGGTCGGAGACGGGATCATGGCCTGATTCAACTGACTGAACGGCAGGCCACAGTTATTGACGACATTGACCACCTGCCCCGGCAACAGACTCCGGATGCGACGCTCAGCCAGCCCTGCGATCTTACCCGTTTCTTCAAGTCGGGTACCGACCGGCGCACGCATGTGCATCTGCATCGTTCCGGACTTGATCTCGGGGAAGAAATCCTGACCGATGAAGAGAATCAGCGCCATGGACGACACGGCCGCCAGCAGGAACAGCAGGACGAAGCGTCCCCGGATCGCAATCAGATTTTCAAGAATGACCTTGTAATGTTCGCGGAAGCTCGTGAACCGCGCCTCGAACCCCCGCTGGAACCGCCCGAAAAAGCCGGGCTTGCGGTTGTGCCACTCGGGGTCACGATGCATCCGCACCTGAGCCGCCAGCATCCAGTTCGCCATCGTTGGCACCAGCGTCCGCGACAGGATGAAGGAGGCGATCATGGCAAAAATGATGGCTTCAGCCATCGGCATGAACAGCCAGCCTGAAATTCCGGTTAGTTCGAACAGCGGCAGCCACACGATGCAGATACAGGTCGTGGATACGAAAGTCGGGATGACGATCTGGTTGGCGGCATCAATGATGGCGTCCTCAAGATCTTTCCCGGTTTCAAGATGCGCGTCGATGTTTTCGATCATGACTGTCGCGTCATCGACGAGAATACCAACCGCCAGGGCCAGACCGCCCAGCGTCATAACGTTGATGGACTGCCCCGCTATGCTCAGCCCGATAATCGAACACAGCATTGCCAGCGGGATAGACGTCGCCACGATGATGGTTGAGCGCCACGAGCCGAGAAACAGCAGAACCGTCAGGCTGGTCAGGATTGCGGCCGTGATCATTTCACGTACCACGTCCACAACCGATTCCTTCACGAAGCTCGAAGCATCGGTCAGGACATTCACTGTCGTTCCGGCCGGCAGCGTTGCCTCGACCTGTGGCAGGAGTTTCTTGATGCCACTCACAACGGAAAGCGTGGAGGCGTCACCGCTCTTGAGAACGACGATCAGCACCGCCTGCTGGCCTTTCACAAGGACCGCATTGATCTGCGGCGGCCCTCCCCGATGCACCCACGCAACGTCGCGCAGATAGATCACGGAATTGCCGACCTGCTTGATCGGCATCTTGTTAAAGACCTCCAGATCAAGGGGCGTCGAGTTCGTTTTCACCATCCAGTCAAGCTGGCCAATCCGCTGATCGCCCGCCGGAAGAACGATATTCTGCAGGTTCAACGCCGTCGCCACGTCTTCCGGGGACAAGCGATGCGCCAGCAACTTGATCGGGTCGATATCCACCATGATGTCCGGAGCCAGACCACCATAGGGATTGGGGATCGCGGCCCCGGGCACGGAAATCAGTTCCGGCCGGATCAGGTTGGACGCCATGTTGTAGATTTCCGACCCGGACATGGTCGGATTGTTGACCTGCAACGTCAGAACCGGAACGGACGACGCATCCATTGCCAGAATCAGCGGTGGGGTCGAACCATTCGGCAACTGTTTGATGACCGTTTGGGACACCGACGTAATCTGCGTCTGCGCAACCGCCGTATTGGTTCCCGGCTGGAAGAAGACCTTCACGATGCCACGTCCATAATAGGACGAGCTTTCGATATGTTCGATATTACTGACGGTCGCCGTTAAGGAGCGTTCGTAATAATAGACGATACGCCCCGACATGTCCTCAGGCATCAGGCCCGTATAGGACCAGATGACAGCCACGATCGGGATCTTGATCGAAGGAAACACGTCCGTCGGCGTCGAAACGATAGCCCGAACCCCGAAGATCAGGATCATGATCGACAGGACAACGAAAGTATAAGGCCGCTTCAGCGCGGTAACGACAATAGCATTCATGCGATCAGACACCCCCTTGGGGCTCTTCCTGGTCCGGTCATTCTCAACGGGCGTCCCCTTGCAAATTGATCCGAGTCATATCCATCGAGACTCAGACGACAAGGAAAATTCTGTTTAAATATCAAGACACACGGCAAATATTGACATGTTGTGCAATATTCCGTGTCTTTTCAGACAGGCGTCGCAGGCGCGAAATGAATGGTAAAAACCGCTCCAGGCAGCGTGTGACCGGGCCTCTCAGACACGATCTCCACTGATGCCCCATGCAACCGCAGGATCGCCGAAACAAGACTCAGGCCCAAACCACTTCCGGGAACATGGCGACTTTTATCCGAGCGATAAAAACGCCCCATGACAGCCTTGCGCTCATCTTCAGCAATGCCGATTCCCGTATCACTGACACGCAGCCAGCTCGATCCGTCTGCTCCCTGCCCCGCACTCAGCCGGACCGTTCCGGGAGCGGGCGTGAATTTGATCGCATTGTCCACAAGATTGGCCAGAACCTCGTTCAGCAGGTCCATATCCCCGAACAACGGGACCGCTTTCTCCGAGTCTACAACCTCCAGCAGAATACCTTCCGTCTCGGCGATCGGTTCGTACAGATCCACCACCCCGGCCAGCAGTTCCCGCAGATCGAGCATCGCAAACCCGGCCCGGCGGCGGCCATTCTCAATCTCGCCGATCCGAAGAAGAGCCGTAATCACGGAGAAGCATTGCTCCAGATCCAGCGTGGCACGCTCGATCGCACTCTGAAGTGCCCCGGGATCGTTCGTAATCGACGACACTCGCTCCAACCGGGCCTTCACCCGCGCCAGCGGCGTGCGCAGATCATGGGCAATATCGTTGCCCACGTCCCGGATCTCGTCGAGCAGATGCTCAAGACGGTCCAGCATCCGGTTGACCGACACGGCCAATCGCTCAATGTCGTCGCGTTCGCGCCCGGTCGGCAGACGTTCGTGCAGGTCTCCATCCATGATGCGGTCGATCGCCTCATGCATATCCTTGACGCGACCCAGCGCCCGATGGCTCAGAAAAATTCCTGCCATCAGGGCGAACACAACGATTGGCACCACGGACATCAACGCCGCACGCTTGGTGATGTAGCGCAGTTCGTTGGCCATATGCAGAGAACGCGCCAGAACAAGAATACGGTCCCGGTTTCCCTGCACCCCTTCTACCTCAACGGCCAGATAGCGCATTTCATAGGGCGTATCGCCAGGAGGCGCGTCCCAAAGACGCTGGGTTCTGGGAGAAACTTCCAGCCCGACAGGCCACTTCTTGATGTCGCCCGCAATCCGGTTGCGGTTCATATCAAAGAGCGCAGCCCCGTTGAGGATCACACGCAGGTCCGTCTTGCTGCGCTCCCGCACCTCGTACTCAAGCTGGGCAGGACTTTCCTGAATGAGTTGGTCCGCTTCGCGCTGCAGCAGATCCGTCGAGCGCTGCTGCTCATATCCATTCATCTGTTCGTAGACGAGCCCGAACTGCAATGCCATTGCAGCGATGATGGCCACGACAAAAGCCAGCGTCAGGCGGAACGTCGCAGTGCGGAAAAGATCAGCCCGGAACAGTTCGGAAAAACGCAGTTCAGCCCGTGACACGCAGACTGAACCCGGCACCGCGAATACTGTGAATGAGCGGCGGCTCGCCAGGCAGATCAATCTTGCGACGCAGCTTTCCGATATGGACGTCCACCAGATTTGTCTGCGGAACAAAGCGGTAATTCCATACGTCTTCCAGTAGCATCGTCCGTGTCAGCACCGTGTCCGGGCGACGCATCATGTATTCCAGAAGGCGGAATTCCCGCGGAAGCAGTTCGATTTCCTGTCCGTTCCGGAACACCCGGCGCTCGATCAGATCCATTTCAAGCGGACCAACGCGAAGCACCGTCACACGGCTGTCCGTCGGACGCCTCAGCAGAGCCTCCAGACGCGCAGCCAGCTCTTCCATCGCGAAGGGCTTGGTCAGATAGTCATCGCCCCCCGCCTTGAGGCCGCTAACACGGTCGTCCACAGCGGAAAGCGCCGAAAGCACCAGGACCGGAATGGTAATGCGCTGTGCACGCACGCTCTCGATCACCGTCAGCCCGTCGAGTTCCGGCAACATCCGGTCCACGATCATCAGATCGAACTGCCCGGTACAAGCCTGATCCAGACCCTCGACACCCGTCGCGGCCCGCGTGACATCATAGCCGCGCGTCGTGAGTTCCTCCACGACCTCGGCCGCAATGCTGTCATCGTCTTCGATCAGCAGAAGCCGGGGAGAAGGTTCGGAAAGGCGCTCAGGCGCTCCGGAATCATGTGCAGACGTCATGGTCATGATCTTCACATGGGGCAGGCCCCGATGTCATCCAATTAAAATCGGTCTTAAAGGCAGGATCTCAGGGGGAGGACGGATCTTCCAGAGCCTCTTCCATCTCGTCGGTCGTTCCGTCCAGCGCCCGCAGCCGCCTCCCGAGCACACGTGTCCGCCGACGGGCTTCTTCGATCGTATTGCCCATCGTCCCGGCATTACGATGCAGCTTTTCCAACACCTGATCCATCCGCAGCATTTCCTGCCGCGTCGCCCCCAGAAGCCCGGCAATCGCCTCTGTCCGTTCTTCAAGTGTGAGTGTGACATAGCCTAGATGCACCGTCCGGAGCATCGCCGGCAGCAGCGACGGCCCCATCACCATCACGCGATGCAGCCGCCCGATTTCATCAATGACACCGGGCATGCGGGCAATTTCGGCATAAAGCCCGTCGGTCGGCAAATACAACACGGCAAATTCCACCGTCAAGGGCGGAAGGATATATTTCGACGCGATTTTCTTTGCCTCAAACCGGATCACGTTTTCCAGTTCGCGCCGCGCCTGACGTTCCGCCAGCGCATCCCCGGCATCCGAGGCGTTCAACAGTCTTTCATAGGCTTCGGTCGGGAATTTGCTGTCAATCGCCAGCCGTGGTGGCGTTTCCGTGCCGCGCACCGGCATCTTGATCGCGAATTCAACATTCTCACCGGCCGTTCCAAGGCGGAAATTGGTGTCGTAACTTCCTTCGGGGAGAATATCGTCCAGAATGGACCGGCACTGCGCCTCACCCCAGCCACCACGTGTCTTCACATTGGAAAACAGCCGCTTCAGATCGCCGATCTGCGCCGTCACACTCGTGACCTCGCCCAGCGCCTTCTGCATGGCGCTGAATTGCTCCACCACGCGCTGGAAGCTGGTCTGCATCTGCTTTTCAACAGCACCGTGAAGCTGTTCGTTCACGGTCGCCCGGATCCGCTCGATCTGTTCGTTCTGGCTCTGCGCCATCTCACGCAGCGCATCCGATAACAGAAGGCGACCTTCCGCCTGATCCTGCCCCAGATTACGCGCCAGAAGACTCAGGCGCTCGCTGGTTTCCAGCCGGAACTGATCCAGCCGCCCCGACAGAACGCGTTCGACTTCCGACAGATGGGCCCGATGATATTCGACGTCCTGTGAGCGCTCCTGCGCCTCACGCTCAAGAAGGCGCTCGAACCGTCCGCTGCCATTGCCACTCCGCAGGATCGCCAGCAAAGCAACCACCAGCGCGACCGCCGCGACGATCCAGGGGAAAAACTGCGCCATTCCGGAAATATTCTCCTGCATGGCGCAGTCCTAGCCGTTCAACGCAAACCGGCCAATGCCGCGCTTACGGCTGATGGATATTTCCGTACGATGCCGCTCCCAGACCCGGGCACGAACACGGTGCACCCAGCGGAACCTGCGTTGGCATTTTGCAGGTATAGATCCCGGCCTTACAGGTATAGCCATAACCGGCGATGGGCGTTCCCGGCGCAATCGGCCCCGGTGCCGCCGTCCCGACACACGCCCCCAGCCCCAAAAAAGACAGACCTGCGGCAGTACGCAGAACATGACGGAAAACGGAACGAGACATAATGGATGTGTCCTTACATCGGCTAGGGTGAAAACCGGTCCTTAGAGAAGCGCAAACGGATCGCCACGTCATCGGTTTCCGCCTGATCGAACGCCAGCATGGCAATCCTGTGGCAATGCGCCCTCAGCGATGCCCGGCAGCTGCCGCCTGCCCAGCTGCAACACCGCTCGCCCAGGCCCATTGGAAGTTATGTCCACCAAGCCAGCCCGTCACGTCCACGGCTTCTCCAATCGCGTAAAGTCCGGGGATTTCCCGGGCTTCCAGCGTCTGGGACGACAGATCCCGCGTGTCGATCCCGCCACGCATGACTTCCGCCTTGGCGTAGCCCTCCGTCCCGGCGGGACGAAGCTGCCAGTTCGAAATCCGCTCAGCCAGTGCCTTGATCGCACGGTCCGGCTGGTTCGCCAGCATCGTATCGCCCATTCCTGCGGCCAAAGCACGCGCCAGCCTCTGGGGCAGCGCTTCCAGCAGGCTCGGCGGGAGCGCTTTCGGACGGTCTTTTTTAATTTTCAGCAGCACGCTCAGCGCATTCTGCCCCGGCAGCAGATCAATCTGCGCCGCATCGCCGCTTTCCAGATAGGACGAAATCTGCAAAATCGCCGGGCCTGACACGCCGCGATGGGTGAAGACCATCCCGTCCTCAAAGCGCGGCCCTTTCTTGCCCACCCGCGCCACGATCGGCAGCGAAACGCCTGCAAGCTCTGGGTCGGCATCTTCCAGAACCAGCGGCACGAGCGCCGGGGCCGTCGGCACCACGCGCAGTCCGAACTTCCGCGCCAGCCGCAACGACAGATCAGAAGCCCCGAGCTTGGGAATGGACAGCCCACCCGTCGCAAGGATGACGGAGCCCGTGCGGATCTCGCCGCCATCCGTGACGATAATAAATCCGTGCTCTGCCCGGCGAACATCCAGAATCCGCGTCTGCATCCGAAATTCGCAGCCAGCGGCCCGACACTCCGAAACCAGCATGTCCACGATCTGCCCGGCCGACCCGTCACAGAAAAGCTGCCCGCGCGCTTTCTCGTGCCAGGCAATGCCATAGCGGTTTACGAGCTTGAGGAAATCCTGCGGCGTATAGCGCGCCAGCGCGGAGCGGGCGAAATGACGGTTCTGGGAAATGAAACAGTTCGGGCCGGTTTCGAGATGCGTAAAATTGCACCGCCCGCCGCCCGAGATCAGGATCTTGCGCCCTGGCTCCGGCCCGTGATCCAGAACCAGAACCCGCGCACCGTTCTGCCCTGCAACAGCCGCCGCCATCAGCCCCGCTGCCCCGGCTCCGAGCACAATCACATCGGGGTTCATCATAGCAGCTCTCAGAAATCCAGATTGGCGTAATGCGCGGGCGGCGTGATGCCACTGACCTTGTCAGACAGCAGCCCCCGGAAACAGGGCCGGGACTTTACCCGGGCATACCAGTCCTTCGCGGCGGGTGCCTTGGACCAGTTCACGTCGCCGATGAAATCGAGCGCCGACAGATGCGCCGCAGCCGCGAAATCCGCCAGTGACAGCGCAGGCCCCGCCAGCCAGGAGCGCGTTTCCGCCAGCCAGCCGATATAATCGAGATGAAAACGCATGTTCGCGTACCCGGCCCGCAGCGCATTGCCGTCCGGATGGCCACGCCCGAACTGGCGCTTGTCCACTTTCTCGCCCAGAAGGTTCCGGGTGACTTCCTGCGCAAAACGGGTCTCGAACCAGTCCACAAGTCGCCGGGTTTCGACGCGGTCGGCAAAGGTCCGCCCCAGAAGCGGCGTATCGGGATAGGCATCTTCCAGATATTCGCAAATGACGCGTCCGCCAGGCACGGCCAGACCATTTTCCTCAACGAGCACAGGCACTTCGCCTGCGGGATTGAGATGCAGGAATTCCTCGCGCTGCTCCCACACCCGTTCAATGACGGGTTCGAACGGGAGTCGCTTCTCGGTGAGGGCAAGCCTCACAAGACGGCATTGCGGAGAAAGTGGAAGGTGATGCAGGATACGCATTGCCACTTTCTAAGTCAGCCGATACCCGCTCACAAGAGCCTCACCGACTGCCCGACACAGGTCCGACGATTTTCACGATGCCCGATCCCGTTTCCGTACCCTCTTCAACCGCCCCCATGCGCATCCGTGCCCGTGGCCGTTCCTTCCTCGCGCTCGTCCTGTCGCCCGAGGCGCCCCTCCCGCTCTGGCTGGACGGTCTGGACTATCAGGTCGCTCGATCTGGCGGACTGTTCACCGGAAAACCGATCATTCTGGATCTGGGTCTTCTTGATGAAAACACGCCGGGCCTTGCGACGCTGCTGGACGATATCCGGGGCCGGGGGGTTCGGATTATCGGTCTTGAAGGGGGAAGCCGTCACTGGCCGGCTGTCGCACACTGGGACTGGCCGGAAATGCTGGATGGTGGCCGCCCCGCCGGAGAAGTCGAAATTCCGGAAGACCCGTCCACCAGCGCCGCTGGGCCGGTTTCAGGCGGTGGAACGCTCATTATCGATCAGACCGTGCGTTCAGGTCAGAGCATCCAGCATATGCAGGGCGATGTGATCATCCTAGGATCGGTGTCTTCTGGCGCCGAAATCGTGGCTGCGGGTTCAATCCATGTTTACGGAACCTTGCGTGGGCGAGCGATTGCGGGCGTGGGCGGGCAGTCCCAGAGCCGTATTTTCGCCAGCCGCATGCAGGCCGAACTTCTGGCGCTCGATGGCTATTATGCCGTGACCGAAGACATCGACCCCGCCCTTCTGGGGCAGGCCGCGCAGGCCGCTCTGGATGAAGACCGGGTCCGTGTTCTGCCGCTCCCCGTGTGATCCGGGCAATAACGTGATGCGGGCTGCCATGAAAGTACCCCTATTCGCAGGTTGCCGCGACGCATAAAACATTCATAGAATGAGATATCGGCCCGCGTTGGCCTGTTATGGGCAGGCGCAGACCGAAGAGACGTTTTTCTGGAGTATTCATGTCCAAGGTTCTGGTTGTCACTTCCGGCAAGGGTGGCGTCGGCAAGACGACATCGACCGCCGCGCTCGGCGCCGCTCTCGCTCAGAGCGGACAGAATGTGGTGGTGGTTGATTTCGATGTCGGGCTTCGGAACCTCGACCTGGTCATGGGGGCCGAACGCCGGGTGGTTTTCGATCTCATCAATGTCGTGCAGGGCGATGCCCGCCTGTCGCAGGCTCTGATCCGCGACAAGCGCTGCGAAACCCTGTCGATCCTTCCGGCCTCCCAGACCCGGGACAAGGACGCCCTGACCTCCGAGGGCGTCGCCCGCGTGATGGATGAGCTTCGCGAGAAGTTCGACTGGGTGATCTGCGACAGCCCGGCCGGCATCGAACGTGGCGCGCAGCTTGCCATGTATCATGCCGATATGGCCGTGATCGTAACCAATCCCGAAGTCAGCTCGGTGCGTGATTCCGACCGGATCATCGGCCTGCTGGACAGCAAGACCAAGAAGGCCGAGCAGGGCGAGAAGGTCGACAAGCATCTGCTTCTGACCCGCTATGACCCGGCTCGTGCGGCACGAAAAGAAATGCTGAGCGTCGAGGACGTCCTCGAAATCCTCTCCATTCCGCTGCTCGGCATCGTCCCGGAGAGCGAGGACGTGCTGAAGTCCTCCAATGTCGGCGCGCCTGTCACTCTGGCAGCGCCTACAAGCCTTCCTGCCCGCGCTTATTTCGAAGCAGCCCGTCGCCTGAGCGGCGAGAAGCTCGAAGTCTCGGTACCCGTCGAAAAGCGCGGTTTCCTTGACTGGCTTTTCAAGAGGGACGCATGAGTTCATGAGTTTTCTCGCAAACATCTTCGCGCGCCGCCAGCAGTCCAGCAGCGTCGCCAAGGATCGGCTTCAGATCCTGCTCGCCCATGAACGCAGCGCAGGCGGTGAGAGCGGTGAGTCCGATCTGATCCGCCAGCTTCATAAGGAAATCATGGAAGTCATCGCGCGCCATGTCGCCGTTGATCAGGACAAGGTCCAGATCAAGGTTGATCGTGGCAGCGGCTGCTCCATGCTCGAAATCGACGTCGAAGTTCCGCAGGAACTCAGCGGCAAACGGACTTCGTAACACCAATTGCGGCCCGAAACGCCGCGTCTGAAAGAACGGAACAACACGGATGAGCGGCTTTCTCGGAAACCTCATGAACCAGGCTGTGGGCGCGATCGGCGGGCAGCTTGGCGACAAGTTCGGCGGCAGCATCGGCGAATTCCTCAAGGGCGATGGCCTCAACATGCTCATCAGCCAGGCCCAGAGCGCCGGTCTGACCGACAAGATCCATTCCTGGATCGGCAATGGCGAGAACCTGCCCATCACCACTGACGAGCTGCGCAGCCTGCTGACGGACCAGCAGATCCAGACGATCGTCGCCAAGACGGGCCTGCCTGCCGGAACGATCCTGCCTGCACTGGCACAGCTTCTCCCGGCTGCTGTCGACCAGCACACACCCGAAGGTCAGGCACCGTCCACGACGGCCTGACATCCGGTTCAGACAGACAGGCCTTCAGACGCCCCGGTGGAACTGTCCACCGGGGCGTTTTGCGTCTGGGTTCAGGTTTTCTGACCGTTTGGTACCGCATCATAAGGCTGCTTCTGTTCGATCGGAAAGCGGATCAGCAGATAGGGTGTGACCCTGCGGTCCTTACCGTCATTGAACGACGCCAGACGGTTCCACTGCCCGAACGTGCAGTAAACATGATCAGCCGTTGCGAAAATTCCGTCCGGTGACAGGGCGCGTGGATCACGGAGCATCATTTTGAAAGAGCCATCCTGATCGCGCCTCAGGATGCAGTCATGCTCGTAATTCGTCGTGTAAAGCCGGTCATGGTCATCCAGCGCCAGTCCGTCCGCCACCCCTTTTTCGCCTTCGTCGCGGATGGCAGGCGCCAGAACCGTATCGTCCGATGTTGGATCTGCCAGCAGGTCCACAGGCAGGCTGTAGAGCCGACGGCTGGTTAACGGCGCGAAATAGAGAGTTTTTTCGTCTTTCGTCAGGGCAATCCCATCTACGCCACCAGAGACCAGTTGGGGATGTCCGGGAATGTAACGACGGGGTTCTCCCTCCACGATGGCCAAAAAACCAGCCTCCGGCAGAATGGCGGGATGTTTGGTCAAAAGCCGCCGTGCCTGCTGAGTGGCGACATCGACAACCACGAGAGCAGGGCTGGTTCCGAAAGACGAATCCGTTACAAAAACCGTCCCCTGTGCACCGTGCGACAGTGACACCCGGAGGTCGTTCATGTGACTGTCCGGCAACAGGGCGGGCGCTTTAAGAATGATTTTGTGAGCGACACGATTTGTCGTCGGGTCGATACAGACGATCTTTGCGGCTCCGGGCTGAAGAGGATGCCCGGCGCGTTTGCCGTCATCAATCACCCAGAGGCGGCCCTCACGATCCGTGGTCATGCCGTGAACGGAAACAAGGCACTCTGCCGGAGCATTGCCCGGAAGACTCATCTCGGCGTTGGGGTATGGCACGACCTTTCCGTCCACCAGTTCGCCAAGCGTTGCGCCTTTATGATCTACCGCATGGCGCGGAAAACCTACAAAGGTCCGGCCATTCGGAAGCACGACGATCCCGGAGGGACCGGGGCCGTCAAATTCAGCGACGACATCAAGCGCGCCATAGGGGCCGGTTCCGTTATCCTCGTTTCCGGCGGCCCGTGCCTGAGAGGTTGGCAGGGCTGCCGTGACTGCAAGAGATGCCGGGGCTGCCGACGCTGCCTGCAGGAAATGACGTCGTTTCATGTGCATTCTCCGAAATTCATTTTCAAAACAAACCGTTTCCATAACGCCCGATCCGTGTAAGGAACGCCACAGGCCCTGCAAAATGTGATCGGAATTTTTCTGGAACCGGAAAATTATGTTGACCTTCCGCAAATACGAACCAATTTTGTGGCTCATATAAAATACTAACTTATTGCGTGGTAAAAGTGCTGACCCAGCTTTCCCTTCGTCATCTGACCCTTCTGGGCACGTCTCTTCTCGGCTCCACATTCCTCCTTGTGACCGCCGAGAGCCGTGCTGCAACACCGCAGCCAGTTCCGGCTCACTCCGTTTCAGGCGCGCATAAACAGGCGCGGACAACGCCTGCGGCCAGAAAGGCGAAAGCCGCCCAGACGCCACGGCACGAAACCGAAGTTTCGGGAGGAACAGAAGCGGTCGTCGTGACGGGAACGCGCGAGTTTGGCAAAAAGGCGCGGGATTCGATCGCTCCGGTCGATATTGTAACGAACCGCCAGTTAACAGGAACGGGTCAGCCCACGCTGCGTGACTCCCTGGCGCTGCTGCTGCCTTCCCTGACCGTTCCGACAGGTGGCTTCGATGCGGGTGCGCTGACCGACAGCATTTCGCTGCGTGGCCTCAACCCCAATGAGACGCTCGTGCTCGTCGATGGCAAGCGGCGCCACACCACAGCCAATATCTACGCCGATGGCGGACCGGCACAGGGATCCACGCCTGTCGATATCGACATGATCCCCATGGCCATGATCGACCATATCGAAGTCCTGCGCGACGGTGCGTCCGCCCAGTATGGCTCCGACGCCATTGCGGGTGTGGTCAACATCATTCTCAAGAAGCAGAACCATGGTCTGACCATGCGTTCGAACACCGGGATCACGAGCGAAGGCGATGGTTTCCAGCAGGGCGTGTTCATTGATGGCGGCCTGAACCTGAACAATCGCGGTTTTGTTCATATCGGCGGCGATTTCGTCCATCAGGACCACACTTTCCGCTCCGGAAACGACAACCGCACCCACACCGACGTCAACCAGCTTCTGGGACAGCCCGAACAGACGCGTGAAAGCGTCGCTATCAATGCGGGCTATGACATCACCGATGATATCCAGGCCTATGCCGGTGCGACCTATGCGCATCGTCATGCGGAATCCTATCAGAACTACCGCCTGCCCTCTTCGCTCGCCAAATATCCCGGCTACGCGGCGATCTATCCGTATGGCTATTCCCCCATCGAGGCTCTGGAAGAAGACGATTACGAACTGACGGCTGGTCTGAAAGGCACGCTGGCGGGCTGGCACTGGGACGTGTCGTCGGTTTTCGGTCGGGATTATGATGCTGTAAACGCCGACAGCACCACGAATGTGGGACTGTACACAGCCACGGGCGAGACGCCGACCTCATTTGCCGCGCAGTCCTATAACAACACGCAATGGACAAACAGCGTCGACCTCAGCCGCAAGTTCCGTACGTCGTTCTGGCCATATGCCATCAACGTCGCAGGCGGTGCGTCCTATCGCTATGAAGCCTATGCAATCGGGACCGGCTCTCCGGCCAGCTATAACTATTCCAGCTCGGACGGCTTTCCCGGCACCAACCCGGCCAATGCCGGAAAATGGTCCCGTGACGTTGCGGCAGGCTATCTCGACATCTCCACCAACCTGATGAAGCACTGGCAGGTCGATCTTGCCGGACGGGTCGAACATTATACGGATGTCGGCAACACCAAGACCGGCAAGATCTCGACCCGTTACGATTTCAGCCCGCGCTTTGCGATCCGCGGTACGTTCAGCAACGGTTTCCATGCTCCGACGCTGGCGCAGGAGCATTATTCCGCGCTGTCCGTCTCGCCGACCGCTGCCAGTGGCATCATCGCGGCGAACTCCCCCGGTGCGCTGTCCAACGGCGCATCAGCATTGAAATCGGAGTCCTCCACGAGTGCTGAAGGCGGCATCATCGTCGAGCCGATCAAGCAGCTGCATGTGACTGTCGATGTGTATCAGATCGACCTGCGGGACCGGATCATGCCGGGCGGTTCGATCTATGGCGACCAGGCCCGCAAGGCTCTCCTCGCCGATAATTTCAAACTCCCGCCGGAAGCTTCTACTTGGACCGGCAGCCAGCTTGCCACGCACTGGTTTGCCAATGTCGCCAATACGCGGACGCAGGGACTTGACCTGACAGCAACCTATCCGACCGATTTCGGACGTTATGGCCATGCGGACTGGGATGTTGCGATCAACCTCAACCGCACGCGCCTGCGCCATCAGGCCAGCAGCTCGAATGGCACGCCGCTTCTGACGGCGCAGTATATCGCCTACATCACCACCGCATATCCGCGCAGCAAGATCATCTTCGGCGGGACCTGGCATTCCGCGCGCAACAAATGGGCGGTCTCCGTCCACGAAATACGTTACGGCGAGACGACATCCCAGCTCACCTATTACACGGGGCCCTACGCCTACTCCACGAGCCACTATCTGGAATTCCAGAATGTGCCGAAATGGACGACGAATGCTTCCGTCACCTACAATATCAGTCCTAGATGGAGCGCCACGATTGGGGGGAACAATATCTTCGCCAAGTTCCCGTCTGTCGTTCCTGAAGGAAACCGCTATCTGGGCGTACCCAAGTACTACATGAGCACATCGCAGCTCGGCATGAATGGCGGGTATTATTATCTGGACGTTTCGGCGCGCTTCTAAGTCGTATCGGGGCATGCGAAGAAGAGCGCATGCCCCAAAGCAGCTTATTAAATCAGGCTTTTCGAACTGTACAAAGCGACGCGATATGGCGTCTGCATAGCGCCATATCGGGCGAAGCGCTCTGCTTGCAGGCCAGTTCGAAAGCCTGTGTTTCCCGTGCTGCCAGTGCCAGCGCCGGGAGAGACCAGCGATCCAGCGCCTGACCGAAAGCCGCGGTGCGTTTGAAGAACACAGGCGGCTTCAGGGACTTCATGGCTTCGGCACGTCCCTGCCCGTCCTGCACAGCCTGAGCAACTTTCTGAAGCCGCATCAGCACACCCAGAACCGTTCGCGCCACTGCTACGGGATTTGCCCCATCTGCCAGGGCCCGTTCGAGCGCCTGATCGGCCATCATGCGATTTCCGCACAGAGCCGAAAACGCCGCATCTTCCAGAGAATTGCCACCCGCATCGCCAACGCAGTCCTGAACAGCCTGCACATCAAGACGGCCATTCGGCCCGGCATACAGCAGAAGTTTTTCAACTTCCCCCCTCACCCCGCTGCGATCAGCCCCTAACACACCCAGAAGCCAGATAAGGGCATCACGGTCGATGGTGACGCCCGCCTGAGCCAGTGCTTCCGTCACGGTCTGGGAAAGAGCGCGCCCCTCTTCGGGGTAGCAGGCGATGGACGCAACCTGTTTGTGGGCCTCCGCCAGAGCACGCAGCTTCGAGCGTGCTGTAATCCCCGGAGCTTCGAGCACGACCAGAGCGTCCGTATCTGCGTCCAGTACCCGTTTGAATAGGGGAGCAAGGCTATCCTGCCCGTCCCGCACCCAGACGACACGCCGGCCCCCGATCAGGGAGAGCGCGGTGGCTTCTTCTTCAAGACGGTCCTGCGTTTCCCGATCAAGCTGCGCCACCTGAAACGGATCGTCCGTCGTGCCGGCAACCCGCCGGACCGCCTGCGCAGCCCGTTCCCGGATAAGGCCGGTATCCTCTCCATGAAGCACGATCGCCCGCCAGGAGCCGGCATCATCCAGTGTTCGCCCAATATTCCGCGCGTCGATTTTCACCACTTACTGGGCGGATGTGCTGGTCGTGCTACGGGACAGACGGCCGGTGGCAGATGCCGGGAAGCCGTCAACGCCCGTCCGATCCGTCGCTGCGTTCCCGTTGTCGTCAGGCATCCGGTCTGTGTTCAGATAGCGCGGCAGTTCATCGGGAGCCGCTTTCTCGGGCATGTTATGACTGCGGAACCAGATCGCGAGCTGCTGCGTCACGGTCTGTGCCAGCGTATCGGAAACACGCGCCTGAAGAGTTTCATCATTCAAGGTTTGAGCAAAATACTGCTCGAAACTCGTATTAAAACCATCCAGCGTCGTCGCATCACCCTGCGCCAGCATACGCGGGTTCTGCTCCACCGTTATAAGCACCCAATGCGCCGAACCCGTACTGCGTGTCCGGCCCGAGGTGTTATCCTGATGGATGTCGACAGCTTCCTCATTCATGCTGGAATAGACTTTCAGCATGTATTTGTGAGGATCTTCCGGCCCGGCGCCCGCCAGATTTTTCTGCAAAGCCAGACGCAGCAACTGGCCGTAACGCCCTGGAATATTGTCCACATAAACCTGGGCCAACTCTTCCGACATATCGGTTTTTGGCGTCAGCTTTCCATAGAGGGGTGAGAAACCACACCCCCCCAGCAGAAGACAAGCCGTGAGCAGAAAAGTGCTGCGACGGTCAGACATCACCCGGCAACCACGAAGTTGACGATCCGGTTCGGAACATGGATTTCCTTCACCAGACGCTTTCCTTCAAGCAGACGCGCCACGTTCGGCTCGTTTTTAGCGGCGGCAAGCACATCGTCTTTCGGTGCGTCCGGCGGAACCTCAATGGTCCCGCGCAGCTTACCGAGGATCTGCACGCCAATCGTCACACTCTGGACGGCAAGCCACTGTTCTTCGGCTTCCGGCCATGGACGATCCACGACCAGTGCACTTCCCGGCTCCAGAATCGCCATCATGTCTTCCGCAAGATGCGGCATCATCGGTGCTGTCAGCAGACACAGGACCTGCGCCGCTTCACGGCGGGCCGCCGCGATGCCGGCTCCTTCAAGACGCTCGGCCTCGGCCAGTGCCGAGGTCAGTTCATGCAGACGCGCCACGGCAACATTCGGCGTAAAGGCTTCGAGCGCCTCACCCACAGCGACGATGGCCCGATGGGTCACACGACGCAGGTCTTCCCCGACGGGACCGTGGATGCTCTCGGCAGCATCACGGCTTGCAACCGATGCAACCAACCGATGCAGCCTCTGGCCGAAGCGGGCAGAAGCTGCCACGCCGGAGGCCGTCCATTCCATATCCCTTTCGGGCGGACTATCGGACAGGACGAACCAGCGGGCCGTGTCGGCACCATAATGCTCAATGATGTCGACGGGCGACACCGTGTTGCGCTTGGATTTGGACATTTTTTCGGAACGGCCGATCTGTACCGGCGCTCCCGTGTCCCGACGCACAACCGTGTCACCACGACGCTCGACTTCTTCGGGATAAAGCCAACCGCTCTCGTCACGGTAGCTCTCATGCGTCACCATGCCCTGAGTGAAAAGACCGGCAAACGGTTCGTCCACATCCAGATGGCCGGTTTCATGCATGGCTCGGGTGAAGAAGCGTGCATAAAGCAGATGAAGGATCGCGTGCTCGATACCGCCGATATACTGATCAACGGGAAGCCAGCCATTCGCTGCCGCCGGGACCGTCGGGGTCTCGGCATGAGGACTGGTGAAGCGGGCGAAATACCAGGAACTGTCAACAAAGGTGTCGAAGGTATCGGTTTCCCGGACAGCTGCCTTTCCGCAATGCGGGCAGTTTACATGCTTCCAGGTCGGGTGATGGTCGAGCGGATTCCCGGGTCGGTCAAAGGTCACGTCTTCCGGCAGGATAACGGGAAGCTGATCGTCGGGAACAGGAACCGGACCACAGGTCTCGCAGTGAATGATGGGGATCGGGCAGCCCCAGTAGCGCTGACGAGAGATGCCCCAGTCGCGCAGGCGCCAGTTCACGACGCCTTTTCCTGCCCCCAGACCTTCGAGCCGCTCGATCACCTTCGTGCGGGCAGTCGCGGGATCCAGTCCATCCAGAAAGCCTGAATTGAACAGGGTTGCATCGCCCGAAACGGCCTTTTTGCCCAGAACGAAAGTTTCAGCATCCTGTCCCGCAGGCAGCAGGACCTGCGGAACCGGCAGATCGTATTTACGGGCAAAATCAAGGTCGCGCTGATCGCCACAGGGACACCCGAAAACAGCGCCGGTACCGTAATCCATCAGCACGAAATTGGCGATCCAGACAGGAGCGGTCTTTTCAGGATCGAGCGGATTGGCAACGCGCAGTCCGGTATCAAAACCGCGTTTTTCCGCAGCTTCGATGACTTCTTCCGACGTTCCGAGACGACGACATTCTTCAATAAACGCAGCGGCCTGCGGGTTGCTCTCGGCAACCTTGCGCGCCAGAGGATGCTCCGCCGAAATCCCGACGAAGCTGAGACCGAACAGCGTATCAGGGCGCGTCGTGAAGACTTCGATACTGTCCAGATCCGCATCATAGCCCACAGGAGCCTGATGGAGAGCAAAGCGCACCCGTGCGCCTTCGGACCGTCCGATCCAGCGCTCCTGCATCGTGCGGACGCGCTCGGGCCAGCGATCCAGCGTCTTGAGATCATCCAGCAGCGGCTGGGCAAATTTCGTAATCTTCAGGAACCACTGGGAAAGCTTCTTTTTCTCGATCAGAGCCCCCGAGCGCCAGCCACGTCCGTCGACGACCTGCTCGTTCGCAAGAACCGTCTCATCGACCGGATCCCAATTGACCAGAGAGTCCCGGCGCTCAACCAACCCAGCCGCCAGCATATCGACGAACAGTTTCTGCTGTTTGCCGTAATATTCGGGGAGGCAGGTTGCGATCTCACGATCCCAGTCCAGCGAGAAACCAAGACGCTGGAGTGTGCCGCGCATGGCTGCGATGTTGTCCATCGTCCATTTGCCGGGATGAACATTCCGCTCACGGGCCGCATTTTCCGCCGGAAGGCCAAATGCATCCCAGCCCATCGGATGCATAACCGCAAATCCGCGGGCCCGCTTGTAACGCGCCACCACGTCCCCGAGCGTGTAGTTCCGCACATGTCCGACATGAAGCTGTCCGGACGGATACGGAAACATCTCCAGCACATAATATTTCGGGCGGTCGGCCGGAGGAACATCAGGAACGGCAAAAGTGTTCCGGCGCTTCCATTCGTTCTGCCAGAAGGGTTCGCGGTTCTGGAAATCGAATGCGGGGGCTGGGGTATCGTTCATGTCTGGCTCAGTTGTCCCGCTCGCCATTTTCAGCGCGCAGCTGACGCGCACGCGTCAGAATACGGGTGGTAATATCGGAGGTTGTCGTTGCAGAAACAGGGGTATCTTCCCACTGCCCATCCTGAAGAACCTGCCGGAAGACGGAAACCCGCAGAGCATCCGAACGCAGGCGGCGGTCCAGAACATAAGCCGCAATTTTGAAGCGCTCATTCTGAGTGGCGGAAGGCTGGTACCAGTCCGTCAGAATGACGCCACCCACGGCATCGGCGGACGCCAGCGGCATGAACGACAGCGTATCAATCGCGCCGCGCCACAGATAGGCATTGACCCCGCCACGAAGCTCGTCGGCACCGCCTTCAGCGCCACGGTCCACGCCCAGAAGATGGTTGCGCGGAGCAGTCAGGGTACTGGGATCACGTCCACCACCGCATGCGGAAAGCGCGGTAAGAGCCAGACATCCAAGGGCGAAGCGGGCCGCTGGTCGGGGGAAGGATCGAAGAACGGTCAACTGGATGCGAGACATCATGGGTGGTCCTGCGGGCCGCGCCAGGGCCGGTCACAAGCAAGGATACAGACTGGCGAGGCCTGTAGCCGGCAACTTCTTGAGTGTTCATATCGCGCCGACGTCGCAAGGCCAAGCGCCTGAAGGAAGATGTTGCTATTCTGCGGCCATACCTGTCTGCCCCAGCACCTCAGTCAGCCTCGCCTGCTGTGCAGGTTTTGCAAATGCAAAGCGGCTGACAACTCTGGAAATCGTCAGGTCAGGCACCAGACGCAGAAGATGACGACAGACCTGATGGACCTCTTCCGCTGCCCCCCCTACCTGAAGCAACGCAACAAGGTAGTACACCAGAGCGCTCGGATAGGATGGATACAGGCCAGACATCAGTCGCCCCATGGAGATGACGTCCTGATACTCTTCGCCCAATAACAGGATCATCATGAAAACAGGGCGCAAAAGTTCAAGGAACTGAGAACGGCATCCGTTTTCCAAAAGAATCTTCACGCTACGGGTGGCGGATTTTGTTTCTCCCCGCAAAAGATTCATAACGACGCCAGCCATCAGAGCATCTGGAGAGTCCTGGTGATTGCTGTCATTGCGAACAATGCTCCCGATTGCATCCTGAACAATCGATACAGCCATACCGTGCTTGGCAGGATCATACATGAGATATGCGGCCAACAGGACTTCGACCGCATGTAAATCAGGCATCAGCAAAATAGCTGCACGCACACTTCGCAGCCCACGAGCAAAGATGGAATCAGCTTCCGGACCCCATTCGTTCTGAAAACGGATATAGCAATACATCGCGTCAATAAGAGCGATCGTCCCATCATCCTTTTCACAATCTACAGCACGCTCCAGGAGAGAATCGATCCTGTCGAAGAGCGAAAAATCGTGCCTTAAAAGCAGTGTGAAAGCTCTTAGGGCCATTCCTAATGGAGACAGTTCGTTGTCCGGGCGCCCCGCAATACGTCGGGCTTCCGCAACGAAAATACTCCACTGCATGGCCTGCGCGGGGGCCATGATGCTGTTTTGGGCCTTTTCGGGCGCAGATGACGGAAAGTCATAATGCGTTCCCCAGATGATGACACCACCCCGTCGCACATCTAGCACACGAAGAATGAGGCGGCTGTCAGCACCATCTGCCCCGGCCCGCAGATTGCCGGAGATGATATAGTCTGCACCGAGCGCCTGGTACGCCATCGCGGCATTGATGGAATCAGAAGGAGGAGTATCGGGAGGGGAAATAATATCGAAGGTTCCCATGCTTACAAACATGAGTTCCAGTTGGTCCCGAAAAGTCTGTCCATGCCGCACAAGGCTCTCATCGGCACAGGAGGGAGCCAGAAAAACCAGCGAGATCTTACGCAATTCTGCTTCGGGGAAATGGGAGGAAGCGTAATGCGGCGGCAATGTCAGCATCGGGTCTGACCGCTGCATGGCAACAGAAAAAAGCGCATCCGAACCGGACGGGAGCAGCGTCGGCTGGGACGATATCTTCAGGTGTTCACTACTGGAGTTTTCAGCCCCGATACCATTGAGCAGCGTCTGTGTTGCGGGAGCAAAATTATGCCCCTCGACACTTCCAAAAATACAGATCATCTGCTCGGCAAGTGCCGCTGCCCGTGCCTGATCCCCACGATGAAGAGCCGTCTGTACTCTCGCGCGCCAGGCAACTTCGTTGAGGCTATCGAACCTCAGAAGGCGTTCGGCTATTTCTTCAACCTGATCCGGATCCGTCAATTCTCGGACAGCACTTTCATAAAGCTGCCGAAGATGAGTCGTAAGGCGCTCCCTTTGCTGGCCGATCCACTCATCAAGCGCGGGATCCACACCTACCAGTTCGCCGAGCAGAGGTTCGCTTGGCAGGGCTACACTGTCGATCGTTCGAAGACTGGCTGTTAGAAGCCTTTCAGCGTCCACAGACGTCAACGCAGGCTTGAGGGCAAGAGAATGCCTCTGAACGTCGATGACCTCCACACCCAGCGGACTTAACGCGTCGAGAAGACGATGTATTTCCTGCCGGAGAGAAGCACGGGCCATGTCTTCAGGGCGCTGGCTCCACAGAAGTTCCGCCAGCCGGGATCGCAGGACAGGTTTTCGGTCAGCAAGAGCAAGAATGGCCAAGAGCGCCCGCGTCTTGCCCCCCACAGGAAGAACACTCCCTCCCGTAAGAGTTTTCGCCTCCATCTGCCCGATCAGTTTCAGACGCAGGAGGGTTGGGTCAGCTTCGCGGACATGACGGGCTGAACTGTCCATCATCTTCATTATCCCCACGGTCAGCGCCCCATTGCCGAAAGCACAGAACCATCAAACCGCTTCAATATATCGTCGCAAGCAACGCAGATCATGGCCATTCTCAACTCTGTCAAACCCGCAAAACCCCCACTCAAGAGATATATATGTAGGATGCCAGAGGCGAATACGCTCTATCCTACTCAGGATTTGGTGCTACCCGAAAAACAGCCCTCCTCCCCCTTGGCAGGAAAGAAGTGCACTGCAAGTGCCGTAGCAGAAGCACCGCCTCCAAGAATACCCGCAAAAGGTTTAAATAGCCTAAACAAACCCTGCCACTTTCTCCTTACCTGCGCATCGCGGATGTGACAGTTCGGATTCTCCGGCTTCTCCTGATGCAGAGCATCCGTGATTTCTCTCTCCTTAGAATATGATACAGGCATGGTTGCAGAGACAGCATAACCGCGATATCAGCGAGATGGTTTGTCCGCGTAGCTCAGCAGGATAGAGCACAGGATTCCTAAGGTTTGAATTGGGCGCCATGAGGGGAAACCGCATGGTGGATTTGCTCAAATTCGGGGAACGCTCTGATCGTCTTGATCGTGCCAATCCCGAGCCAAGCGTTCCGGTGCGCTGGAACGAAGGTGTAGAGACTGTACGGGCAACACCTTGACTGTGTTTTTCGCAGTTGTGGTGAAGAGACAGTCCAGACCACGAACATGCTTCGCAGCATGGCGGTGAAAACCGAAGTGGTAAGAATCCTGGGGCCGGAGGTTCGAATCCTCTCGCGGACACCACCAATCCCTTGCGGAGCTTTTCTGCAAGAAGACAGAAATTCTCTCTGTTTCAGAACCTGCAAGCCAAATATATAACAGCAGTCTGCTCTGTGGCGTCTGCTTTTTGTGCGTAAGGTTTCAGGTTTATGCCCTCCTCTCCTCACTCTCATTCATTCCGCCTGACACCGACGGATTATAACGCTCTGGTGGAACGGGCGACTGCCGGGCCTGAGCTTTACTGGATGCGCGAAAGCGAAAGACTGTCTTGGAACACCGTGCCGACGCACGCCCAGAGCGAACAGCAGGGCTGGTTTCCCGGTGGAACGCTCAATGCAAGCGTCAATTGCCTGGACCGCCACCTCGAAACCCGCGGCGATCAGAAAGCCCTGATCTGGCAGGCTGAGGACGCCGGGCGCGTCCTGACCTTTACGTATAAAACCCTTCATGAACATGTCTGCCGGATAGCGAACGTCCTGCGGCAGCAGGGCATTCAGGCGGGGGATCGGGTTGCCATTCACCTGCCTTCCGTTCCCGAAGGCCTGATCGCCATGCTCGCCTGTGCACGGATCGGCGCGATCCATGTGGTTCTTTTCGGCGGGTTTTCTCCAGAGGCGATCGCGGACAGACTGGCTGACAGCGGGGCGGTTCTGGTGATCACGGCCAATGTTGGGCGGCGGGGCCCTAAAAGAATTCCGTTCAAGGCCACACTGGATGCGGCGCTTGACCTCCGGCCGGACACCCTTGCCGTCAACACTGTTCTGGTCGTGGGCGTGACGGACGACGAGATAGGTATGAAGCCTGAGCGCGACAGATGGCTTGCACCCCTTCTGGACAAGGCCGCCTCAGATTGCGCGCCTCAGAGCATGCCCGCCTCGGCTCCGCTTTTCCTGCTTTACACGTCGGGCAGTACCGGCAAACCCAAAGGTATCGTTCATGGAACGGGTGGATATCTGGTCTGGGCGTCCTACACCCATGAACTGGTGTTTGATCATCAGGACGGAGACATCTTCTGGTGCACGGCCGATATTGGCTGGATCACGGGGCACACTTACGGAGTTTATGGCCCTCTTCTGAACGGCGGTACGGTTCTGCTATTCGAGGGAATGCCGTCCTATCCGGGGCCGGGGCGCTGGTGGAATGTGATCCAGGATCACAAGGTGACGACCTTCTACACGTCTCCAACCGCCATTCGTGCGCTCATGCGGGAAGGCGATGAGGTCGTGCAGCGTTATGACCTGTCTTCTCTGCGCGTTCTGGGAACTGTGGGGGAGCCCATAAGTCAGGAAGCCTGGTCCTGGTTCAACGATCATGTCGGGGGCGGGCGCTGCGCTTTCGTTGACACCTGGTGGCAGACGGAAAGCGGCGGCATCATGATTTCTCCCGTACCGGGGGCCGTTCGTGAAAAGCCTGCCTCAGCAACGCTCCCCCTCCCCGGCGTGCATCCGGTTCTTCTGAACGAACAGGGCGTCCCTCGCGAAGGAGCCACAGAAGGCGTACTTTGCCTCAAGGGATCGTGGCCCGGCCGCGCGCTCTCCATCTGGAACGATGACGGTCTTTTCGAGCGCACCTATCTTCAGCCCTATGCCGGATATTATTTCACGGGTGACGGCGCGCGTCGTGATGAAGATGGATATTACTGGATTACCGGGCGGGTGGATGACGTCATCAATGTCTCGGGACACCGGATCGGCTCTGCTGAAATCGAAGATGCACTGGCGACTGAAGTGACCATCGCGGAGAGTGCAGCAATCGGGATCCCGCATGATCTCAAAGGACAGGGAATTGTCGTTTACGTCGTCCCGCGCGACAACGCTCCCGACGATCTTCATGTCCGGGCTGCAAAAGCGATTACTTCGAAAGTGGGTCGCTATGCGGCGCCCGAGCGCATCCATGTCGTGCCGGATCTGCCCAAGACCCGTTCCGGAAAAAGCGTTCGCCGTCTGCTGCGCAAGATTGCCTGTGGCGAGACTGAAGGATTTGGCGATCTGTCCACCCTCGCCGATCCCGAAATCGTGGAGACGCTGATCCGCATCATCCAGACGCCAGCGGACTGACTGGTCCGCAATTGGCGGCGTTCAGATATCGGTCGTCGCGCTCGATGTCTGAACCGGGATGAGCGCATCGCTCAGAACGCCGAAGACGACATGTACGAAATAGACGGAAAACGCAGCGACCAGCAGAACGGCAAACAGTTTTCCGAAAACTCTGAACGCCCCGAGAATCAGCCCACCCAGCAGCAGAAACAGCAGAACAGTCTGGATCTGTCCCTGTATTCCTAGGCTGCTCAGCACGGAACGGGCCATGACCTCGATGATCGCCACGCCGGCCACCACAACGCCCAGCAGGCCCAGGATCAGACCCCACAACGTATCGAGTATGGATTGCATCACGTAAGCTGGCACCGATAGAAAGAGGACAAGATCACTCCACAAAGCCATTCTCCGTGGCTTTGGTCAACTGTCATCTGCTGTGGGGATAGACGAATGTGAGGGTGACCGTTACGAAAGGTGATCTTTTCCTGACCGGATTTCTGTTTTTATGGGTCATTTATGACGAATTCGCCTGCCCTGCTGCTGACGATCGTTCAGTCCATTCTCCCGATTCTCGTGACATTGGGCTTTGGCTATTTCGCGGCATACAGAAAAGATTTTGACGCCCAGCAGGCAGGTGTTCTCACACGTCTGGTCATGCTGTATGCGCTCCCTCTGGAGTTGCTGGTTTCCATCCTGAGTACGCCGCGCGGTCAGGTTCTGGCTGCAGGGCCAGTCGCGGCGCTCATCCTGCTGGCCATGATTGGTGGCTATGGGTTGATCTTTGCCATCCTGCGCGGCCTGCTCAAACGCCGCCTTGGAGAAGCAGCACTGATCGCGATGACCATCACCGGTCCGTCCGTTCCCTTCATTGGTATTCCTGTTCTGGGCCAGATTTTTGGGCCCGCGAGTTCCGTGCCGATTTCGATCGCATCTTTGGCGATGAATCTGGTGCAGCTCCCGATCACATTGATCCTGATGGGGCATGATCGTGGCACAAATCACCGCGTCGGAAATAACAACCAGTCGCGTAGTGACGTCCGCGAATTGTTTGGACATCTAATCCATTCCTGCCGCGAACCTGTGGTCTGGGTGCCCATGATGGCGCTTGTTCTGGTCAGCGCAGGTGCGTTCCTGCCGCAGTTCCTCAAAGGCTCTCTCCAGCTTCTTGGACGGGCGACAGGCGGTGCGGCGCTCTTTGCCTCAGGTGTGGTTCTTTTTACCCGCCAAGTGAAGTTCAGTCCTCTTGTCGGTGTCATTGTCAGTGTCCGGAACGTTGTCATTCCCGGTATCATCTATGCCTTGGCCCGCGCATGGCATCTGCCCTTACCTGCGCTTCAGGAGAGTGTCCTGACGATGGCCATTCCCAGCGCATCCATCAATGTTATCCTCGCCATGCGATATCATGTTCTGGAACGTGAAATTGCATCCGTTCTGTTCTTCGGAACGTTATCCTCCATCTTCACCATGGCATTTTTCATTTGGCTAACAGGCGCATGAGTAGTTTCCTTTTTGTCTGCACAGGCAATATCTGTCGATCTCCTCTGGCCGAACTGGCCATGCGCCGGGAAGCGCGCGAACGAGGGCTGGAACTGGATATTGATTCTGCCGCCACCGGACGGTGGAATCTGGGCGAAGCACCGGATCCGCGCGCATGCGTCATCGCGTCCCGACAAGGTCTGGACGCTTCAACACTCCGCTCACGCCTTGTCACGGTAGATGATTTCAGCCGCTTTGATCATATCATCGCTCTGGATCGCTCCCATCTGACAGCCCTTAAGAAAATGCAGCCCCGCGCTTCAAAATCGCACCTTTCGCTCATGCTGGATCATATTCCGACCCGCATGGGACAGGACGTTATTGATCCCTATTATGGACCTGACGAAGGCTTCGTCAGAACATGGGAAGACGTTGAGGCTGCCTGTGCCGCGCTCGCAAACGCAACTCTCGGACGACGCACCAAAGAGTGACGCCCCCATAAATCAGTAATGGAGAACTTCATGTCATCCAAGCCCGGCATTCTGACGATTGATCCCATTCTTCCATTTATGAGAGAGCGGCTGGAGCAATCTTTTGAACTCCATCCCTACACCACACCCGAAGATCTACAGCGCTTCGCTCCGCGCATCCGCGGCATCACGACTGGAGGCGCCTCCGGAGTTCCAGCCGAAATCATGAACGCGCTGCCCAATCTGGAGGTCATTTCGGTGAATGGCGTAGGCACCGATCGCATTGACCTGCAGGAAGCAAAACGCCGGAATATCCGCGTTGCGACGACCCAGAATACCCTGACAGAAGATGTGGCCGATATGGCCGTCGTCCTGATGATGACCGTAATGCGGGATGTCGTGAATAATGACCGCTTCGTCCGGGCGGGAAGCTGGCCTCATTCTCCCCTCCCGCTAAGCCGCAGCCTGACAAAAAAACGGGTCGGGATTGCAGGGTTCGGTCACATAGGACAGGCCATTGCCAAGCGTATCTCAGCCTTTGACATGGAGGTTGCCTATTTCAACTCTCATGCAAAGCCTGACACGCCCTACCGCTTCGAGCCTGACCTGAAAAGCTTGGCAGAATGGTGCGATGTCCTGATACTCGCAGTGTCCGGAGGAGCACGCTCCGCAAACATGATCAATAACGATATCCTGACGGCGCTGGGAAAAGACGGTTTCCTGATCAATATTGCCCGAGGTACAGTCGTGGACGAAAACGTCCTTCTGGAGGCCTTGAAAGAAAAGCGCATTGCTGGCGCAGGATTGGACGTTTTTCAGAATGAACCTGACATAAACCCGGCTTTTTTTGCGCTCACGAATACCGTTCTGCAAGCTCATCAGGCATCGGCAACAATCGAAACCAGAACAGCCATGGGCAATCTGGTTGTGAATAATGTAATTGCCTATTTCACCGACGGAACACTCCTCACTCCCGTCGTATAAGCTTATGCCACGAACTGTTCGGCGATAATCCGCTCCGAAAGGCCATGATCCGGATCGAACAGGATCGTGGCTCTGCGGGTGCGGTCTTCACGAACCACAACTTCTGCCACATCACGAATTTCCGTAAAATCCGCCACGGCTGCTGTCGCTCTCTTCTCCGTATCCAGAAGCGTCAGCTTCACCACAGCACTGGAGGGCAAAAGTGCCCCTCTCCAGCGACGAGGACGAAAAGCGGAGATTGGCGTTAAAGGAAGAATATTGGAGCTCAAAGGAACAATAGGTCCATGAGCTGAAAGATTATAAGCTGTAGACCCCGCCGGAGTGGAAACAATAATTCCATCGCAAATCAGTTCTTCAAGACGCACCCGACCGTCAATTTCAATTTTTATACGCGATGTTTGTCTCGTTTGCCTGAAAAGAAAAACGTCATTGAACGCCAATGCGCTCCTGACGATCCCCGTGGAAGTCGTCGCCGTCATATGCAATGGATGAAGAACCGAGGGCTGGGCATTTGCTAAACGACGCAAAAGATCCACCTCATTAGCGGCATTCATCAAAAAACCAACCGTGCCGTAGTTCATACCGTAAATGGCAGTGCGGCTGTCCAGAACCTTGTGAAGCGCTTCAAGCATAAATCCATCCCCCCCCAGACAAACGACAAAATCTGCGTTCTGAAGCGGGGCATTCCCATACTTCTGTGAAAGGCGCTCTAAAGCTAGCTGGGCAGAATCACTAGGAGACGCAACAAAATGAATTTTCATAATTGACGTCATATCAATCCAAATGCCGCAAAAAAACACTTTCGTATTAATAAGCAGTTTAACAGATTCCCGCTTTCTAGCAGAGGAAGAGATATGATGACCGCACACTTCCTTGAGAAAAACATTCAACGCTCAGGCTAAGGCCGCATTGATTTTAGAAAACTGATTTAGGCTCGGTGAAAAGACTGAAGACAAACGGCCTGTAATGGCTAGGGGAGAACCAGAAGGGCCATCTACGGCCCTTTCCCTCAAGCGTCGCGACAGACCGCACGTTGATGATTAGTAAGTGTTACGCGGGATCATCTTTGTTAATCCGAACGGCCACTCTGGTGTGTGATGTTCGCCGGAGATACGTTCAACCTAAGACGCCTAACAATCGCTAGAAGCGGTAGATGATACAAATATCCTTCTGCGGATGATAGGAGGTCGTCTGACTGCCGTCCCAGGTTTTGAATCAGTCAAAGACCGATGATGATTGACGCAACCAATCTGAAAGCGCACTGCACGATTTCAAGCCTGTGGGTAAAGAGAAGGGTGAGGCCGCCTGATTGGGAACACAAAAGACAGCATGAACAGCAACTTTCACACCATTACCGATGCAAAAGGCCGTCCTTTGATCTTATTCATGACCTCAGGCCAGATTAGTGATTATATCGAAGCCACTGTTCGGCTGAATGATTCGCTGCACGCCCAATGGCTATAAGCTATAAGCTATAAGCTATAAGCTATAAGCTATAAGCTATAAGCTATAAGCTATAAGCTATAAGCTATAACGTCGACTGGTTCAGGGACCCTTGCAAGGAAAAAGGAGGGCGAGATCAAGTCTGCATTCCGGACCGAAAATCCCATAACAGAGCCGTCAAATAAGACAAGCGCGACTAAAAACGGCTCGACCGTATAGAGATCATGTTCAGACACATCAAGGACTTGGCACCGCGTTGCGTCCAGCTACAACAAGCTCTCAACAGACTTTTTCGCAACTATTGCACTTCCTACCACCATTATCCTCCAATTCCAATCAGTAAAATCTCGAATTTAATAGAGTAAAAAATATTACGATATCAATCCAATATTGATTATTTTAATTCTTGGAAAAATCTCGTCTTGAGATAACACACTTATAGAAGGTTGAACGCGCTCTACTATTCTTCTTAGCGGAAGACGAAGATTACGAGAAGTCAATATAACTGGAATAACTCCTTCCCTAGAAGAAGATTCTATAGAATACTTTAAAGCTGAAACAAATTTTTGCATTTGAGAAGGAGAAAAATTAATTTGCTTTTCTTCAGTCGAATTAGACAAACTTTCATAAGCAGAAAGCTCCCATTCGGGACTAAGAGTCAAAATTGGGATACACCCCTGAGCATTAATCATCGAAGAACTAATTTGACGAGCCAGTCTAATGCGAACATGTGCAACCAATGAGGTAACCGTTTTGAAACCTAAACTATATCCCTCCTGGACCGCCTCCAAAATCCCTGTTAAATCTCTGATAGAAACTTTCTCATCAAGAAGGGACTGTAGTATTCTTTGTAAAATTCCTACAGAAACCTGCGACGGAATCAAATCTACAACCAACTTCTGCTGGTCTCTAGGCATACCATCCAATAATTTCTGTGTTTCTGCGTATGACAAAAGCTCGGCCATATTTTCTTTAACTAACTCAGTTAAATGAGTAATAATAACACTAGCCGGATCTACAACGGTATATCCACGTACTATGGCATTTTCACGCAAATTCTGATCTATCCATAATGCTGGGAGACCAAAGGCAGGTTCTCTAGTTTTTTCGCCCTCAATATTAGGCTCCCCCCCCTGAGGATTCATGGCCAGAAGCTTGTTAAGCCTAACTTCCCCTCGTCCCACTTCAATTTCTTTGATACAAATTGAATAACAATCAGGCGGCAAAATTAAGTTATCTTGAATACGAACCGGCGGCAGTACAAACCCCATATCACTAGCAATTGTTCTGCGTAGCACTTTAATTTTTTCAGTCAGACGAGCAGCATCTCCATTTGCTACGGCCAACAAGTTAAATCCTAATTCTAGTCTCAACAAGTCAACCTTAAGACTATCCGAAATCGGCGCATCAGTGGGAATATTATTTTCAGGGACCGCGATTGAATCACCTTCATCATCTTTATTAGAAATTGGTGCATAATGCCTGAAACAAGCTGCCGCAGCAGATAAAACAGCTAGAAAAAAAAACGGGAAAGTTGGCAGTCCGGGCATCATACCTAAAACCAAAGAACAACCGGCCGCTAAAGCAAGTGGCTTAGGATTTCCTCCCAGTTGCCTCACTAACGCAACATCTGCCCCTCCTTCAGTTCCTCCTTTTGTAACAACAATACCCGAAGCTGTAGAGACTAAAAGGGCTGGTATCTGAGAGACAAGCCCATCACCTATCGTTAGTGTTGTAAACGCTGTCGCCGCATCTGAGATCGACATCCCATGACGAACAATACCTATTGTTAACCCGCCAATGATATTAATTGCTGTTATTATTAAGCTAGCGATCGCATCTCCACGTACGAACTTTGCTGCTCCATCCATTGCACCATAAAATCCACTTTCTTCTTCAAGTTCTTTTCGTTTTTTTCTAGCAATAACATCGTTAATTGTCCCAGAAGATAATTCTGCGTCAATAGCCATTTGTTTGCCGGGCATTGAATCCAAAGAAAACCTAGCCGCAACTTCAGCAATTCTTCCAGATCCTTTAGTAATAACCATAAAATTAACAACTAAAAGTATGGAAAATAATATAGCCCCGATAACTACATCGCCCCCCATAAGAAAGCCACCGAACGCTGCAACAACATGACCTGCAGCATAAGCCCCCAGATAACCGTGACTCAATATTAAACGCGTTGTTGCGACTTCCAAAGAAAGGCGCAGCAATGTTGTTAGCAATAATAAAGTTGGAAAAGATGTAAAATCTAAAGGCCTATTCAGAAACAAGGCTACCATCAAAATTAATATAGATAACGTAACGGAGAGAGATAGTCCGATATCCAGAATGAATGTAGGAAGTGGCAAGACAAGTATTGAAAGCAATGCCGCCACTAAGAGCGCAAGCCCCACATCAGATCCAGGGGAAAACCTCTTGATCGATGAACCATTCGAAGAAAAATTAAATGACTTCAGCATTCCTTCCATGGCAGAAGAAAAACTATTATAAATACCATTCATTTCTCTTCTTAGTCTCCCAACAATACAATAATATAAATACTATTTTTCAGACTTTACGATTTCAGTCATTGTAACTCCCAGGCGCGTTTCATCGACCATGACAACCTCTCCTCTTGCTATCAAACGATTATTAACCAGTATATCTATGGGATCGCCAATTTTGCGATCCAACTCAACAACAGCCCCACGTCCTAGCCTGAGTAGCTTATTTATAGGCATTGCAGCTCTACCCAAGACTACACTAACGGCAACCGGAACGTCGTAAATCGCTTCTAAATCATTAGGGAATTTAACCTCAAAACTATCGGAAGATAAAAAATCTTCTTTCTCGAGATCGAAATCGTCTTTATCTTTCTCTAGCATTTTCTTCCTTTCGCTCCTTATTAAAACATAATATCTCAGAAATTATTTTTTCTATATATTTACTGGAATTCCGAGATAATGATCCCGTATCCCAAACAATACTGAATTCCCCATTTTTCATTGCCTCGTCAATGTTAAGGTTTATTGTTTCTTTGAAAGATTCTGGTACCAATTCTTCTATTTTAAAGAAAAATTGTTTAGAACAGCTTAAATTTACATAAGAATTTTTATTTATAAATGGGTATATTTTTTGGAAAATTATTTCAGAATCTTTTTCTCCATATTTTTCATATAAGTTAGGAAATAAATTTGCAATACAAGATATTATCACGAATGATATTTCTTTAGAAATTTGTTTTTTTTGTTCTAAAATTTCTTTTTCCATAGAATGGAAAACGTTCAATAA